>NZ_JBFTOX010000046.1:0-77320 GCF_056398185.1 Cupriavidus sp. 05L310
ATGAGACCTTGGCCGTGATCGCAACACGTATCCATCGCGTGCGGCCGGATCGCGCCAAGCCTCGTCCGCCTCGCCACAAACCTCATCGACATGCTGCTTATAAGGCCTGTTGATGCCTAATTGTTGATGCTTAACTTGGGTGGATTGGGCATCTACCCCGGATCGGAACTCGGCTTCGTGTTCCAGACGCTGCGCGCCAATGACCTGATCTGGCCGAATGTCATCAACCACTACCTGAAGGGCAAGTCGCCCGAAGCATTCGACCTGCTTTACTGGAATGCCGACAGCACCAACCTGCCGGGGCCGATGTATACCTGGTACCTGCGGAACATGTACCTGGAGAACAACCTGTGCGTGCCGAAGCGGCTGACAATGTGCGGCACGCCCGTGGACCTCGGCGCGATCGATCTGCCCAGCTATGTGCTGGCGACGCAGGACGACCACATCGTGCCCTGGAAGTCCGCCTACCGGACGACGCAACTGGTCGGTGGCGAGACGCAGTTTGTGCTTGGCGCGAGCGGGCACATCGCGGGTGTCATCAATCCGGCGTCGAAGAACAAGCGCAGCTACTGGGCTGGCGGCACCCTGGGGGATGACGCCGGGCAGTGGCTTGCCAGTGCCACGGCGACGCCGGGGAGCTGGTGGCCCCATTGGATCAAGTGGCTCGCGCCCAAGGCCGGGAAGGCCATCGACGCGCCCCGCCAGGCCGGCAGCAAGACGTACCCCGTGATCGAACCGGCACCCGGGCGCTACGTCAAGGAACGGGCGGGCTGAGCGATGGCGCGCTGAATCGGGAAACTGCGTGACGTGAAGGAGCGCGCGGTCCCGCTCAGGGGAGCACGCGCCGCGTCTTAGCGAAGCTGCTCGTCGATATAGCAGAACACGGCCGTGCCACTGCCGTATTCGGTGTCGCGCGTGGTGAATGCCCCGGACAAGCAGATAAACACGGTCATGCATGCGACGGCGGCAAGCAGGCAGAGCGTCAGGATGGATAGCTTTTGCATGGCTAAGCCCTCCGGCAATCATTAGACGTCGATACCACGTTCATTCTCCTGACGAGGCCGCAAGCACCGGGGCCGGCGCTCACACGTCTATACGCATTTCTCATGCCTGCGTCCGGCAGGCGACACTGCCGCCGGATTATGCTTCAGGGGATACGCGTGGAGGGGAAATCGTTGGGCCGCACCATACAGTCCTGGCGACTTGTGTGTGTCCGGGAGCGACAGTGCATGACGCCCCGGATGGCCGGTCAGGCCATTGGGCGACGCCTCGCCGGGCGAGGCGTGAGGCAATGGTCAGGCGATGTCGCGCACCCTCAGCCGTACCGCCGGATCGCCCAGCACCACGTAATTGCGCGCATCGTCCCGCGCCACCCAGCGTAGCGCGATCTCGGTATCGGAAACGGCGGCACCCGCGCCGCGGTCGCGCAGCAACTCGGCCAGTTCCGTGCTGAGCGCGGCCCAGCGGATGTTGAAGCGATCCGTGGCCTGCCCCACGCGCTCGCCCCGCAGCAGGCTGCCGATCACGTCGCGGAATCCCTGGGTCTGCGGGTCCGCGCGCTCTGACTGGAAGCCGTAAGCCCAGGCCCTGTCGACATGCCCGAGCACCGCCAGCGCGCCGCCGTGGGGATGCGCAAGCAGCCGCTGCGGCAGGCGGGCGGTGAAGGGGGCCGGCGCGAGCCGCGCGGGGGCGACGGCGTCGCGGCCGAAATTGTCGAACTCGGGGCAGCCGGCGCCATAGCAGGCAAAGCAGAACTGGATGAGGCCGTGGCACTGCGCGTCGTCGGGCACATCTTGCGCGGCGAACCAGTGCTCGGGGCCGATTGCGCCGTAGCCTGGCCAGTCCTGGCAGACGATGGCGCCCTGGGCGCCGGCAAGGCGCGCATCGTCCGCGCGAAAGCCCATGCCGTGGGAGCCGGTGAAGAGCAGGGCGGGCGGGCCGTCCGGGCCTTTGCCGCGCAAGACTTCGGCCAGGGCGGATTTGGTGGCCGCTTCCCCCAGCAAGGCTTGCATGGCAAAGCCCTGGCGCTCGCCGAGGGCTTTGGCTTGCGCGGTGCCAAGGCTGAGCGGGGTGGCCAGTTGCCGCGTGAGCAACTGCGTGGCGCGATCGAAGTCGTGGCAGGTGGCGAACAGCGCGATCCGGCGCCGGGCTGTCACGCTGGCCATGGTTTCGTAGGCCGTCACGCTGTCCGCGTAGCTGCGAAAATCAGCCAGCTGCGGAAAATCCAGCCGCCCCACCGCCCAGTACAGGTCGAGCGTGTATTGGAAGGCAAACGATATCTTGTCGGGCGGCCCGACCAGCACGAGGTAGTAGGGCACGCCCAGGGCCGGATCCACCACGTTGAGCGAGACCTTGTGCCGCGCCAGCCAGGTGGCGGCGCTCTCGCCGGGCAGGCAGCCGTCCGCGCCCTGGAATATCGTGACCTGTCCGGCCTCCCGGTGCCGCCAGGCGATCAGCGGCGCGAGGGCGTCCAGGTAAGGCGCGGGATCGACGTCGGAGGGAAACAGCAAGCCCCAGCCGGCCTCGTCCAGCTTGTCGCCGTCGACATCGCCCAGCACGGCGTAGGTCTCGGCCTGCCGGGCCTTCTCCGCGGCGCGTTCGGGCGCACGGCGTCCCGCGTGCTCGTGCGCGGTGAACGCGGCGACAGCCTGCGCGTCGATGTCCGCGAGCGGGCGTCCGGTGTCGGCCTGGATGCCGAGCGGGATGGGCATGGATTCGTCGGTCATGGTAGTGCTCCCGGTCGCGCTCGTCATCTCGCTCAGGTTCGGATTCAGGCCCCGGCCAGCGCGGCCTGCCAGATCAGGTGGGCGACTTCGGGGCCGTCGATGTCGTTGTGCGCGCCCGAGACGCCGCTCTTGTGGCAGATGTACTCGCTGGCCTCGATGTTCAGCACCTTGCCGCCAGTCATGGTGTAGTGGCCGTCGTAGGGCTGCAGGGGCGCGTCCGTGGCGCCGTCGATGCCCTGGATGCCGAACGCGCCGATGGCGCCGAAGGCGGGATAGGCCTGCGCGGGTTCGAAGGCGACCTGGCCGGCCACGCCGGCGGCCCACGGATACAGCGAGCCGACTGCCGTATCGTGCCGCGAGCGGGTCACCACCAGCGGCCCGCTGACCTTGCCGTCCGGCAGCACCTGGTGGCAGTAGCCCGCCGTGCCGGGCCGCACGGGGATATCCGGCGCGTAGGCCCATAGCGACATCGCGCCCTGTACCAGCACGCACGACGCCACGGGGCGCCGCAGCGCCGCCGTGCCGCCCGGCCCGCCCAGCGCGGCGGACATGACGACGGCGCCGAAGCTGTGGCCCATCAGGTGGATGCGCGCCGCCGGCAAGGCATCGCCGATGCGGTTGACCAGGGGATGCACGCCGCTTTCTCCCACGGTCTGGGCGCGCTTCTTCATATTCCAGAAGGACAGCTGCCGCAGCGGTGCCAGCAAGCCGCCCAGCACGGAGCCGCCGAACGTGGCGCCCAGCTGGGTGGCTTCGGCGAAGGAGGCATCGGGATCGAACGGCAGGCGGTCGGCGCCGGCATCGCCTCCCACCCCCTCGCTGCCGAGCGCGAGCGCCTGGTCGAGTTGCAGGTAGGCCAGGCGCGCGGCTTCCGGCAGGCTGGCGGCATCCGCCTGGGTGCGCGCGGCCTCGAAGATGGCCGCCAGCGCGGCACGCACTGGCGGCGTGTCGCCCAGACGCTGCGCATAAGCATCGACCATGGCTTGCGCGCCCGCCCCTGCGAACGGCGCAAAGCTGGTATCGCCGCCCAGTTCCTCGTCGCCCCACGGCAGGCTGGGCCAGTGCACGCCGATATGGGCAACGGCGAAATCCGGGTGTCGCGCGCGCATCTCCTGCTCGTCGCCGACGCTGCGCGCGAAGGCGCCGATCCAGCGGTCGTACTGGTTGCGCGCCGCGGGCAGGTCGCCCTGCCAGCCGTGGCTCCAGAGAAAGACATCGGTGGGCGCGCTGTCCCGCCATTGCGGCAGCAGACGCTCGGACAAATGTCCGCCGACGCCGTCCGGGTCGTCGTTGCGTTCGTTGCCGGCGGCGTCCAGTGCCAGCAGCGCATAGCTGGCGCTGGTACCCGCAATGGTCTGGATGGGCATGGCGTGCTCCTCTTCCGGTCAACTCAGTCGATAAAGGCGTCGATAAAGGCGTCGATCAACCTGTTGATCAACGCATTCACCGTATTCAACGTGCTTCACATGCGGTCGGCGATGGCGTATCGCCCTTGAAGAAATCGGCTTTCTGCCGGGCCGTAAAGCCACCGCCGGCAATGGCGCAGGCCTGCTTGCGCCATTGCTCCATATCGAGATCCCAGATCGCGGCAAGCCCGGTGCCCGCCGCATACAGCCAACGGCCGTCGTCGCTGACGGAGAGGGCGGCCACGGGTTGCCGCGGGTCGCGATAGAGCGTTTGCGGGATCGGCAGTGGCCGGTCGGTCTCGCGGTCGAGCAGGAAGAGATTGCCATGGTCGTCCCCGGCGACGACAAACGGCGCGTCTGGCGCGGCCAGCGCGGTGATGACGCCCGCGGCATCTTGTTTGAGGATGGTGGCCCGGGCGCGCACCGGCTGGCCCGGCGAGGCCGGGGACTTCGGCAATGCCAGGCGGTACACCTTGCCCAGATAGTTGCCGGCCACCAGCGTGTCGCCGCGCGCGCCGAAGGCAAGACTGGTGATCTGGCCGCGCGGCAGGTCTTCGAAACGCTGGACCATGACCGCCCTGGCGTCGGCGCAATCGGTCCCGGCGAGCTCGATCCGCCACAGGCCGATGCTGTCGTCCTCGGCCACGGCGAGTTCGCTGGCGCCGGGCCGGAAGGTGGCATAGGCCGCGCGCGCCAGCGGCTCGGGCAGCGGGATCCGGCAGGCGTCGGCTTCTGCGGTGGCTTCGGTGGCGGATGCAGCGGCCGCGGCAGGCGTGGCCGCGCCGGCATCGGGCGGCAGACGCCATAGTTCCAGGCGCCGGGCTTCGGCGGGTTCGCCCGAACGGATCGCCAGCAGGCGCGCATCGTCGCTGAGTGTCAGGCGCGCGCTGGTGCCCGCCATTACGCCAGGCAGGATCGCATTGCCGGTGCCATCGGCCGCAAGCATCCAGACCTGGCCGTTGTCATCCGCCACCACAAGGCGCCGCGCGCCACGCGCCCAGTCCAGCGCGCGCACCGGCGCGGCCGGCATGGAAACCGGCCGCCGGCTCGCTGGATTGCCGGCCTCCGCCTGCAATATGACCAGCCTGCCGCTTTCGGTCGCGGCGGCCACCGGCGGGGTGACGCCCGTCAGCGCCAGCAGTAGCGGCGGCGCGCCATCCTGCCCGCGCGAGAGGATCCGTGCCATCGGATGGCGCGGCGCGTCGAAGCGCATCTGCAGCAGCTCGCCCTGTTCGGTGGAGGCAAACAGGCGCTGGTCGCGGCCGGCCAGCGCCAGTCCGGTGATCTGGCTCGGCAGGTCCAGCAGCTCGTTGCGCGTGAACTGCATACGCTCGGGGTCGAGCCGCCAGCGGATCACGCGGCCATCCCAGCCGCCGGAGAGCAATTGCTTGTCGTCGGTGAAGACCAGCCGCACCACGGCATCGTCGTGGCCCAGCAGCGCGCGCGGCCACAGCACGCCATCGGCGGTGCGCCACACGCTGATGCGGCCGCCGCGCGTGCCGGCCACGGCCAGGCTGCCGTCCGGACTGACGGCGATGCTGTGGTAGCCCGCGAACCAGTCGGTATTGTCCGCGGGCGCCGACAGTTCCTGTGCGGGGGTCTTCAACACAGCGGGGTCCGCCCCGGAGTCGGACGGCAGGCGCCACAGCCGGGCCTTGCCGTCGCGCGACGCGGTGGCGAGCTGCCGGCCTTGATCGAACAGCGCCACGTCGGTGATGCGCAGGGCGTGTGCGCGCCCGCTTGCCACCGGGCGCCGCCACGTGTCGCCGCCCTTGGCGAGATCCCACACAACGACGCGGCCGCCGTCGTAGCCCGCGGCCAGGCGCCGGCCGTCGCCGGACAGGGCCGAGACCGGACCCCATCCGCTTGCGCGGCTCGCCCCCGGCGGCTGCAGCACCGTGGCACGCGCGGGCTGCGCGATGTTCCACAACGCCACGCTGCCGTCCTGGCCGCCCGTGGCCAGCGTGCCGGCGCCGGTCAGCGCCAGCACGCGCATGCCGTCGGGATGCTGGTTGCGCAGCGCGGCCTCGTCCAGCCGCACCGTGCGGGCGCCGGGACCGAGCCCGGTGACGTCCACGATCCAGTGATTCGCGCCGAGCCTGGCGCTGACCCGATAGCCGGCATCGGCCTGCACCTCCAGGGTTTGCTCATCCGCGCGCGCCAGGTAGGCTTCGATATGGCGGGCACGATTCATGGTGCTGACCAGGGAGCGCCGGAAATCGAAGCCCGCCGGCGGGGAGTGGCCATGCAGGTCGCGCGTGCCCTCCACGGCCGCCAGCAGCGCGGCGTCCGGCGCGGGCCGCGAGCCGAGCAGCGAGAAAAGGGCGTTTTGCCGGGCGATGTCTTGCTTGGTGGCGCGCAGTTGCCAGGCCAGGATCGCAACGCCGATCAGAACCACGAACGTGACGAACGCCAGCGAATAGCCAAGGATATGCCAGCGCCGCGCGCGCTCCTGCTCCGCGCGATAGCGCTGGTAGGCCGCCAGGAAACGGTTTTCCGCTTCGCTGTGCCGGTCCTCGGCTTCGAGCAAGGTGTCGTCGAGTTCCTCGGTGGAGCTGAGCTTGCCGAAGACGCCGGGATTCTCGCCGGACAGGGCCCAGGCGCGCGCCAGCTGTTTCCAGTGCGGCAGGTACTGGGTGCGCCATTGCGCGTTGCTGGCGCGCACCGGTTCGATCAGCCGGTCGTGCGCGAGCTCGAGCCACTGCGCGTCCTGGCGGCTTTGCGCGCGCACCAGGTGATATTGCTGCAAGAGGTCGAGCTCGGCCGCCGTGGGTGCGCTGCGCGAGCCGGCGTCCAGCGTTGCCTGGGCGCGCATGTTGGTGGCGGTGATCAGGCGGCTCTCGACCCAGTCGCGTACCACGCGCTGCCGTGGGCGCGTGGCGGCGGCCGTGTCGAACACCGTATTGCAGTACGAAGCCAGCGCCGCGCCGGTGTCCAGGCGCCGAACCTGCTCGAGCGTGATCGCGCCCCCGCCGGCCGCCGGCCCGTCCTGGCCGAAGCAGGCTTGCCACAGGCTCAGGCCGACCACCTGCAATTGCACTGGCTCGACAAAGCGCCCCTCGCGCAGGCTTACCTGGCCGGCCGCATCGCGCGTGCGCACCTGGGCCAGATCCTTCACCAACTGCCGCGCCGCGTCCTCGCGAAAATCCACGCCCGCCTCCAGCGCCGGTCCGCGCAGCGCCTCCAGCGCCTGGTCGCGCGACAGCAGGTCGATCCGCATGGTGTTCATCAGGTGCGTCGGCACCAGGTCGCGATAGGCATCGAGCCACGAGAAGTATTCCTCGCGCATCGCCACCAGGGCCCATACCGGGCTGCCGCTGCGATCCAGCAGCTCGCCCAGCTGCGTGAAGAACACCTGCTTGGCGCCGGTGTCGGTGCTGTCGAGCGTGAAGATCTCCTCGAACTGGTCGAGCACGATCAGCAGCCGCCGCGTGCGGCCACCCGGATTGTGGTCTTCCAGGCGGGACAGGCAGGACAGCAGCGTATCGTCCGCGCGCGGCTTCAGTTCGGCGCGCGCAGCCCAGCAGTGCAGCGCGCTGGTGACATAGCGGTTGCTGCCTTCATACGGCACGCTGACCCGCGCGGTGGGCAGCACGTCGAAGCGATCCGCCAGGCGCGGACGCAGGCCGGCCTCGATCAGCGACGTCTTGCCCGCGCCCGAGGGCGAATACAGGAGGACGACGCGGTCGGCGATCAGGCGGTCGCGCAGTTCCTCGATCTCGGCATCGCGGCCGAAGATGGGGTCCGTCTCGTCCAGCGGCATGGGGCCGATGTACGGGCCGTGGGCGTTGCGTGTCGTGTCCGGAAGTTCGGGATTGGCCGCCATCTCACCCCTCCAGGCGTCGCAGCAGTTCGGCGGTGAACATGCCGACGTCGCCCCAGTACAGCTTGAGCCGGGCCTTGTCCTGGAAGTAGCGCTCCAGGTAGCGGCGCGCGCTCACCGGGTCGACGATGCTGTTGGGATCGAGCTGCGCGGAAAGGTGCTGGTATTCCTGGCGCAGGTCCGCGCCCTCCAGGTTGAGGATGCTGCGGAACAGGATGCGGAATTCCCACGACTGCACGTCGAAGCCGACGAACAGCAGCGCACTGTCGTTGAGCCGCGCCCGCACGGCCAGCGGGATGGCGTTGCGGTTCATCGACACGCTGGTGAGGTAATCGAAATACTGGTCCTCGGTCAGCACCAGCGAGCCGGGCTCGCGCAGGTCGCCGAACAGCTTGAGCACCATCGGCGCCTGCGCGGTGGGATTCGCGCGCTTGCGGCCTTCGGACAGCGCGTCGTCGCAAGCTTCGGCCTGGCGGTTCCAGCGGCACAGCCGGATGCCGGGATCAACGCCGCCCTCGCGCAGGGCATCGGCAAGCAGGTCGCTGGGATCCGTCGTCAGGTACACCGGCAACTTGAGCCGCGCCATCGCGCGGTAGGGGTTGGCGGGATCCTGCTGGCGCTGCGCGCGGCCCACGGTGCAAACCACCTCGCCAAGCTGCGCGATGATGTCTTCGTTGCGCAGCGCCGACAGTGCGGGTGGCAGGATGTCGCGGTACTGCTGGCTCAGGTGCTGGTATGCGAACTTGAAGAAAAGCCGCCGCGGGAACACCCCTTGCTGGGACACGGCCAGGTACTGCGCCACCTGCGGCAGCTCATCGCGTTCGTGCGCCGCCATCGGGAAGTGATAGGCCTCGGCCCACATCTGCGCCAGTTGCAGGCGCGAGCCGAAGACCGTCTCGCTCATGGCCGGTCCGAGGATCGGCGTGGTCTCGCCATGCTGGATGTTCTCGATGACGGCGCGCCAGGCATCGGCGCCATCGCCTTCGTCGGGTCCGAAGCCCGGCGGATAAAAGATGCGGCCGCTGTCGAGCCGCGTGAACACCGCCGGCATCCACCAGTCGGGCTGCTGGCTGACCGCCGCGCGCGCGATGCCCGCGGCGCGGTCCACCTCGCCGTGGTCGCGCAGTTCGGTAAAGAACACCGGCATGAAGGCGTCCATGGTGGCCACGCTCACATTGCCCTGCATGGCGAGGACTGCCGGTACGCCGGCCTGCGCCAGCAGCGGGCCGAGCGCCATCAGCGTGCTGCCGCCGCGCGCCGCGCCCGCGCTCTGGCAGGAACACAGCACCACCAGGCTGGGCGGGCGCTCCAGCGTGCCGATGCGGTCCACCAGCACGCTGCCGGCCACCAGGTCGCGCGTGCCGTCGGTGCGTTCGAGCCACAACATGGGCGTGTCATCCACCAGCGCGCCGTGGCACACGATATAGAGCACGTCCACGCCGTCGCGCAAGGCGGCGAGGATTCGCTCCACGGTGGCGTGTCCCGGCTCGGCCAGCGTGGTCACCGGGACCGGGGCGAGCGCGGCAGCCGCGCGCGCGGCTTCCCCGGCGGCATCGATCGCCGCCATCTCCGGGCCGAGCCCGCTTGGGTTTGCCACCACCACCAGCGCTGTCACATCGCTCTTTGCACGCAGCTTGGGCAGGCGCATCTCCCGCGCGAACAGGTAGCGCGAAAAAAAGCAGTGTTGCCCGATAAAGAGGGGATGCTCGCCGGCGGGGTCGAACAAGGTCTCCCATGGCAGCGCATGCAGTTCGCGCGCATCGATGCTGATGCGCAGGCGCACGCGCAGGTCCAGGCGGCGCTCCTGCGCCGCGGTCTGCGCGGCGACAAAGGCATCGCGCACGGCCGGCGCCGCGAACAGGCTGGCCGCCAGCGCGCGCCCGCACACCCGCGGGTCCGCATCGCGCAGGGTCGGGTCATCCGGTGACAGCGCCAGCGGCACGCGCGGCGTAATGGCGTCCCCTTCAGGCACCCGATGACGTGCTTCCACCTCGTACCTGCCGCCGCCATCGTTGTCGATGACGATTTCTAGCTCGGAGTAGTTGCGTGGCATAGGCCGTCTCGCGGAGTCCGTGACGCGGGGCCGGAATGCGTTGCCGGCGACGGGTGTCCCGATGGAGACGCGCCCGTCCAAGAACTAATGAATATGATATTTGCGAAAAATGCAATTTGCGTCGCTGCCGCACGGATCTGGAACGATGCCTGCGGTGATGCAAGCTGCATCCGGCGCCGCCCGCCACGGCGAGAAGCCGCCATGGCGCAACTGTTGGCCGGAACGCCACATCTCGCATTTCTGTTGCCGGAAAGCCAACATTGCATCTCGCCGCACGAGCCGGCGTCGGACACGGAATAGGCCGCTTCAGCCGCATTGGGCGGGTTTGCCCGGGAAGCAGCGAAGCAGTGTGCCCCATGCGTGGCGCAGACAGCCCACGCGCGCGAATGGCACGCTCCATGCTCACCTGACATCAAGCCTCGTAACAGGCCCGATACGGATCCCCCGATCCGACACGTCAACATCCCGACCTGTTTTACCGACTATTAGGAGACTGTAATGAACACGCTAGACATTAAAGACCTGCCGGTGTCCGAAGTGCTGGACGAGAAAGCGATGGCGGAACTGCGCGGCGGCATTGGAAGAACGCCCGTCCAGATCCTTGCATGGGAGTTGTCGGGCAAGCCGGCCACCTGGCAAGGCATGATCCTCGGCGACGATGGCCGCCTGCATCCCGGACCGGTCTGAGCCATGACGTCGACCCCAGTGGGAGACGCCGAGCCGGGCGCGAGCCGCCCCGCCTGCCCGATCGCGCTGTCCGCCGGGCAGCGCATGCTGGCGTTTGTGGACGCTTGCCGGTGCGAGACGCGCCAGCTTGCCTGGTGGCCGCAGCCGCGTACGCGGATCGTCAGGCAATGGCGGCTCGCGCCAACAGGCAGGCCTTGAACGCGAGCCCGATGCGGCTGACGTGGCGCGGCGCCGCGCCACGTCAGCCGCATTCGAGCCGCACGCACTCAGGCCGGGAAGTCAGTCGACCGTGACAGCGCTTCCCACGCCTGCAGTTCTTGCTCCACCAGCGCATGTTTTTCGCGCACGCGGTTCACCGCGTCGGTGCCGAACTGAAGGCGCTGCGGAGGCTGCTGTGCCGCTATCAGCGCAAGCAATCCCTGCGCGAGTTTCCTGGGGTCGCCGGGCTGCTGGTGGTTATAGGCCTTGGCCGTGCTGCGCACCTTGCCTGCCGTCCCGGCGTAATCGCCGATCACCGTGGCGGACTCCACTACCGAGGCAGCATCCAGGAAGTCGGTGCGGAAGTAGCCAGGCTCGATCACGGTGACGTGGATGCCAAGCGGTGCAAGCTCGTCATGCAGCGCTTCCGACAGGCCTTCGACGGCAAACTTGGTCGAGCTATAGACCCCGAAACCGGCGGCTGCCCGGTAACCGCCCAGTGACGACACATTGATCACGTGCCCCGCGCGCTGGCTGCGCATCTGCGGCAGCACGGCGCGCGTCACGTTGAGCAGGCCCATCACATTGGTTTCGAAGAGGTTCCGGACTTCGGCCGCGCTGGCCTCCTCCACCGCGCCGGCCATGCCAAAACCCGCGTTGTTGACGAGCACGTCGATACGGCCGAATCGTTTCACCGCCAGCTTTACCGCTTCCCTTGCGGACGCTTCGTCGGTGACATCGAGGTCCACCGCCAGCAGGCCGGGCAAGGCGCCGAACTTGCCGGCCACGGTCTTCGAATTCCGCGTGGTCGCCACGACGGCGTCGCCGTGGGCGAGCGCCGCCGAAACGATCTCCGCGCCGATGCCGCGCGATGCGCCCGTGATCAGCCAGACGCGCTTGAATCGGGTTTGCGTTTGTTGAGTCTGATGAGTCTGTTGCGTGTGTTGCGTGCTCATGTTCATTGCTCCTTGGTCGGGTTCGGCAACCGGAAGAGCCGGTGCCGATGAAGCAAATCCTACGCATCCGATTGCCCGGCAAAAAGCGGATCGAGGTACATTCGTCATGAACCAGAGGTTCATAATGGAGTGAGCAATGGACAAGGACGCCTTCGACGGTATCGCCATGTTCCTGGCGGTGGCGGAACACAAGAGCTTTACGGTTGCCGGCAGCCGGCTGCAGGTCTCGCCGACTGCCGTCAGCAAGGCGATCCGGCTGTTGGAGCGGCGGCACGGCGTGCCGCTGTTCCAGCGCACCACCCGCAGGGTGGCCCTGACCGAGGCCGGCGCCGCGCTGTACGCGCGGCTACGTCCCGCGGCGGAGGAAATCGGCGGCGCGCTGGAAGCGCTCGGCGGCTTCAGTACCCATGCCTCGGGCACCTTGCGCATCACCATGACCCGCGCGGCCTGCGCGCTGCTGGTTGAACCGATGATCGAGCGTTTTCGCCTGCTGCATCCCGAGGTACACCTGGACCTGACGCTGGACGAAGGTGTCGTCGACCTGGTGGAAAGCGGCTTCGATGCCGGGATACGCCTGGGCGAGACGCTGGCCAAGGACATGGTTGCGCTGCGGCTCACGCCGGACGTCACCTGGTGCGTGGTCGGCAGCCCCGCCTATTTCGCCAGGGCAGGGCGGCCGAAGGCGCCGGCGGACCTGATGCGCCACCAGGGCATCCAGTATCGCTTCGTCAAATCGGGCCTGATCCATCGCTGGGATTTCCAGGTGGGCCGCCGCAAGGTATGGGTCGATATCGACAGCAAGGTCACGGTGAACGATCGCAACACGCTGGTCGATCTTGCCCGCAGGGGGCTTGGGCTGGCTTACGTCGCGGAGTTCGAGGCCGGGCGGGAACTCGCGGCGGGCGAGTTGGAGGCCGTGCTGGCGCCGTATGTGCCGCGCAGCGATGGCTTGTACCTGTATTTCCCGGTGCGCACGCAGTCGCAGGCGAAGCTGCGCGCGTTTATCGATATGCTCAAGACGGTGCTGCCGCCGGCAGGTTGAGCGGTTTTGCGAAATGCAATGCAAGGATGGCGGCGATGGATTCCTGCTATTCGGCCGCTGCAGCCACTGCTTTCCAGCGTTGGGCAGCCTGTCTCAGCACTTCACCAAATTGCCTCGCCTCGGGCGGGGCGACGGTATTGCTGGTCGCCATGACAATGTCTAGCGGCTCGATATCCACCAATCCATCGTCGCGGTCAAGAATCCGCAGGTGCTCACGGGCGGCTTGCGAGGGTACTGCCGCCACCACCATGCCAGCGTTCACCCCTGCCAGGATGCCGGGTACGGATGTACTCTCATATACGCAGCTATAGTCGGCTTCGGCATGCTCCAACGCGGCCAGGATATGGGCGCGGACCGTGCTCCCAAGCTCGTACAGCCCAATGGGGATTGGATTCTGCTGCCAGATGTGAGGCCCGTCCGGGTGCGCAACCCAGCGTAGCTCCTGGGTGAACAAGGGGTCTCCATCCATATGGGCCCCTCGCACGCCAATGGCAAGGTCCACCTGGCCGCTCTGCAGCTTTCCGTTCAGGTGCGCGGTCGACGCGCAAACCAGCTCAATGAGGACGGTCGGGTGGGTAGCATGAAAGTTCCGGATTGCAATGGGAAGCAGTTCGTTCGCATAGAACTCGGGAGCCCCGACTCGCAGACGGTGCTTTGCGCTGCCGCGAATCGCCACCCAGGCTTCTTCCTCCAGCGCAACCACACGCATCGCGTACGCGTAAAGCGCTTCCCCGGAAGCGGTCAGCTTTAGCTGTCTATTCTCCCGACAGAACAACTTGGCCTCGGCCATTTGCTCCAGTTGGCGCATCTGCATGCTCACAGCAGCTTGCGTCTTGTGACAAGCCCGCGCTGCAAGCGTAAAACTCTGACGGTCTGCGGCTGCCAGAAAAACCCGAAGTTGCTCGATGCTAGGTCTACGGCCCATAAGCGAAGTTTGTCCACCCCATCAATTTTTCTTGCTTTATTCGTCGGCGCAGTCTACGCCATACTTGGGGCGCGCCGGGATGACCTACGTCAAAAAAGGATCGTCTTTACGATAGCGTTGTAAATCGAAGTGTGTAGAGAACATGCAAATCGACCCAAGAGTCGGCTGCATAGGGCCAGAGGCTGCTGAATTAGTTGCGGGGTTATGCTACCCCTGGTCCGTTCGTGACTCGCTCATACCCGGCGCATCCGGTAAAAAAATAGGCCTCAATTGTCGGGGCTTTCGGGTGCAGGCGTCGTCGTCACGGCGACGCGGGCTTTACGGGGGGGTGCAACAAGATGGTCGATTTGTGCGGCGATGCGGTGGAGCGAATCGAGTCAACATGGGGTGTGGACAATTTGTCCTTGTACGCATTTGCGATGGAGCAAGTGGCCGATTCCATCGTCATTACGGACTCGATGGGAAAAATCACCTACGTCAACAAGGCGTTCGAAGCCCAGACGGGTTATGACCGTTCGATGGCGCTTGGCAATACGCCCGGCATAGTGAAGTCGGGGAAGATGGCGGAGGCATTCTACGAGAGACTATGGGCGATTCTAGGCGCGGGTGAGACATTCAAAGGGATTTTTGTAAACAGAAGAATAGATGGCGTGCTCTTCTCCGAGGAGAAGGTCATCACGCCGCTTCGCGATCTGAACGGCGCGATTACCCACTTCATCTCGGCGGGAAGGGACGTCACCTCGCGCCTGGAATCCGAGCGCAGACTGCGAGAGCTGGCGTGCTTCGACGATTTGACGAAGCTATACAACAGGGTTTCTTTCTTCGAGCAGCTTGACGTACTGATCTCAGCCAGCAGCGAACGCTGCAACGGGGTCACGCTCCTGCTGATCGACCTTGACCGCTTCAAAGGCATCAATGACGCGTTGGGGCATGACATCGGGGACCAGGTCCTGATCAAGGTGGCGGAGCGCCTGGTCGATGCCACCCGGCTTGGCGATATCGTTGCGAGGCTCGGGGGCGATGAATTCACGGTGGCTCTTGCCGGCCCGCTGACGGATACCGACAGGGAGTCGATTCTCCAGCGCATTTGCGCCACGGTCGAGGTTCCGATCGTGGTATCCGGAACGCCGCTCTATGTAGGCGCCAGCATTGGCGTAAGCCGGTTTCCCGACGACGGCGGCGATAGCAAGGCGCTCTTCAAGCAGGCCGACATTTCGCTGTATGAGGCCAAGCGTGAAGGGCGTGGCAGGGCGAAGCACTACTCCCCTGCGCTAAGAAAGAATGCCGAGCGATATCACCAGATCTACCAGGCGATGCGGCATGCCTTTGGCGCCAGGGAACTGTGGGTTGCCTACCAGCCGGTCTTTGATCTGAAGACCAGGAAGGTAGTCGGGGTGGAAGCCCTCGTCAGGTGGAATTCCCAGACCCTGGGTACGATCATGCCTGCCGAGTTTCTCCCGGTGGTCTGTGACCTGGGGCTCGGCCACAAGCTCACGGACTTCGTTCTCGAGAAAGCATCCTCCGATATCGCTCGCGCCAACGCGGAACTTGGCGTGTCCCTGACCGTGGCGGTAAATGTCCCGGCCGAAGAGCTGCATGCTTCCGGATTTGCGGGCAAGGTCGAAGCGGCGCTGCGCAGGAGCGCGCTTGCGCCGACCTCGCTGAAGGTCGAGATTACAGAAAGTGCGCTCATCCCACAGGGGGAGTCTTCCACCTCCGCGCTGGAGGCGCTCGCGAACGCCGGCGTCGAGATCGTGATCGATGACTTCGGAACGGGGTACTCGAATCTCGGCTACCTAAGTACCCTTCCCGTAAGCTCACTGAAGATCGCGCGCTCATTCATTGAGAAAAGCGGACGAAGCGAGAATTCAAAAAAGATAATCCGGGCAATTATGATGCTCGCCTCGAATTTCGGCGTTGGCGTGATAGCCGAGGGTGTCGAAACTTCAAGTGAACTGGAATTCCTGGAGGAAGAAGGCTGTCGTCTTATACAAGGATTCCTGATTGCCCGTCCTATGCCGATAGGAGATCTGATTAACTATATGAATTCATATGGAAGGGAAGCAGACTGGACGAGAGGCGGAACTGGAAATGAGAAGTAAGAAGTGTCAAAAAACATGATCTTATTTCTGCGTATTTTATATGAAACGGGATACTTGTCGGGGAAACGGAATGCGCGGGAATTTTCCAGTCAAAAATGAAGAGTACGTGCTGCCGGATGGTGAGGTCATCATTACGCGCACGGATATTTTCAGCCGCATTACCTATGCTAACGAAGCGTTTGTCAGGAGCAGCGGATTCTCCAGGGCTGAAATCATCGGCGAGCCGCAGAACATCGTCCGCCATCCGGACATGCCGGCGAAGGCGTTCGAGGATATGTGGGCAACGCTGCAGGATGACCGTCCGTGGACAGGGGTCGTCAAGAACCGGCGCAGGGACGGCGGGTTCTATTGGGTGGTCGCAAATGTCACGCCCGTCTTCAAATCGGGGCAGAAGGTCGGCTATATGTCAGTGCGGACCAAGCCTTCCAGGGAGCAGGTGGCAACCGCAACCGAGCTCTACCGGCGGATTCGGGAGGGGGAGGACAAGCGTTTCCGGTTGCATCATGGTGAAGTCAAGCGCGTAGGAATCGCTGGCCTCTCGAGCCGGATTCTGGGACTGCCTGTCGGCATCCGCCTCTGGGCCGTCATGCTTGTGCTCGTAGGCATTTTGTTGGCACAAGCCATCGGCGTCAGCCTCCTGAAAGCGGAGGCTGGCATCTTCGTGGAAGGGATATGGATGCTCACCGCATCCGGCGTGGTGATTGGCCTCGGGGCGGCGTTCTATCTTTCGCGGCAGGTGCTGGAGCCACTCAAGAGGCTGAATGAGACGGCCTTTGCCGTTTCTTCGGGGCAGGTACAGGCCCGGTTCCCGGAGCGCGGCGACGTTCAGGCAAAGATGCTGGGACGCGTATTGAACCAGATGAACGCCAAGCTGGTAGGCGTCTTGCTGGACGCGAGGGTGGCCGTCGATACCATCCGGGTGGCGGCGGCAAACCAGGAGCGCGGCAATGCGGATCTCTCCCGGCGCAATGAGGAAACGGCGAGTTCAATCGAAGAAACGACAGGAAGCCTGTCCCAGATCACTGAAACGGCGCGGCGGAACGCATTGGGCGCGGAACACGTCAACGAGGCGGCACAGGCGGCTTCCAGCGCGGCGATGTCTGCGGCAAGCGATGTTCGCAAGCTGGCGAACCTCATGGGCGACCTGGACCGTCAGTCCAGGAAGATCGCTGAAATCACGTCGATGATTGACGGCATTGCGTTTCAAACGAACATTCTTGCGCTGAACGCCGCCGTCGAAGCCGCCAGGGCTGGCGAAAGCGGCAGGAGTTTCTCTGTCGTGGCTACCGAGGTTCGAGGCTTGTCGACCAGGACGGCAAGCGCAGCCAAGGAGATCAAGCTCCTGATCGACGATTCAAATCAAGCCATATCCCAGGCCGGGGCAGTGGCCGTATGCGCAGGCGGGGCGATGGCGGGCGTCGAAGAGAAGGTGAGGGCGCTGATGGACTCCGTGTCGGTCATCGCCAGCGCCAGCAGGGAGCAGAGCCAGGAGATCGGGCATATTGATCTGGCGGTAGGGCAAGTGGCGCAGCTGACGCAACGAAATGCGGGTCTCGTCGAGCAGGCCGCGGAGTCAGCATCCAGGTTGGGTCAGCAGGCGCAGCATCTGGAGGACTGCGTCAATGTATTCATGCTGACCGAATGAGCTGCCGCGCAGGGATCGGGCGCTCAGTGTTCCAGGCCCGGGACATTAGCCCGCATTCGCAAACGCCCGCAACTGCTCGATATCCAGGATCTCGATCGCGCCTCGCGTGCGGTGCAACACGCCCCGCAGTTCGAGATCCTTGAGGATCTGGTTCACCGTCTGCCGGGAGACGGAGAGCATCAGCCCGAGTTCCTCCTGCTGCACGTGGATGACCCGCTTGCTGCGGCCATGCCGCTCGCCGTAGCCGCCGGCTATGGCCAGGAGCCGGTGGGCCAGCCTGACCGGCGCCGGCAGCAATGCCGACGCTTCGATGGCGTTTAGCGTCAGTCTCAGCTTTTGCGTGAGCAGGAGCCGAACGCTCTCCAGTGCGACGGGTTTTGCGCAAGAAAGTGAAGCAGATCCGACTGGGGTGTGTGCAGCAGCAACGCATCGCTTTGCACCCAAGCATCGTGGGTGCGCGGCAAGCCGTCGAACAGGGAAATTTCCCCGAACCATTGCGGCGCCTCGGCAAAGGCAAGCAGCGCCTCCTTGCCCTGCTCGGAGGTTCTTGTCATCCGGACCGCGCCATCCACCACGAAGTAGAGGCCGTCCGGCGCATCGCCGCGGCGGAACAGGGGCTCGCCGGCGGCCAGGGCCCTGACCCGTGAATGCTCGGCGATCCACCCTTGAAGCCCGGCAGTCAGGCCTGCAAACCAGGCACTGGATTTCAGGGCGGCCAGGCGGTCGTCGATGGTAAATGGCTTTGACACAGCGACATTCTTGGCTTTATGTCAGGAAGACGACATTGTATTCGGCCATTCCCGGCAAAGATCCTCACTTGTCGTGACGACCCCTAGATGAAAACCCTCGTAAACGAGGGCGCAAGCATGAAAACCGCAACGTCAGCGGCTGGCGGCGTCGCGGTCCCGGCAATGACGTCATCAACAGGAACGAGGCAATGGCCACCCAGACCGCCCCCGATCTCTACAAGCGTGATTTACCCGCCGCATTTCGGGCGATCCGCAAGCTGCTCGCGAACGGCGACGATACGACGCAGGTGTTCCTCATCATGCGCGCGCTCAACGGGCCCGCCGCGGCGAAGAATTTCGACCGGCTCATGAAGACGCCGCAGGGGCGCAAGCAGGCCTATCGGCGCGTCGAGCTGGCGGAGCGGTTCTCCGATCCGGCGTTTATCGCGAGCTTCGCGCCGGGCACGCTCGGCGCTGCCTACCGCGCGTTTCTCGAGGAAACGGGATACAGCGCCGCCGGCCTCGCCGAAGTCTCGAACATCAACCGGGAGCCGCTCATCGAGAGTCCCTACGCCTGGAGCGCCAGGCGAACCCGCGACGTTCACGACATCTGGCATGCGCTGACCGGCTACAAGGCCGACGAGAACCTGGGCGAGGCGGCGCTGGTGGCGTTCAGCTACGCGCAGACCGGCGGCCTTGGCTGGGCGTTCATTGCGGCAGCCGCCGCGCTGAAGAGCCTGCGCAAGACTGGCACCACCGCCTATGCGCGTGCCGTGATCGAGGGGTATCGCAACGGCCGCAAGGCAAAGTGGCTGCTCGGCGAGGATTATGAGGCGCTCTTGCACGAGCCGCTCGACGCGGCGCGCGCACGGCTCGGCATCGCCGAGCCCATTGCGTACCTGGATTGTCCCGAGAAGCAATGGGCCTGACCGGGCCGGTGGGACCGGCCAAGGGCCGCGCCATGCCGGGCGGCCAGCCTCAGATGGTTCCGAACAGCGCGCGCGGCCGGTCGCGCAGCGTCTGCGCGACGATCCGCAATGCGCTCACCAACTGATCGCGCGAGGCGGCGCAGGCGAGGTTGATCCGCACGCCGTGCTCGCTGGTTGAGCGGTCCACAGCGAATGCCGAGGCCGGCATGGTGTTGACGCCGCGCGCCAGCGCATTCGCCGCGAAGTCGTCCGAGCGCCACGGCGCCGGCACGCGCAGCCAGACGAACATGCAGGCCGGATCGCTCTTCAGATGCGCCTTGGGCAACAGTTCGCGCGCAAGCTCCTGCCGCACCGCGAGCTCCGCGCGCTGGGCATCGAGAATGCACTGCGCCGTGCCGTCCTCGATCCAGCGCGTGGCGATCAGCGTCGATAGCGGCGCGGGCATCCACGCCGTGGTACGCACCGCTTCGGCCGCCAGCGCGGCGCCGTTGGGCGGCGTCAGCACATAGCCCACCCGCAGTCCCGGCGCGAGGACCTTCGATGTCGACGTGACATGGAAGGTCAGCTCCGGACACAGGCTGGCAATCGTGGGCAGGCGCGTGCGCAACAGCGGGCCGTAGACATCGTCCTCGATGATGGCGATGTGGTGCCGGCGCGCAATGTCGACCAGCGCCGCGCGCCGCGCCAGGCTCATCGTCACTACCGTTGGGTTCTGCAGGTTGGGCACGGTGAAGATGGCCTTGACGCGCAGGCGCCGGCACGCATCCTCGAGTTGCTCGGGCAACAGGCCTTCGTCGTCGCTGGGAATGCCGACGAGTTCAAACTGGAACACCGGTGCGAGCGCCTTCAGCCCGTAGTAGGTGAGCTGGTCGGAGAGGATCACGCCGTCGTGGCCCATCAGGCTGCTCAGCACCGCGTAGAGACCATGCTGCGCGCCACTGGTAACGACCACGTTCTCCGGCGCGGGCGTGAAACCCGGCGCCGCCATCCATCGCGCGCCGGCGGCGCGCGCCCAGTCCGGTCCCTGCGGCGGCTGGTACTCCTGCGTTTCCGGATAGCGCGGATCGCGCGGGACGGCGCCCATCGTCCGCGCAAGCTGCGCCAGGAACTCGCCCGTTGCCGGCCGGTTGACCGTGAGGTCGATGACGGTATTCGACGCTTCGCCGGTCGCGCTGCGCGCCGGCCTGGCCTGGACGGACGGCATCGCACCCCCGGTGACGATGGACCCGCGCCGCTTGCTGGCCACGATCAGACCGCGGGCCTGCAATTCCTTGTAGGCCCGCGATACGGTCGAGACATTGATGCCCAGCTCCACGGCCAGGTCGCGCTGGGCGGGCAGCCGGCTGCCAGTGGGGTAGACGCCGCTGCGCACCTTCTCTTCCAGCGCACGCGAGACTTCCAGGTATGGCGCCTGACGTACTTTTGTCTGGAGATCGTCGCCGTCGTTTGTGTGGTGTGTCTCAGTATTCATCCCGTTTTGATCTCCATACAAATACTCTTTGGCTTGCGGTCGCGCCGCGCGGAGAGTCAGATCCACTCGCTAGCCACATATTAACCTGTCGCGTCGCTATCCGGCCATGGCGGCAGGCTTTCCACGCAACAATTCCACTGGGCTCAGGGAAAATACCGACGTCCACACAAAGACAAACAAATTGCACTCAAAAAAGTTTTGTGTGACGATGTTTGTGTCGTTTGTATGCCCTCAGTCCGGCAGCACGACCCGAACTGTATTACAGGAGGAGACACCCGTGGCAGATCAAGCATTATCGCGACCGGCACGCCCGACGCCGGCCCCATCCAACCCCCCGGCCCCGGCCGACCTTGGCAAGTCCCTGCGGCAGCGGCATGTGACGATGATTTCGCTCGGCGGCATCATCGGCGCGGGGCTGTTCGTCGGCAGCAGCGCCACGATCAGCGCGATGGGGCCGGCGGCATGCCTGAGCTACCTGCTGGCCGGCATCGTCGTGCTGTTCGTCATGCGGATGCTTGGCGAAATGGCGCTCGCCAACCCCGGCATCGGTTCGTTCACCGAATACACGCGCCTCGGGCTGGGCAACTGGGCCGGCTTCACCAATGGCTGGCTGTACTGGTATTTCTGGGTCATCGTGGTCGCCGTGGAGGCGGTGGCCGGCGCCGCCATCCTGCAGCGCTGGATACCCGCGCCGGTGTGGGCGATCGGCCTCGTGCTGCTGTCGGTGATGACCGTCATCAACCTGATGTCGGTGAAGTCATATGGCGAGTTCGAGTACTGGTTCGCATCGATCAAGGTAGCGGCGATCATCGTGTTTATCGCGATCGGCGCGGGCTATCTGCTTGGCTTTTCGTCGTGGCACGAAACGGCCGCGCACCTGACCGGCGACCGCGGCTTCCTGCCCTTCGGCGCCATGTCGATCTTTGCCGGGGTGCCGACCGTGATCTTCGCCGTGGGTGGCGCGGAAATCGCAACCATTGCCGCCGCCGAATCCGACGACCCCGGCAAGAGCGTTGCGGCGATGACGCGCTCCGTGATCCTGCGCGTGATCACGTTCTACGTTGGCTCGATGTTCGTCATTGCCTGCATCGTGCCGTGGGCGCAGATCAAGGTCGGCTATTCGCCCTTCGTCGCCGCGCTGGAAACGATGCACGTGCCCGGCGCCGCGGACATCATGAACGCGATCGTGCTGGTCGCCGTGCTGTCGGCGCTGAATTCCGGGCTGTATGTGTCGTCGCGCATCCTGTTCCGCCTGGCCGAGCGCGGCGATGCGCCGGGCCGCCTGCTGAAGCTTTCGGCGCACAAGGTACCGCGCCTGGGCGTGCTGCTGAGCAGCATGGTCGGCTATGTTGCCATCGTCGCGGCCATTGTCTCGCCGCAAGGCGTGTTCCTCTATCTCGTCAATGCGTCGGGTGCGATCATGCTCTTCGTCTACCTGGCGATCGCGGTCTCGCAGATACGCCTGCGCAGGCGCATCGAGGCCGCCGCGCCCCAGCGCCTGACGCTCAAGATGTGGCTGTTCCCGTGGTTGTCGTACGCTGTGGTAGCGGCCATCGCCGGCGTGCTGCTGGCGATGGCCGCCGATGCGGAGCTGCGGCCGCAACTGCTGGCCAGCGTCGCGAGTCTTGCGGTTGCGCTGGCGGCCTACTGGCTGTGTGCGAAGCGCCGCACCGACGACGCGACGGCAACCGGCTACCGTTCGGCCATCGGTGTGCCCATACTGCAAGGGAGAAAGTAATGGCGAAAGTCGCCATCATCGGCGCCGGCTTCATCGGGCTTGCCAGCGCCGCCTGGCTGATGCGCGACGGGCACGGCGTGACCCTGTTCGACCCGTCCGGTGTGGGGCAAGGCGCGTCGTACGGCAACGCGGGCACGTTCGCGCACTATGGGTGCATTCCCGTGAACAACCCATCCGTGTTCCGGGACCTGCCGCGCTTCCTGCTGTCGAGCCAGAGCCCGCTCCGGCTGCGCTGGGGCTACCTGCCGCAGCTCGCGCCCTGGCTCGGCCGCTTCATGATGAGTTCGCTGCCGCGCCGCTATGAGGCCAGCGCCGGCGCCCTGGCCGCTTTGCTGAGTCATGCGCAGGACGGATATGCGCCGCTGCTGGCCGATCCCGGCCTTGCGCAATTCGTGCGGGCGCGGGAATGCCTGTACCTCTACTCCAGTGCATCGTCGTTTGACGGGGCACGGCCCGCGCTGGATCTGCGGCGCAAACTTGGCGTGAAATTCGACGTTGTCGGCGCGGGAGATATCCAACAGCTCGAACCCGCGCTTGCGCCGATCTTCGAGCGCGGCGTTCTCTTCAGCGACAGCTGGCACTTCTCCGATCCGCATGCCTTCCTGCTGGCGCTCCACGCGCAATTGGCCGCGCGCGGATTGAAACTCGAACATGCCGGGGTAAGCGCCGTGCAACCCACGGCGGGCGGCGTGACGGTGGTTGCCGAAGGCATGGCGCAGCGTGGCTACGATCATGTGGTGATCGCCACCGGCGCGCGTTCGGCGAAGTTCGCAAAGCAGTGCGGCGACAGGGTGCCGCTCGATACGGAGCGCGGCTATCACGTGCGCTATGCCGGCGCGGCGCAACTGATCTCGCGGCCGGTCGGCTGGGCCGAACGCGGCTTCTACATGACACCGATGCGCGACGGTATCCGGGTGGCGGGCACGGTCGAACTGGGCGGATTCAGCGACACGCGTAGTCGCTCGCTGCTGGACCTGCTGACATTTTCCTCGCGGCGCGCCTTGCCCGCGCTCAGGGAGCCGGACAGCAGCTGGCTGGGCTTTCGCCCGACGCTGCCCGATGGCGTGCCGGTGCTGGGGCATTCACGCGCCAGCGACCGCGTGATCTACGCATTCGGCCACCAGCACCTGGGCCTGACGCTGGCGGGCATCAGCGGCCGCGTGGTCGCGGACCTGGTCGCGCGGCGCAGCCCCGTGCTCGATCTTGCGCCGTATGCGGCAACCCGTTTCTAGCCATACGACTCCGACATGTCGCGCATCGGCCGGTCGCTTATCCCCAGGCGCGACACCATATCTCGCAAGGAGCGCATCATGAATCGCCGCCATTGTCTGTTGAGCCTGGCAGTTTGCGCACTGTCCGCGCAAGCGCCGCTGACCCGGGCCGCCGAGCCCAAGGTCGTGAAAATCGGTTTTGTCGCGCCGCTGACCGGCTCGGTCGCGCGGGTCGGCAAGGATCTGCAGTATGGCGCGCAACTGGCGCTCGACGAGGAGAACGCCAGGAGCCCGACGGTCGGCGGCGCGCCGGTCAAGTTCGTGCTGGATGTGCAGGACGACCAGGCGGACCCGCGCGTGGCCATGCAGGTTGCGCAGAAACTGGACGACGACGGCGTCGTCGGTGTGATCGGCCACTACAACTCGGGATGCAGCATCCCCGCATCGGCGGTGTATCACCAGGCCAGTATCGCCATGATCACGCCCGGCTCGACCAATCCGCAACTGACCAAGCAAGGCTTCAGGAATGTGTTCCGCACGATGGGGCATGACGGCGTGGGCGGCGTCGTTGCCGGGCGTTTCGTGGTCGAACAGGTCAAGGCCCGGCGGATCGGCATCATCGATGACAGCACGGCCTTCGGACAAGGCCTCGCGGATGCCTTCGAGAAGGGCGTGAAGGAAGCCAAGGGCAGCATCGTCCGCCGCGAGTTCACCAGCGACAAGGCCGTCGATTTCCGCCCGATCCTGACCACGCTCAAGGGCCGGAATGTCGACGTGATCTTCTTCGGCGGCCTGGACGCGCAAGGCGCGATGGTGGTCAAGCAGATGCGCTCGCTGGGCATGCAGGCGCAATTGTTCGGCGCCGGCGCGCTCAAGAGCAATGCCTTCCTGCAGATCGCCGGCACGGCCGGCGAGGGCACGCAGGACCTGGAGCCCGGACCCGCGCTGGACAAGCTGCCCGCGGCGCAGGAGTTCGGCAAGCGCTACAAGGCGCGCTTCAACCAGGATGTCGAACTGTACGCGCCGTTTGCCTACGACGCGGCGCTCGCGATGATCAAGGCGATCCACGATGCCAACTCGCTCGACCGGAAGAAGATCGTCGACAGCCTGGCGAAGGTGACTGTGACTGGCGTCACCGGCAAGATCGCATTCGATCCCTACGGTGACCTGATCAAGCCGCCCTATACGCTGTTCGAAGTCCGGCAGGGGCAGTGGAAGAGCGTCAGGACGCTGGGCGGCGAAGGCGGGAACTGACCGCGCCTGGTCCCGGACCGGCGGCGGGGAAGAGAGTCCCGATAGCGTCAAGGTGGGATGGAGCGGGCAAATGCCTTTATTTGACGGTCCGTTTCCCACGCTTGCTGCCAAGAGCCGCCAGCCAATAAAAGAGGCACCATCGCCGTTGTTTTTGTATGCAAAACTAGAATACAATAAGCGCGCTGTGAAGAGCGCGGCGCGGGCATCGGCCCAAGCTGATCATGGGTTCGGAGGACAATATGACATTTTGTGAAGCAGGCCTGACGTCACCACATGTACCGGCTCTCGAGCCGATCGAGAACTACCTGAAAGCCCATATCACGGGCAAGGCCGAATATATGCGCCTGGCTTTCCATCCGGACGCGAGGATTGTCTCGTTTCGCGATGGCGTGCTGCACTCCCTGAGCGTCGATGAATTCTCCGCTCGCTTTCAGGGCCAACCCGCACCTGATGAAGCTCAGCGCAAACGCTTCATCACGCATTTCGACGTCGTCGGCAATGCCGGCAGCGCCAAGGTTGTACTGCAATATCCGGAAGTGACATTCACGGACTACATGACGCTGCTGGAGATCGACGGCGTGTGGAAGATTTCCAACAAGACGTTCAGCGCAGCGCCGCAAGAAAAAACCAGATAAGCGGCGGCGGGTGCGGCTTGTGACCTTCCGCAGGCAGAACCCGGATGCTAGCTGGTCCACCGACGCGTGCATCCGAGCCTGGTCGCCGGGGCACCGGCTGCACCGCACCGGCGAACTCGAACCGGCGCGGCGCGGGAAGTCGCCGATAAACGGTATATACTGTTTATTCCGTTTTTCATTCAAATCTGCCGTGAACTCACCGATCATCAAGCCGCCCACGAAAAGGCATTTCATTTTCCGAAGAGCGCGGACGTGGCCACTAGTGCCGCATCCGCAACCAAGGGCAAAGCGCCGCGGGGCTTGGATAGCAAGAAGTCAGTGACGAGGGCCGACAAGAGCAAGGCACCAAAGGTGGAAGCTCGCGCCGGCTCGGCCGTGCCGAAAAAGGCGCCGGGTGCCAAGAAGGAAAAGGTGCTGCGTGACAGCTTCACGATGCCAAAGTCCGACTACGCAAGAATCGATGAACTCAAGCAGCGATGCCTCGATGCGGGTGTGCACATCAAGAAGAGCGAGCTTCTGCGAGCAGGCTTGCTGCTTCTTGCCGCGACGTCGCCAAAGCAATTGCTGGCTGCGGTCTCGAAAGTCGAAGCCGTCAAGACCGGGCGTCCACCGAAGGCCTAGGCGCTTGTAGCGTGCCTGCGCGGCTCGCCGCGGTTGGCTGGCCTCGCATGTGTCCTGGCGTCGAAAGACGCGCAAGTCCTGGCGTTAAGGGCTTTCATTGACGGCCGCGACGAGCGGGGAGGAGCGCGAGTAGCGCAGGACGCCGCCCACATGTCCCAGTCCCATTCCGATGGCGTACAACGAGCACGCCAGTGTCATCAGCAGCAGGGCGCCGACCATCGAAGCGGTCATCGTTTGCGTTGCCATCACCAACAGGAAGGACGCGCTGCGCCAGCTAGCGGCGGCAAGGCGGTACGACGCACGGCCGATTCGCTTGCCGGCGGCAATGCGGAAAGTGCGTTGCATCATCGATGGCTCCGGCTTATCAGTGGATGGTCCTTGCTGGGAGGCAATCCGTCCTTGCGACGCGCAAAGTCAGATTGACCTCATGCGAAACGGACGCTTCAGTGCGCGGCCGCGGCGGCCTCCGATACCTGGCCCTTGACCGGCTTGGTTAGCCAGATCAGCGGCACGATCATGATGAAGATCACACCCGAGATCCAGAAGATGTCGTTCAGGCCCAGCATGATGGCTTGCGTGTTCAGGCTGCGCTCGAAATACGCGACGGCCTGGCCCGGCGTGAAGCCCAGTGTCGACTGGATCGACTGGAGGGCGGCACCGTACAGCGGGTTGTTCGGACTGGCTTGCTCGGCCAGTTGGGCGTGGTGCAGCACGGCGCGGTTGTTCCAGCCGGTCGTGGCCAGCGACGTACCTACCGCCCCGCAGAAGACGCGGGCGAAGTTGGACAGGCCGGCGGCGGCGGGAATCTTCTCTGGCGGCTGGCCCGAGAGGATGATCGCGGTCAGCGGGACGAAGAAGAGCGCGGTCGGAATGCCTTGCAGCAGGGTGGGCAGCACCAGGGTGAAGGTATCCACGCCGGTGGTGTAGTGGGAACGCATGAAGAAGACAGCCGCGAAGCCGACGAAGGAGAGCGTGGCGAGCACGCGCAATTCCGCCTTGGGCATCAGCTTGCCCAGCACCGGCGTGAGCAGCACGGCGAAGATCCCCAGCGGTGCGGTCGCCAGGCCGGCGTTGACGGCCGGGTAGGCCAGGTACTGTTGCATCCATTGCGGCAACACGACCAGGTTGGCAAAGAAGACCGCGAAGGCAACCGAGATGGCGACGGTGCCGGCCAGGAAGTTGCGGCCCTTGAACAGGCGCAGGTCGATGATCGGATTCTCTTCGGTCAACTCCCAGATCACGAAGAAGAGGAAACTGAGCAGCGCCACCACGGCCAGGATGATGATGACCGGGGAGTTGAACCAGTCCAGGTCCTTGCCTTTGTCGAGCATGATCTGCAACGAGGCGACCCAGGTAATCAGCGAGGTCAGGCCCACCAGGTCGATCGGCAGCTTGCGGGCCGGCGTCTCGCGGTCGCGGTAGACGGCCCACGTAACGGCCGCGGCAAACAGGCCGACCGGCACGTTGATGTAGAAGATCCAGGACCACGAGTAGCTGTCGGTCATCCAGCCGCCCAGCGCGGGGCCGGCGATCGGGCCCACGGTGGCGGTCATGGCCCACAGCGCCAGCGCCATGGCGCTCTTCTCCTTGGGATACGAGCCCAGCAGGATGGATTGCGACAACGGGATCAGAGGTCCTGCCACCGCGCCTTGCAGGATCCGCGCGGCGAGCAGCACGGTCAGGTTGGGGGCAATGCCACACAGCCAGGACGACAGCACGAACAGGAGGATCGCGGTGACGAACAGGCGGATCTGACCCACACGCTGGGTCAGCCAACCCGTCAACGGAATCGCGACGGCGTTGGCCGCGGCGAACAATGTGATCACCCAGGTGCCTTCGTCGATCGACACACCGAGGTTGCCGGAGATGGTCGGGATCGCGACGTTGGCGATCGACGAGTCCAGCACGTTCATAAAGGTGGCCAGGGCCACGGCGAAGCTTCCCAGCACGAGCTTGCCGCCGGTGAGCGGGGCGGGTGCGGTCTGGGTCTGGGCTGGGGATTGCATGGGGGCGTTCCGAAAGAGATTCGCTCTGGGGCAGCCGCCGCACGATCTGCGGCGGCGGTCCGGCTAGTAATCTGATATGTCAGATAAATGGACGAGAGAGGGCTGGTGCATTGCGGTGCTCAGGCCCCGGCCGCTTGCATGAGCGGCTGAGGCTTCGCGCCTTGCGCCGTACGCTGCGCCGGCAGCTTCGCCACGTCCGTGCCGGACTTGCCGTTGCTGTTCTGTGCAATGATCCGCGTGATCTCGCGGTCGGCCTCTTCGCCATAGCGCTGGAACACATCGGTGCGATAGGTCGTGCGATATGGCGTTTCGCCGCCGGTGGCGAGCTGCGAGCCGGTGGCCGTGTGCGTTGCCACGTCGACCTGCATCGACAGGCCGATCTGCAGCGGGTGCGCGCGCAGTTCCGCCGGATCGAGCAGGATACGCACGGGCAAGCGCTGCACGACCTTGATCCAGTTGCCGGTGGCGTTCTGCGCGGGCAGCGCGGAGAAGGCGCTGCCGGTGCCGGCCGAGAAGCCCACCACCTTGCCGTGGTAGGTCACGCTGCCGCCGTACAGGTCGGCATGCAGTTCGACCGGCTGGCCCATGCGGATGTGCTTGAGCTGGACTTCCTTGAAATTGGCGTCCACCCAAACGCCGTCGAGCGGCACGATGGCCATTAGCGGCGTGCCGGGGGCAACGCGTTGGCCTACCTGCACCGAACGCCGCGCCACGTATCCCGTGACCGGGGCGGGAAGCGTGTTGCGGGCATTGGCCAGATACGCGTCACGCACCTTGGCCGCGGAGGCGAGCACGCTGGGGTGGTCGGCAACGGACGCCTGGTCCGTCAACGCATGGTTCGAGGCCAGTTGCTGACGAGCGCTATCAAGCGCGGCTTCGGCGGCCTTGACCGCATCGCGGGCGTGCGCCACGTCTTCGGCGGCTACGGCGCCGGCTTCGCCCACCTCGGTACGGCGGCGCAGGTCGTCCCTGGCGCGGGCGAGGTCCGCCTGGCGTTGCCGCACCGTGGCGTCGAGCACGTTGTTGTTGACATAAAGGGCGCTGACCTGGCGTACGGTCTGGCCCAGCGCGGCCTCGGCGCTGGCGAGCGCAACCCTGGCATCGGCGGCGTCGAGGGATACCACCGGCTCGCCGGCCTTCACGATCTGCGTATCGTCGGCATTGACCGCGATCACCGTGCCGATGACTTGCGGCGTGAGCTGGACCAGGTTGCCGTTGACATAGGCGTCATCGGTTTCCTCGTGAAAGCGCGCCACGCTGTAGTAGTAGGCGCCGTAGCCGGCCACGGCGAGCGCGCTGGCCAGGCCGAGCAAGGCAAGCAGCCGCTTGCGGGTGTTTTGCGTGGAGGACTTGGCGGGTTGGGCTTCGGCGGTAGCCTGGTCGGTCTTGGTCGTTTCGTTCATGGTGTCACCTGTTCGTTTTCGCGTTCGTGTTTGTTTTCGTTGAGAGCGGAGTTAGCGGGACTGTGCCGCCTGTCTGGTTGAGTCAGAGGCATCCGTGTAGCCGCCACCCAGCGCCGCGGCGAGGGCAATCTGCCGGTCGCGGCGATTCATGCGCAGGTTGGCTACCGCCTGGCTGCTGGAGAGTGCATTGGTCTGCGCGTTCAGAACGGTGAGCTGGTTGGTCAGGCCTGCCTTGTACTGCGCCAGAGCCAGGGTCAGCGCGCGCTGCGCGGCGGTGTCGCTGCGCAGCGCGCTGTCGATCTGCGTGTCGAAGGCGCGAATATCGGAGAGCTGGGTCGCAACATCGGTCAGGGCGTTCACCAGGGTCTCGTTGTAGTTCGCGACGGCAAAGTCGAAATCGGCGTAGCGGCCCTTGAGCTGCGCGCGCAGCGCGCCGCCATCGAAGATCGGCAGGTGAATCGCGGGACCGGCCGAGGCCGTGCGGCTGGCAGCGCGCAGGAAGCGGCCCCAGCCAAAGGCGTCGAGGCCGATCGCGGCGGACAGGTTGATGTCCGGATAGAACTCCGCCTTGGCCACCTTGATGTCATGCAGGGTGGCATCGACGCGCCAGCGAGCGGCGACGATGTCGGGACGGCGCGAGACCAGATCGGCCGGCAGGTTGTCGGGTAGGCGGACTTCGTCGCCGGTGGCCAGGGCAGGGCGGCTGATCGCCAGGCCACGGTCCGGACCCTGGCCGAGCAGCGCGCCCAGTTGGTAGCGCGTGCGCTGGATATTGCCGTCGAGCGAGGAGAGCGCGACTTCGCTGGCGGCCAGGTTGGCTTCGGCGGTGCGCTTCTCGACCTCGGTCTCCAGTCCCATGGTCACGCGCCCGTTGGTCACGCGCAGCACGCCACGGCGCTGCTTCACTTCGTCCTGCGCAATGTCGTGCAGCGCGTAGAGGCGGGCCAGTTCGTTGTAGGCCCGGGCAATCGCGCTGCTTAGCGTCAGCTTCACCTGTTCCGCCTCGGCCTCGCTGGCGTGCACCGCGGATACGGCGGACTTCAGGGCTTCGCGGTTCTTGCCCCACAGATCGAGTTCATAAGAGGCGTTGATGACAGCCTTGTTCTCCGACTGCCAGGACCCGGCGAACGGGGGCGGCACGAGCGTGCTTTCCGAGAAACGTTGCCGCGTCCAGGAATAGCCGGCGCCTACCTGCGGCAGCGTATTGGCATTGGCTCCCTCGCTGAGCGCCGTGGCGGCCGCCACGCGAGCCCGGGCCTTTTCCAGCGACGGGCTGCCTTGCAGCGCTTCGCCGATCAGCGTCATGAGCTGGGCATCGCCGAACTGGTCGGTCCAGTCCGCCGAAGGCCAGCGGCCTTGCTCGGCGGGTATGCTCTGCGTGGTGGCGTAGGCAGTGGCTTCGGCGATGTGCTTGTCGCTGTGGATGCCGGCATAGTTGGCGCAGCCGGCCAGGACCGCCGCCATCAACACCGAGAGCGCGGGGCCGGCAAAGCGGCGTGTCGAGGAGGTAATCTGATTGTACATTATCTGACCTGTCAGTTAAATAAGCAAAAAAAAGCGATCAAATATTCGCAAATTTGGCAAGGAGCCGGCGAAATTCAGTGAATTCCTCCGGGCTGAACATCTTCAGTCGGGCATTGAGCACCTTCGGCGCCACTTCCGGAATGCGCTCTGCGACGGCCATGCCCTTCTCCGTCAGCGTCAGGTTGACCATCCTGCGATCGTCGACGCTACGGCTGCGCGCCAGCAGGCCCTTGCTTTCCAGTTTGTCCAGCATGCGGGTCATCAGGCCGCTGTCGATGCAGAGCAGCTTGCTTATCTCGAACGGCGTGTGGGCCTCGCCACGCGTCAGGAGGAGCAGAATCCCCATATGCTGGGCAGTGATGTCCAGGTCTCTCAGAGCCGCATCCATTTCGATCAGGAGGCCGTCGCGGGCACGGTTGAGAAAGAACCCTACGCTCTGCATGAGCTGATAGTTCTCCTTCGAGTAATGATCCACGGTGAGACCTCATCGATGTTATTGACGAAACAGTAGTTGATAAGTCAGATATATGCAAGATGGATTTTTGGCCTGCAGCGCTGCGCGACGGTTGAGCTCGTCCAAGCCGCCGATTTGTATGGTGAGCTTTCAGCAGCATGAAGCCCGGAACCTCATCGCGCGGGAGAAGAGGCCGTGGGATAAGCAAAAAGGGAACTAGTCTACGGCCCGGGTTGCATTTGCGTCATGGCGTCGACGCGGCCTGCCGTCGCCGGAATATCTGCCTATCCGCGCTTTGCCGAATCCTCGAACCTGGCGAATACGCGAGCCTGGACCGCGTCCATGACTGCGAGGACCTGCTCATCGGCGGGCGCGCTTGCTGTCACGCCGGTCGCCTTTTTCGGCTTTGAGCCCACTGGATAGAAGACAAACACCGTATCGAACCGGCCTGCCGATTCCTTCTTCAGGCGTCGGTTGAGCGCCTTCAGGTACTGCTTCTTGATGGTCTTGGACATAGGTTCCGGGGCTCTCAGTGCTGCTGTAAATGGGGGCTCGAATTTCAACTGGCGTAGCGACCACTTCCACGGCGTTCGTCCCAAGGCAGCTAGCCGGGATGCGCCCGCGAAGACGGGGGCAGCCGACCGCTGCCGATCAGTTCAATGAGATCGGCGACCCGCGTCTCGGCCATGGCAAAGGCCTCGGTTTCTTCCATGGAAGGCCGTCCCGCGCGAAACACCGTCTGCAGTGTCCCGGCAAGTGTGTGATGGCGGACAAGAACGAATCCCTGGTGCTTTCCATTCGTAAGTGGCTCGGTGTAGGCCTTAAATTCGTAATAGCCGGCGCGCTTGTTACTTTCCATGCACTCTCGCTGTTATGGTGTGCACGGAGTCCGCCAGCGCGCAGTGGCGAACTCCGGCTCAACTTTCTTGCGGCTCCACCCGCCGTGTTGGCTGGATGTGCATACGCGGGCGAACGGATGTCTTCCCGACGCAATGTGCGACCCTCCAGGCATTAACGAGGGTCTAACCTTAGGATATCAATTCGCAGGCTAGCGTTCCTCAGGGAATTTCCCGGAGACCGCTTGCGCGGCATGGGTGGCGGCCCGCCCGCCGGAAAATCCCGTAGCACCTTTCAAACGCACGTTCGTGGTTCAGGCGGGGAGACATGCCATGGAGAGGGCACTGAAGTTCGAGCTTGCGCAGGAACAGTCTCACGTGCTGCGCGACCTTCCCCTGCTCCCGACATTGCAGGTGGAACCGCCGCGCGAGGAAGCGTTGCGTAGCGACTATTTCGACACACCGGATCTGCTGCTCTGGCGGCAGGCCGCATCGCTCCGGGTTCGTCAGGCGGCCGGTCACTATGTGCAGACCTTGAAGTCAGCGGGCGCACGCCGTGCGGGCCTGTTCGAGCGAGAAGAGTACGAAACGCCGGTTGCCGGTAACGCGCCCGATATCGCTGCATTGCTGGCGATCGTGCCTGAGACATCGCCACTCTCACCGGTGATGAAGACGCACCAGCTACAGGAGCAACTGGCACCGGCGTTCTGTACGGACGTTTGTCGCACTGTGTGGCTGCTAGGGCTTCCCGAGGGAGATGAAGTCGAGCTCGCGATCGATACCTGTACCGTGGTTGCCGGCGAATCAAGCCAGTCATTTTCCGAACTGGAGCTGGAACTCAAGCGTGGCAAGGCGGACCACCTCTATGCACTGGCGCTGAATCTGGCCGACACGGTGCCGGTGCGCCTTAGCCTGGCGAGCAAAGGCGATCGCGGCTACGGCCTGCTTGTCTGCGAGAAGCCGAAAGCCGTGCGTGCGAAGCCGCTCGTGCTGGAGCGGCAGGGCTCCGTGGGGGATGCTTTCCGGGAGATCGCGCGGAACTGCCTTGCGCAAGTCCACGCCAACGAAGCTGTAGTCGCGAGCGCGCAGTCGCCGGAGGGCGTACATCAGATGCGCGTCGGGCTACGCCGTTTTCGCTCTGCGCTCGATATGTTCTCCGGCGTGGTCACGCTGCCCGCCGAGCTGCAGGACGAAATCAAATGGATTGCAGGCGAGTTGGGCAAGTCCAGGGACTGGGAGGTGCTTGCCCATTCGACGCTGCCTCAGGTTTCGGCGGGGGAGGAGGACCTCCCTGGTCTTCGGCGTGTCAGCGAGGCCGCCGCGGAGATTGCGAGTGCTCGACGGCATGATGCCGCCGAAGCGGTTCGTTCCGCGCGCTATGCGCGGCTGGTTCTCGCGCTGGGACACTGGATGGCGGTTGCGTCCTGGCAGGGGGATGCGGAACCGTCAAAGCAAATGCTGCTGGCCATGCCGGCAAGCGAGCTGGCTCGCGATGTGCTGCGCGCGCGCCATCGCAAGCTTGTCCGTCGCGGGCGAGGGCTGCACAAGCTCGACGCGCCACGGCGGCATCGCGCTCGTATTGCCGCAAAGAAGCTGCGCTATGCAGCCGAATTTTTCGCGTCGCTGTTCCGGCGGAAGTCGCTGGACAATTTTCGCGGCGTGCTCGCCAGGCTGCAGGATGACCTTGGCTGGGGCAATGACATGGCCGTGGCTGGCCACCTCCTCGGTTGTCTTCAGCAGGCCAACGAAAGTGTCTCAGGCGGCGCAATCTATGCCAGAGGATTCCTGTCGGCACGCCTCGTCGCTGATCGGGAAAATCAGCGACGGCTCTGGAAGCGGTTCCGCCGCACGGAACGGCCACAGTAAGGCGCATCTTCTCCCGGGCATGGTTGCCGGTTTGGCGGCGGGTGGCATGGCGCACCACCTTGAAATCCGCACAGATCGTGATTGCTTGCCTTTTGATCTGAAGGACCGCACGCCGGGCGACGCGGTGAGCTACCCCGCCGGCGATCCGCATGCCGCCATGCGCGACGACGGGAAGCGGCGCTTCACCCGCAAGGACGGAGCGCAGACTACCCGGCGGCTTTCCCGTTCGATGTCCGCCCGGCCCGTTGACTCATCCTGCATCCAGGCCGCTTGCCTGCCGTGCCTCATGCGCTTGCAAGGCAAGCGCCGCCGCCAGGCCGGCGCCGCACATGGCCGAAGTCAGCAGGAAGGCGCGTCCGCCGACGCTGGCGAAGAGGAAGCTGCCCAGCAGTACGCAGCTGGCTGTCAACAGGCCAGCGCAGGCTGCGTAAAGCCCGGTGCCGCTGGAGATGACTTGCTCCGGTACGCGGGTGCGGATGTATTGCGCCGCGCCAAGCTGGGTGAAGCCGAGCGTGGCGCCTTGCAGCAATTGCGCAAGCATGGCTACGCTGGCCGTTTCGGCCAGGCCGATCATCGACCAGCGCAGGATGCCCGCCGCGCAGGCCAGCGCGATCAGCGCCGGTGCCGATATCCGCGCGAGCAGGCGCGAGCCGAAGGTGAACGCGGCGATCTCGGCGATCACGCCGAGTGCCCACAGGTAGCCGATGGTGGAGGCGGAAAACCCCACGTTCTTCCAGTACAGCGCGCTGTAGCTGTAGAAGAAGCCGTGGCAGGCCTGAGACATCGCGGCGCTGGCGAGGAACAGCGGGAAACCAGGCAGTTGCAGCACCTGCAGCAGCGGGCCCTTCACGGTATGGCGTACCGCCACCGCGTCGTTCGGCAACGCCAGCGCCAGAATGCCCTGTGCCAGGTATGCCACCACGAAGACCAATGCGATCACCTCGGTGCCCGCGCGATCCACCAGCCAGCCAAGTACGACCGACATGGCCACCACGGACATGGACCCGGCGCTGCGCAAGCGGCCGAAATCCAGTCCATAGCGCGTCACGCCGGCCAGCGCCATCGATTCGCTCAGCGGAATCAGGCTGGCCGAGCAGGCCCTGGTCGCCAGGAATACCAGCAGCACGCCGACGAATCCCTGCGCGCGGAACAGCAGCCCGGCGCTCAGCGCCGATCCTGCCACCAGCGCCAGCAGGATCGCCTTGCGGCTGCGGTACTGGTCCGCCAAGGCGCCCACGGCAGGATTGACCAGCACGGCGAGCGCGGCGCCCAGGGCGAGGACGAGCCCGGTCTGCTGCTCGCTCAGGCCCTGAGCCCGGATCCAGAGGGGGAAGAAGCTGATGGTGATCGCAACCGGGGCGTACAGCGCGATGTAGTAGAGGTAGAACGATGCGGTGGCGTTGCTGGGGGAGGCTGGTGCGAGGGAGGTCACGAATCGACGCCGGGCGGCACGGTGAAAGGCTGCGGTTGGTCTTGGTATTGCGCAGCGCACATCATCGCGCCAGAACGGGTACACGGCAAGCAGTTCCGATGGTCCTGCCGAGGCATCAGGATTGAGTCAGCCGCTCCGTTGGCCTCCCGCCTGCCGTACCCGACGGCAGTGGCAATCGCTAATGCCCCAAGGTGACTTGCCGCGGCGATCCGGCAGTGCCTGGCGGGGGATCGCCGCATAGACGGCCTGGACCGCACTGGCGAACGTCTCCGGCGATTCGATGGTCCTGCGATGGTTCGATCCGAACCGCTTTGCCAGCGATGGTATCCGGGTGGTCTCCCGAGGTGGCCTTGCGTATCACTTCGGCAAAGCGGGCGGCGTCGCGCAGCGCGCTGTTCATGCCGCCGCTGGCCATTTCAGTGCCCAGCTGGCCTACCTGGATATGGGCCTCATCCTCGGATGCCATTAGTTACCAGTCACCAGTTGCCAGTGGCATAGCCGGCCGTCATTTTTGTTCATTGGAACGCCCGGCGCCGAGCGCTTCGAGCAGTGGCCGGAGGGCATCGAGTTCCGCGCCAAAACCGGTCCAGTCGCCCGCTTTCAACCGCTCCATGGCGCGGTCATAGTGGGCAAGTGCCTCGCGGGCGCGGCTGTCCGACGTGCCCTGGCGCTGCGCCGCCGCGGGGGCGGCTTCCTTGAAGAGCGCCGCCAGTGCGGCGCCCAAGGTCTCCTCCATGACCACATGGTCGCCGTAGGCGGCGATCACCCGCTTCAGCTCGGGCAATTGCCCGGACTCCGCGCGCAGGTAGAGCGGGGAGACGTAGAGTATCGCGTTCTCGATGGGCACGACCTGGAGATGGCCGCGGATGACGCGCGAACCCATCTGGTTCCACAGGGAAATCTGCTGGGAGATCTCGGTGTTCTGCTGGATGCGCGCTTCGATCTGGAACGGCCCGTAGATCAGCTTGTCCTTGGGAAACGCGTAGACGACGAGCTTGCCGTAGTCGGGAGGATCGCAGCGTGCCGCCAGCCACGCAATCATGTTCTCGCGCCGGCTGGGCACCATCGGCAGCATCAGAACGAACTCGGCGCGCGGCTCCGCCGGGAGCCGAACAATCATGTAGTAGGGCGACATCGGCGCGCCGGCGCCAGTCCCGGCCCCGGTCCCGGCGTCAATGTCGGCCAGCTTGCGGGGGAACTGCCAGAGATCCTCCCGGTTGTAAAAGACTTCCGGCGCTTCCATGTGGTAGGCACGGTAGATCTGCGCCTGGATCAGGAACAGGTCCTCGGGATAGCGGATATGTTGCTGCAGGTCCTGCGGCATCGTGCCCAGTGCCTTGAACAGGCCCGGGAAAATGCGCTGGTACGTCCGCACGATGGGATCGGCGGGATCGCTGACATAGAAGTCGACAGTCCCGTTGTACGCATCGATCACTACCTTGACCGCATTGCGTATGTAGTTGTCGCCGTCTTCGCTGGCCGGCTGGGAGTACGGGAACCAGCGGCTGGTGGTATAGGCATCCTGGATCCAGTAAAGCCGCCCGCCGCTTGCGACGATGTAGGGGTCATGGTCGAGGCCGAGGAACGGGGCGATCGTGCGTACCCGGTCCTGGATGTTGCGATGGAGCAGGATCCGGCTTGAGGGTGTGATGTAGCCGGTCACCAGGATGTTGGGATCGTCGAACTGCCAGGCGAAGAGGGCCTGCAGCGCCAGGCTGCCGATGCCGATGCCGTCGCGCCCGCTGTAGTTCGTATAGACGTTCTCGTCGCCCTTGGGATAGTCGAACTCTGGCGCGTTGCCGTTGACGATAACGTAGCCCTTGCCGCCTTCGCCGAAGTACAGGCGCGGCTCGCGGATGGCGGGGCCGCCGTTGGAGACGGGCGGAATATCCTTCAGGTAAAGGGAGGGCAAGCCCTCCGCGGATTTCTCCGTGACCGGCGACATTACGACGCCGTTGCCGTGGGTGAACAGCAGATGCAGGTTGACCCAGGTCTGGGCATTTGCCGGCAGCAGCGACGGCTCCAGTTCCCGCGCCGAAAGCATGACTTGCTGATAGCCGGCGGCAAACCGGTAGCGGTCGATGTCCGTCGCCAGGAATTTGTAATAGGTCCTGATCTCCTGCAACTGCGCATAGGTATCCCGCAACGGCTGCAAGTCCCACAGGCGGATGTTGTCGATGGTCGGGCGATTGGCCTGGAGCGTGGCGAGATTCAGGTTCTGTTGGGCCGGAAACGGCTTTACCGCGATCTGCGCCAGGCCATAGGCCTCCCGCGTCAGCGCAATATTGTGCTGGATATAAGGCGTTTCCAGCTGTAGCTCGTTCGGCTTGACATAGAAGCGCTGGAACAGCGCCGGGTAGGCCACGGCGAATACGAATGCGCCGCCGAACACGATCAGCGCCGACACCGCGGGAATCCGATAGCTCCGCCAGCGTATATTGGCCAATGAGGCGACCGCGGCAGCGGTGGCCAGGCCGATCAGCGGCCACAGGACCGGCAGCCCGACATGGACATCGGTATAGCCGGCGCCCACCACGACGCCGTTGTCGCCGTAGAGCAGCAGGAAGCGGTCGAGCCAGTAAGACCAGGCCTGCAGCAGGAAGAACAGTCCCAGCAGCACAGAGCCGTGGGTGGCGGCTGCTGGCGAAAGCCCGCGCGGCGACTGCAGGAATGCGATGTCGCCGCGCAGTCCGTACACCACCGCGGCGACGACCGCGCTGCAGCCGAGCAGCAATAGCAGCCAGTTCCTGAGCGCGATATAGGCGGGCAGCGAGAAGAGGTAGAAGCCGATGTCCTTGCCAAAGATCGGATCGCCTTTGCCAAAGGGCACCTGATTGACATAGCGCAGCGCGATGTCCCAGTCCGAGGCTTCGCTGACGGCGAGGAACAGGCCCACGAGGACGGCGGCCCCGGCGATGGCGGTGCGCCAGTGGACGTGGGGCGCGACGTCGCCGACCAGTTCGCTCAGGACCTCCGGCATCCCGGGCGGAGATGCCGACTCCAGCTTCCAGGCGCCAGGGCTCGCGTAGCGGTGCGCCAGCCATCCCGACGCCCATATCGCGCCCGCCGAAGCCACGAAGACGGCGGCGAAAAGAAGCGCCTGGGTAAAGAGGATCGTCCAGAAGACGTCCGCGTAGCCGACGGAGGAAAACCACAGCCAGTCAACCAGCATGCCGGTGACGCGGCTGACGACGATCAGCACGGCGACGACCGCCACGATCCTGGCGGCAATGCCTCTCAGCCGCGTGCCGGATCCGCCTGGCGATCGCATCGATCGTGCTCCTTTGCCGGAACGTCATCCATGGCCTGCTGTGACCGGACCTAGGTACGCTGCCGGTCTGCCCGAAACCTGGCCGAACGGGTTGGCGGGGCGACCGCGATAGCCGGCTCCCAACAAAGCAAAGGTCCGCGCCGGATCGCCCCGGATAATCAATTGTAGGTGGGGAATCACCGCGCAGCACGCTTGCCGGGGCGCGTCCGATACCGCCCCCGCCCAAGTACATGAAGCGGCACCGCGGTGAAGACGGGATTTACGAAAGCTCTATGGCAGGGCAATACCTCTTTACGCCATTTGCACGGGCCAGTTCCTAACCTTGTAAGGCCCGGCAATTCGGTGGCGCCGCGGAGCTGGAGTGCTCGCGGGCCCGAAGCGCGCATTGCCTGTGCTTCCCCTGGCCAACCTACCTGGTAAGCAATATGACGCCGCACTTCACCAAAGCACCGCGCGCAAGCGAACCCCGTCACGGCGGCAGCTATTACCTGAAGCTTGCCGGATGCCTGCTCGTGCTTGGCCTGTTGTACGCCTTGTGAATGAGGGGGCGGAGGCCCCCCGCAGCCGTCCCTCCTACTCCTCTACGTAGCCTTTGCGCAGCTTCTCCGCCACCAGCTTGTCCATCTCGCGACGGGCCCGCTCGGCAGTGTCGAACTGCTTGAGATTGACCTGCCCGCTGCTGCCGATGCGGCCGTAGCTGACGCTCAGCTCGGTGCCGCTCAGGCTGGCGCGCCAGAACTTGCGCGAACTGCCCTGCTCGAAGCGCAGCGCCCGCACCAGTTCCGCTTGCCTGGCGCCGCTTGCGGAGGTGCCGGTGCTGGCGTCGTTGGCCGAACCTGAATCCGAAGCCGGCGCCAGCGGTTGCGCTGGTGGTGCCACCACCGGCGCCAGCGGCTCGACTTCCGCATCCAGCGCGCGGTCCTCGCCGTCGGCCAGCATGGCTTCGATGCGGGCCAGTACCGCGCCGGCATCGTGCAGCCAGTCCTTGCCGGGAATGTCGAGCACCCGCCAGCCGAAGCTGCGCAGGATGCCGGGACGGAACACGTAGCGCTCGGCGGTGTCCGCCACGGCCTCGGCCGGCGCATCGAGCAGGATCGCCAGCGCATAGCCCTGCGCGGACGGATCGGCGATGGCCAGGTCGCAGCGGAACTGGGAGCGGCCGACATTGACGTGCACCTGGTGGCCGCGCGAGCGCAGCGCCTCGGCCATCGCGTCGCGGATGCTGTCGGACGCGGCCTGGCGCGTGAAGGCATCGCGCGCGCCCAGGTTCAGGGCGCCGAGCACCGCCTGCGCGCGTTCGAACTGGCCGCGCGCGCTGGCTTGCGCGAACTGCAGGAAAGCGCGCAGCGCGGCAGCGCCATCGTTGTGCACATTGGTGATGGCTTCCGCCTGGATCGTCGACACCACCGCCATGCGGTGGCGCGCGCGGCTGAAAATCACGTTGAGGCGCTTCTCGCCGCCGCGCTGGTTGATCGGGCCGAAGTTCATCAGCATCTTGCCGTCGGGGCCAGGCGCGTAGCAGATGCTCAGGATGATCACGTCGCGCTCGTCGCCCTGGACGTTCTCCAGGTTCTTGACGAACAGGCCGTTGAACTGGTCGTCGTCCTCGCGCACGTACTCGCGCTCCAGGCGCATGGCAAAGTCCGCGTCCTCGCTGGCCAGCGCCTCCAGCGCGGACTCGATGGCGGTTTGCTGCGCCTCCGAGAAGGCGACAATGCCCAGGCTCAGCCCGGTCTCGCGGCGCAGCATCTCGCGCACGGTCTGGGCGATATAGCGCGCTTCCGGCGCGTTGCGCCGGTCGAGGTAGACGCCATCGCCCAGCCGGTGGAAGCTGACCGGCCGTGCCAGCAGCGCGTCGGCCCCGGCGATGCCGGCGTCTTCCTGGTCCGAGCGCAGCGGCGCTGCCTCGTCCTCGGCCTGCTCCAGCAGACGGTCGGGAATGGTCACTAGGCGGCCGTCGTAGAAGGCGGCGTTGGAGAAGCTGATCAGCGATTCGTGGCGGCTGCGGTAGTGCCACGCCAGCAGGGTGGCGGGCAGGTTGCGCGCGGCCTGGTTCAGCAGGCTGTCCGAGTCCAGGTTGATGGCGATGCGCTCTCCTTCCTCCTCCACCACGATCTCGTCGTCGCCCTCGGCGCCGCTGGCCGAGAAGAAGCTGGTCGGCGGCAGCTGCATCTCGTCGCCGACCACCACCACCTGGCGCGCCCGGCTCAGCGCAGGCACCGCTTCCTCCGTGGGAATCTGGCTGGCCTCGTCGAATATCACCACGTCGAACAGGTCCGGCGACAGCGGCAGCGTGTCGGACACCGACAGCGGGCTCATCAGCCAGATCGGCTTCAGGTCGTTGATGACCAGCCCGGTCTCGTCGTCGCTGAGGTCGCGGATGGAGCGGTGGCGCATGCTCTTGCCGAACTCGTGTTCCAGTTCGCGCCGGCCGGTGGCATAGCGCTTCTTGAATGCCTTGCCGTCGGCATCCAGTTGCGTCGCCGACAGCGAGGACTGGCGCACGTGCTCGGCAAACTGCCGGTGCAACGTTGCGCGTATCACCTGGGCGTTGAGCGCGAGCAGCTCGCGCTGGCCCTGCGCTACCGCGCGCGCGGCCTGCGCCAGCGCCGCCCCGCTGAAGTGCGCCAGCGCCGGGCTCTCGCGCTCCAGGCGGCGCAACGCCTCGTCGGCGACCAGCGCCTCCAGTTGCGCCGGTGCGTGGTCCAGCAACTGCAGCGTGGCGGCGCAGGCCGGATCGGCGGCATGGACGGCGCGCAGCAGCGGCAGCAGGTCGGGCAGGTCATCCAGCGCTTCGCGCAGGTCGCGCAGCAACTCGGCAATGTCGCCCAGGCGCGCGTCCGGGGCCAGGGTCAGTCCGTCGCGCACGCGCAGGGCCAGCTTGTCCAGCGCCTCGCGCGCGCCGGCTTGCGCGCGCGCCGTGGCGGCCGGATCGACAGCCTGGCGCAGATGGGCAACCAGTTCGCGCGGACCGCTGGCTGACTGCGCGCGCTGCTCCAGTTCGGCCAGCGCGCGCAGGAAGTCCTGCATCGCGACGACGCCATAGCGTTTGCGGCTGTCGGCATCGCACGCGGCCAGCGCGGCGCCGGCCGCGTGCTCGGCGGCCAGCGCCTCCAGCACTTTGCCGAAGCCCGGATGCACGGCATGCTTGCCGAAGTCATAGCGGCGCTTCAGCTCGCCGCGCAGGCGCCACCAGGCTGGCTGCAGCCAGCGCGCCAGCGACGGCTCCAGGCGCCGGACCAGCGCCAGCGCCGACTCGGTGTCGCCGGAGCTGAGCTTGTCGCGCCAGTTGGACGTCGCTGCCTGGGCGGCGGTGAGCGCCTGGGCGCGCGTTTCAAGTTCGGCCCGCACCTGGCGCAGCGCGCCTTGTGCCGGCGATGCCGGATCGAGCAGATCCAGGTGCGCGGCCAGGCCGGTGTCGAGCAGCCATTGGCAATCGGCGGCGATCGCACGGGCCTGTTCCAGCGCGGTGTCGTGGCCGATCAGGCTGGCGGTGCTGTCCAGCAGCGGGTCCAGCGCGTCGAACAGCGCCTCGGTATCGCTGCACAACTGCTCGGCGCGGCCGAAAGCGCGCTCGTCGGCCAGTAGCTCCCGCGGCAGCCGGGCGAACGGGTGCGCGGCAAGCGCGTCCATGCCGAAGCGCTCGCGCATGGCGCGATGCACGCGCTGGGTGAGTTCGCGCTGGCGATCCCAGCTGGCCAGCGCCGGCAAGCGCTCCCGCATGGCCGGGCCGGTCTCGGGCGCCGCGGGCAGTCCGGCCACGCGGCGCAGCAGCACGCGCACGCTATCGCCCAGCGCCTCGGGCGCGGCCGCCATCGCCGACTCGAAGCGGTCGATACGCTGCTGCTGCCCCGCCAGGGCCCCGGCCACCTGTGCCCGGCGCGCCGCGGCCGCGTCGCCGTCGTGCGGCTGGGCGATCCACTGCTCATAGCAGGCGCGCAGATCGGCGATAAAGGCCTTCTTGTCGGTCTGCGAGTCATGGATCAGGCAGCACAGCGGATCCAGCCCGCTTTGCTTGAGCCGGTGGAACACCACGTCCAGCGCGGCGCGCTTCTCGCAGACGAACAGCACGCGCTTGCCGCGTCCGGCGTAGTCGGCGATCAGGTTGGTGATGGTCTGCGACTTGCCGGTGCCGGGCGGGCCCTGGATGATGAAGCTGCGCTGGCTGCGCGCCAGGCCGACGGCGGCGTTCTGCGTGGCGTCGGACGCCACCACGCTCCACTGCTCGCCCGGCGCCAGTGGTGCCGGCGCCTGCGTCTCGATGTCACGCGGCTCGATCGAGAACACGCGGTCGAAGGCGGGGTTGGGCCCGGGTTCGTCCAGCAGTTGCGCGTAGTCGCGCACCAGCGACATCTTCTTGTAGTTGAAGTTGGCCAGCGTCACCTGGGTCAGGTCCAGGTCCCAGGCATAGCGGTGGCCTTCGGATTCCTGCAGCACAAAGCCCTTGCGGTCGCCGGCATCGGCAGCATCGGCGGTGCCGGCAGCAGGCTGGGCGATATTCGGCTGGCGTGGGCCGGCGCTGGGCGCGGCGCCCGCCTCGAAGCGCTGTGGCAGCTCGCTCGGCCGGACCCAGTGCTCGAACAGCGCCCGCCCCAGCGGGCGGTAGTCGTCCTGCGCATAGCTGTAAGGCGGCAGCCAGCCACCGCCGCTTGCGCGCGCGGCGGCCACGCCCGGCTTGCGGCGCTGGAACTGCTGCATGCGCTGCAGCGCCTTTTGCCGCACCAGCCGCACCGCGGCCTTGTCCACCAGGCGCAGTTCCACCGACGGCTCGGAGCCGCGGATCTGCGCCAGGAGACTGGCATGGATCTCGGCCAGCGAGGTCTTGCCCAGGTCCACCGTTTCGTCCAGGCGGATGTCGTACAGCTGGCTCAGGTGGTGGCGCAGCACCGGGTTGAACTCGGCCTCGCCGCTGGTGCACTGGATCACGTACTGGTCGCGCACGCCCTTGCGCTTGACCAGTTCCACCGGCAGCCACAGCAGCGGCGTCACGATACGCTCGTCCGGTGCTTCCTTGAGGTTGTGCCAGCGCAGGAACGCCACTACCAGGCGCAGGTTGCTGAAGCCGAACTCGGCACGGTCGCGGCGTGTTTCGGCGATCAGCCGGTCCAGCGCCGCCGGCAGGTAGGGCTGGTCGTCGAAGCGCAGCCAGCGCTGCAGCGAAACCGGCTTGCCGTCCACCAGCTCGGCGGCGAACGGGCCGCCCCAAGTGCAGATGTGCTCCGGCCGCACGCTTTCGATCTGCAGCATCAGCGGCACGCTGGCCACGGTCAGGTTGACGCTGGCCGCGGTGGGGCGGAAGTACAGCAGGCGGTTGCGCCGGGACAGGTCGAACAGGCGGTCGCGCAGATGCGCGAGCACCGCCGTGCGGCGCGGCGCCGCACCGCTGGCCCCGGCCAGCGCACGCTCCACCTCCAGGGCCAGCGGCTGCTCGCGCCAGGTGCGCAGCCGCGTGGCCAGCGAGGCCACGTCGGTGGCGCGGTCGTGCCGGTTGATCTCGGTCATCTCCACGATCACCGCGGCCACGATGGGGTGCAGCCGCTCGTGCAGCAGGAACAGGTTGCGCCGGCAGGCAACGAACTCGCGCAGATCGTCCTCGTCGGCGAGGTCCGCGCCGCAGGCCAGGCTGGCCAGCGCCATGCCGAGCAGGAAGATGTCGCCGATCTCGTCGTGGTGGCCGACCAGCAACTCCCAGCTGGCCGGGCCGGGCAGGTACACCGGGCGCTCGATCGGCGCCGCGGGATCCAGTTGCAGCGTCAGGTCGGTTTCCTCGCGGCGCCCGTCGTCGGCATGGCCGCGCTGCAACGTGCCGACGATGTTCAGGCCCGAAGCCGGATGCGGCTGCACCCGGTGCACGGCGCCGATATCCATGACCGGCAGCTCGCCGTCCGGCCGGCGCAGGCCGAGCGCGCCATCCTCGCCCACCAGGATACTGTCGGCGTCGAGCGAGGCGACCCTGCCCTGCGCGTGCAACGCGGCGACCTGCTGGAACAGCGGCAGCATCAGCACCAGTACGTCGTCGGTGGGCAATGCCGCGCCCGCCTGCGCCTCGATCAAGGCGCGCAGGGTACGCGGCGCGCTGTTGGCGATCGTGCTGTCGTTCATGCCTGGGCCTCCTTGGCCAGTTGGCGGTTGTAGCGGTCCATCTCGCGCTTGCCGAAGCCGGCATCGCGGCGCAGGTTGCCGTGCAGCGCGTCCAGGCTGCCCAGCGCCTGCGCCACCCGGCCGGCGCGCAGCAGCGCCGCCTCCTGCTGGTCCGGGTCGGCCAGGGCCAGGTCCATCATCAGCGCATTGAGGTAGGCGCGCACGTCATCGCCGGCCACCTCCGCGGCGAATGCCTCCGGGCCCACCGCGGGCTCGTCGTCGCGCCAGTCGGGAAAGAGCATGCGCACCTGTGCCAGCACCGCCTCGCTCGCCAGCGGCGTGCCGGCCAGGTAATGGGCAAGGAAGCCGCGCGTCAGCGCCTGCAGCCGCCGTTGCCCCGGCAGGTCAAGCCGCTCCAGCGCCAGCGGACCATGCAGCCGGGTCTCGATCCACTGGTCCAGGCCGGCCGCGCCCTCCCACCACAGCGCCAGCGCGCGGGCGCGGATAAAGGTCTCCGGGTGGCTGTGCGCGTTGCTGGCGCCTGCCTCGTGCGACTCGATCTCGGCGGCCTGGCGCAGGTAGGCCGCTGCATCGACGCTGCCTATGCCCGTCTGCACCTTGACCAGCGTCGACACGGCCGGCGCCACCGCGCCGGCGGCCACCGCGCCGCCCCGGTCGGCAAACAGCTCGGTGTGCAAGGCATAGCGCCGGTAGGTCTCGCGATGGCTGCCGCTGGTGCCGGGCGCCGCCAGCGCGTCGTTGAGGATGCGGTCGGCCACCAGGAACCGGCCGTCGTCGCGCGACCACAGCAGGTAATGGGCCAGCTCATGGCCGAATACCGCAAGCAGCTCCACCGCCGACAGTCGCTCCAGCAGCGGCCCCTGCAGGATGATGTGGACCTCGCCGGGCACATAGACCAGCGAGGCGTTCATCTCCTGCCCGGGGGACTGGTACAGCGTAGCCCGCGCATCGACGCCCAGCCGCGCCATGGCCTGGGCCAGCGCCGCATGCACATCGGCATGCGCCTCGGCATCGATGCGATAGGTATCGCGCAACAGCATCACGCGCAGCGCCTCCAGGTGCTCGGCGCGGGTCGTGCGCGCGCTGGCCCAGCGCCAGACGTCGGGCTCGTGGCTGCGCAGGTAGTCGACCACCGTTGCGTGATAGGCCAGCGGCGTCAGCGCGCTGCGATCCGGGGCGTGAGAGTCCATGCGGGAAATCCCAGGGTTGCATGGAGGCTGATTCTACAGGGGGCGGGATGGCTGGCGCGGTTCGCCGGGACCGCCGCTTCATTGGCATGAATGCCCTTGCCGCGCGCTCTTCCCAACCGGCTTGCCTGGTTCCTGGATGGCGTCGTGATTTGCTGCTCACATGTTATGTTGTCATACAACATGAGGTGATGCGTTCGCGGCTGTTGCTGTGTTCCTGGTTCGATTTTTCCGGTGTTAACCCTGGAATTCGCTGTGTACCCTTGCTTGAAGGTTTGCCATGTCATAGGATGACTGATAACAAGAGTACGCCCCTCAAAAGCGGTTCCCTCCTGACAGGACCCCGATATGAAAGCCAACATCCTCCAGCTCAACCCGATCCTGGTCCCTGCGATCAACGACCAGCTGGATTCGCTCTACACCGTGCACCGGTTGTTCGAGCAAGCCGACAAGGATGCCTACCTGCGCGAGCACGGCGCCTCGATCCGCGCGGTCGTCACCGGCGGCCACACCGGCATCGCCAGGGCGATGATGGAGCAACTGCCCGCGCTCGAGGTGGTGGCGGTCAACGGTGTCGGCACCGATGCGGTCGACCTCGAATACGCGCGCGCGCGCGGCCTGCCGGTTACCGGGACGTTCGGGGCGCTGACCGAGGACGTCGCCGATCTCGCCGTGGGCCTGCTGATCGCCACTTGCCGGGGCATGTGCCCGGGCGATCGGTTTATCCGCGCCGGCGACTGGGTCCGGCATCCGCAGCCAAGCGCGATCCCGCTGGCTCGCCGCGTCAGCGGCATGCGCGTGGGCATTGTCGGCATGGGCCGCGTGGGCCGTGCCATCGCGGCCCGCATGGCGGCGTTCGGCTGCCCCATCGCCTACACCGACCTCAGGGCGATGGAGGATGTCCCTCACCCCTTCGTGGCCGACCTCGTGCAACTGGCCCGCCAGAGCGATGCGCTGATTCTTGCCGCCGCCGCGGACAAGGCAGAGGGCATCGTCAATGCCGAGGTCCTCGACGCGTTGGGCAAGGATGGCTACCTGATCAACGTCGCGCGCGGCCGGCTGGTCAGGGAAGACGATCTGGTCGCGGCGCTGTTAGCCGGCCGGATCGCGGGCGCCGGGCTGGATGTTTTCGTCGATGAGCCTAACGTGCCCGAAGCCCTGTTCGCGCTGGACAACGTCACGCTGCAGGCGCACCGCGCCAGCGCCACGCACCAGACGCGGGCGGCCATGGGCGAGATGGTCCTGGCAAGCATTGCCCAGGCGCTGGCCGGGCAACGGCCGGAGTTCAGCCTCACCACCTGAGCGCCGGCAGCCGCCTTCCTCAGCCCCAAAAGACAATAACCAGGATCACAGGAGACAAGATGCAAATCAAATTTCTGGCGGCCATCGCCATGGGCGTGCTCGCGTGCGGCATGGCCGGCGCGCAATCCTATCCGGCCAAGCCGATCACCATCGTGATCGGCTCCAGTCCCGGCAGCACCACGGATGGCCTGGCCCGCGCCATGGGCGCCCAGATCACCAGGGAAACCGGCCAGCCGGTCATCGTCGACAGCCGCCCCGGCGCATTCGGCGGCATCGCGGCGCAGTTTGTCGCGCGCGCGGCCCCTGACGGCTATACGCTGTTCATGACCACCAACACGACGCAGGCCGCCAATCCGCACCTGGTGAAGAACCTGCCCTACAACCCCATCAAGGACTTCGCACCGATCGGCCAGGTGGTCCAGGGCTACATGCTGATGGTCGTGAACCCCAACGTGAAGGCCAAGAACGTATCCGAATTCATCGCGCTGGCGAAGACGGAGCCGGGCAAGCTGACGTTCGGCTCGGGCTCATCGTCGGCGCGGGTTGCCACCGAGCAGTTCCAGCACATGACCGGGACCAAACTCACGTATGTCCCCTACAAGGCCAATCCGCCCGCCGTGATTGACCTTGTCGCCGGACAGACCGACGTGATGATCGTCGACCTGACCACCAGCCTGCCGCAGGTCAAGGCCGGCAAGCTGCGCGCGCTCGGCGTCAGCAGCCCGCAGCGCTCGCAGCTGCTGCCCAACGTGCCGACCATCGCGGAGCAGGGCGTGGCGGGCTACGAGTCCGGTTACTGGAACGCGCTCTACGCGCCAGCGGGCACGCCGGCGCCGGTCATCAACCGGCTCAACGACCTGATGCGCAAAGCCATGGCAACCGAGTCGATCCGCCGTTTCGTGACGGAGAACGGCATGGAGGTGAAGGTGTCTTCGCCCGAGGAACTCGCCAGATTCCAGCTTGCCGAGCTGGACCGCTGGGGCAAGATCATCAAGACGGCTGGCATCCAGCCTGAGTAGGAGCCAGCGGTATGCGGTGCGGTACTGCCAGGGCCGCCACCGCCTACAGCGCGTACTTCACCGTCAGGTAGAACGTGCGCTGCGGGAACGGGTGGAACAGGAAATACTTGCGGTTGTTGAGGTTGTCCACGCCCAGCGCGCCGCTCCAGTGCTTGTCGAACTGGTAGCGCACCCGCGCGTCCATGACGAAGAAGCTCTCGAAGCCTTGATAGGTGGCGGGGTTGATGTCCGTGTTGTCGACCGTCGCATAGACGCGGCTGCTGTAGCGCGCCGCCAGGGTGTAGGCCCATTTGCTGTCCGGCTGGTACGTTACCGCCAGGGTGCTGCGCCACGTCGGCACGTAGGGGACCCGCTTGCCGACCGATGTCGCGCCCGGAATGGTGGGGACGTAACTGTCGTTGGACAGTATGCGTGAATCGACGTAGGTCACATTGCCGGAGAACGACAGGCCGTGGATCAGCACGTTGTCCTGCTGGCCTGCCAGCTCCACGCCGACCTGACGTGTCTTGCCCACGTTCTGCGTAAAGGAGACCGGCGTGGCAAAGCCGGGGATCGTCGACGTTTGCGAGATCAGGGCGTTCGACACGTACTCGTTGAATACCGAGAGACGCATCTTGCCGTCGTTGGCATGGTGCTCGACGGCCAGTTCGCCGGACATGACGCGCTCCGGCTGCAGGAAGGGGTTCGCCTGGACAAATGTCGTGCCGGTCTGGATGGATTGATACAGTTCGCCGACGGTGGGGAACCGATACGCCTTGCCGAACGAGCCGGTGACCGACCATGTCTCGGTCGCGTCCCAGGTGACCGACGCCTTGGGCGAGAAGGCCGACTTGTCCACGCCGGGCTGGTTGATCGGCACCCCCACGCCATTGCTGCCCGTCGAGAAATTGAAACCGTCATACGCGCGCCACCATTCGTAGCGGCCGCCCAGCGTGGCCTGCCAGCCCGGTGCCACGCGCCAGACGTCCTGCAGCCACAGCGCGCTGGTCTGTGTCTTGCCAAGCGAGTTGCTGAACAGCGGGCCGCTGCTGCCCGATGTCCAGTTCGCCGTCGTGTACGTAGGGCTGGCGAGCTTGAACTGATCGTAGTGCGCGCCAAAGCTGACGATGTTCGCCCCCGCGGCGCCCTGCGGCCGCCAGATTCCCTTGAGATCGACCGTGGTCCATCCGGTCCCGCTCATGTCGGTGGCGCGGCCGGGGCCGCCGCTCTGCGCGCCTGGGTAGAGTCCGGTGGAAAGGCGGCTCAGGTCCCGGAGATAGTAGAGATTGCTCAGGGTCATTTCCCAGTCGAACAGTCCCTTCGTATGGGTTTCCACCTTCAGGCTCTGCATCAGGTGCTGCTGCTCGATGTTGTTGCTCGAGAACTGGCCGGCGATGGTGTTGGCGTTGTACGCGAACCCGCCGATATTGACGCTGCCGCTCTGGGCGCCATAGAAGGGCGTGCCCGCGGCGGTGCTCAGGTAGGTCTGGGCGTTTGCCTTCGAGCTGTTCTGCCAGTAGCCCAGCGTGTAGGCCGCGCTCAGCGTCGGCGTGAAGTCATAGGCCAGCTTGACGGCGGCGTTGTCCTGCAATGTGTGGATGAAGTTGCCCGCGCCGATCACCTGGATCGCGCCGCCTGTACGGTTGCGGTCCGCGATGGCGCCGGTGATGACCGGCAGCCCGGCGCCGGCCCGGGTCGTCGACTGGCTGACCGTACCGATGCTGAGCGGCTGGCTGAAGCTGTTGAGGTGGCTGGCATTGAACCACCACGACAGCTTGCCCACGCGGTCGCCCAGTGTGGCGCTGTATTGCTGGGCCGGCTCGTTCTCGCTGGTGCCGTATTTGCCGAAATGCTGCACGGCGCCCGTGAATTCCAGGCTGCCTTCGAAGGCCTTCGGCATCCGTGTGGTGATTTCCGTCACGGCGCCATACGAGTTGCCGGGGTAGGCCGCGGAGAAGGGGCCATACATCACGTCGATGCGATCGACTTGCTGCGGCGCCACCATGAACCACTGGGGCGACCCGTTGCCGTTGTTGTTATTGATCAGCGTGGATAGCAGGACGCCGTCGGCGTAGATCAGGCTGCGGGCACTGGCATTGATGCCGGTGGTGCGCGTGGCCATCGGCGACTGGGTGTCGCCGATGAACCGCTTGCGCACCAGCACGTCCGGCAGGTACTTGAGCATGTCTTCGGTGCCCATGACGTTGATGGTCTCGGCCGCCTGCTGTGCCGTGATGCCCTCGGTCGTTTGCGGCAGTTGATTCTTCTCGGCGAAGGACCGGGTTTCGGTGACCTGTACCGCGGGCAGGGTCCGTTCCCCCGGCGCCCCCTGGCCTGCCGCGACGGCTGGCGTTGTGCCGCTGTCCTGGGCGTGGGCGCTGCCGGCCCCCAGGATGGCAGCCGACAGCAAGGTACAGCCGCAGCTGACGAAAGCTAATGCAAATGCCGGTGACGGCAAGGCGCCACCGGCGATGCCGGCGCGAGGGTCTGGATTCATGGTGTTCCGGGCAAGTCTGGAGCGGACCGATAGCCCGCTCGTGGCATGGACGCGCGCCCGCGGAGCGGGGGGGGCGATCAGGCGAAGGCGATCATGCCAGGGGTGGCGCCCGGGCCGTTGCGCGCAGGAGGCCCGGAGGCTGGTAGGCATTGCGCTGCAATGCCGGCCGCGCAAGACCAAGCGGGGTGAGGTGGGGGAGAAAGGCGAACGGCGCGTGCGGCACCGCATTGGTGTTGCCAAGATCCGCGCAGACCAGGCAGCAGAGGGCATCGTCGAGGCTGTGATGGCTGCCGGGTGCGTCCTCAGGGAAGTGCGTTTGCTCGTCGATCGGGACAACGCGCATACCGCTTGCGCTGCAGATCGTCATGTCGGCCATCTGCCCGTCCACCTGCCCGTGGGCCATCTGCGGCCACGGTGCATGCAGCACCATGCCGAGCAGCGCGAGCCACAAGATGAGCCGACGAGTGAGGGGCATATTGTATGGAGACAATGGGTGGCCGATTATAGTGGCGAGCCGCCGCCTGCAAGGGCGCTGTGGGCCTGATTCCGCTGGATCGGGGTGCGGCGCAGCGCCGCACCCGCTGCCGTCGGATGGGCGTGTGCAGCACCAGGCATTGGATGCGGCCGGCGTCCTTGCATACCTGTCAGCTTATATCCCCTTGCGGCGCATTTCCCTGTGCTGTGTACGGTTCGCCACGTTTCTGCGTGAGAGGCGCTTGCAATTCAGGCATGCGTGTACTCCGGGGCTGACCGCAGGTGATGGGGGGCGGCTATGCCTGAGGCCAGCCGAGTTCGATGAACACCTTGCACAGTGCCTCCATGCCTGCCGCATCTTCGTCGTCAAAGCGGCCTGCCACCGGGCTGTCCACGTCCCACACGCCGATGAGCGTGCCGTCGGCGGCGATCAGCGGGACCACGATCTCGGATTCGGAGGCGGCGTCACAGGCGATATGGCCGGGGAATGCGTGGACGTCGCGGACGACTTGCGTGCTGCGGGTCTGGGCTGCGGTGCCGCAGACGCCTTTGCCGAGGGCGATGCGTACGCAGGCGGGTTTGCCCTGGAATGGACCGACTACCAGCTCGGTGCCGTCGTAGAAGTAGAAGCCTGCCCAGTTGAGGTCTTGCAAGGAGTGGAATACCAGGGCGGAGAAGTTGGCGGCGTTGGCGATGGGGTTGGTTTCGTCTGCCAGTAGTGAGCGTGCTTGGGTGATGAGGTTCTGGTATTGCTCGGGTTTGGAGGTGGGGGTGGGATTGGTGGGTTGTTGGTGCATGGTTGGGTCTGGTGGGTGGTTGCAGTCGCTGAACGTTGACGTCAAGGGTTTAACGTCAAAGGCCTAACTTCAAAAGCTTAAAGTCAAAGGCAGTTTCACCACCCCTGCGGGGCGGCGACCTACTTTCTTGTCTTGCCAAGAAAGTAGGCAAAGAAGGCGCCCCATACGGCCTGGTACACCTTGACGGCTCGCTTCGCATCGCGCTGGGGTGTGGCCCGCCCTTGGGGGCGCTCCACACGTTTAGACCGAATCGTGCGCTGGTGATATCGCTTTTCTTTGACATCCTTTGGTTCTTCGTGGCCTTCGTTTCGGTTCTACGTTCGACGCGAACTGCCGTCGGGTCTCCACTGGTTCGCTCCACGCTCCCGCTTGCTGGAGGGGCCGGGGGGACTGGGCGCGCTCGCTATGCTTTGGTGCGTCCCGCAGGGCTTTTCCGGCGCTTGGGAGGCATCCTGGCGGTAGGCTTGCCATCCGGTTTCTCGCACGTCTCCGGTTCGGGCTCGTCGGCCAGTTTATCCCGCAACCATGCGATAAACACCTCGGCGTCCTTCGGCAGTTCGCGCGCCGCAGGTACCGCCATCAGCCCGTACTCGAACTGCGCAAAGCCATATGGCGCGAGCAGTTGTCCATCCCTTAGCTCCTTGCGGATCAGCCGCTGTTCGATCAGCGCTACGCCTGCGCCGGAGAGCGCGGCCTCAATGCACAGGTGCGTGTGCGGGAAGGTGAGTTCGCCGGCGGGGGCGATGCGTTGGCCGGATAGCGCTTCCCACTGGTCCCAGGCGCTGGACGTGAAGTCATGCGTAATGCGCACGCCGGAGCGCACGGAGCCGGCGTATGACGGCGCGCACACGGGCCCGAAGGCTACCGGCGCCAGGTGCAGCGCGCGCTGGCGGTCGGGCTCGGGGTAGGAAGTCAGGTCCCAGGCAATGACTACGTCGGCGCCTTCCGTGCGCATTTCCCGGGCGGAGGTCATGGACAGGCGGATCCGGATGTCGGGCCGCAGGCGGTAGAAGTCCACCATGTGCGGCACCAGCCAGCGCATCGCGAACGTGGCGCTGCAGGCCACGTGCAGGCTCGGCCCGCGCGCCTGGTCGATCAGCCGGCCGTAGCCTTGTTCAAGCTGGTCGAACACGGACCGCACCACGTCGTACATGCCCTGGCCGCGCTCGTTAAGGCGTACCCCGGTGCCGTCCTTGTCGAACAGCGTCGTGCCGGCATGCTCCTGCAACAGGCGCAGTTGCCGGCTGATCGCGCCGTGCGTGCGGCATAGCTCTTCGGCGGCGCGCGTGATGGAGCCGGTTCGCGCCGTGGCTTCGAAGGCGCGCAGCGTGGACATGGGGGGCAGCGTCCGCATGAACTGTCCTTGTATGAAGAAAACTGACGAATACGGGAAATTAACTCGGTTTTGCCGGCGGCGGGATGAATCTAACATCCTTTCCATTGCCATTGCGGCAGCAAATTAATACGGCAACCAGCCTCGGAAGCCGATCCGGTAGCGTGAGTATTACTCACGAAGCTTTCGTGCCGGATGCCGCTGGCCAAGCATTTCTAATGAAAGGAGTGGCGGATGAGCCAGATCACGCAGGTACAGGGATATGAGGTGCTGGACAGCCGGGGAAATCCCACGGTGGAGGTGGAGGTCACGCTGGCCGATGGCTCGGCCGGCCGTGCCACGGTGCCTTCCGGCGCGTCGACGGGCGAGCGGGAAGCGGTGGAGTTGCGGGACCTCGACCCCAGGCGCTACCTGGGCAAGGGCGTGACCCGCGCGGTGGGCGCGGTGAACACCGAGCTGCGCGCGGCGCTTGCCGGCGTCGATGCCCGCGAGCAGCGGCAGGTCGACGACATCATGATCCGGCTCGATGGCACGCCGAACAAGAGCCGCCTCGGCGCCAATGCGCTGCTGGGCGTTTCGCTGGCGGTGGCACACGCCGCGGCCGCGTCCGCGCGCTCATCCTTGTTCGCGCATATCGGCGGCCCGCGCGCCAGTGTGCTGCCCGTGCCGATGATCAACATCATCAACGGCGGGGCGCATGCGGACAATACGATCGATTTCCAGGAGTTCATGATCGTGCCGGTGGGCGCGCCGGGCTTCGCCGAAGGCGTGCGCATGGCGTCGGAGATCTTCCACACGCTTCGGCTTGCCTTGAAGGCGGCGGGCTTCAATACGAATGTGGGGGACGAAGGCGGTTTTGCGCCCGACTTGCGCACGGCCGAGGAGGCGCTGGACTTTATCCTGCGGGCCATCGAGACAGCCGGATACCGGGCGGGCACGGAGGTGATGCTGGCCATCGATCCCGCAGCCAGCGAGCTCTTTACCGGCGGCGAATACGTCTATCGCGGGGAGGGCGTGACGCGGTCCAGCGAGGCCCAGGTGGACTATCTGGCCGGACTCGCCTCACGCTACCCGATCTTCTCGATCGAGGACGGGATGGCTGAAAACGATGCCGGGGGCTGGAAGCTGCTGACGTCCCGGCTGGGCGACAGATGCCAGCTGGTCGGCGACGATGTGTTCTGCACCAATGCCGCGTTGCTGCGCGCGGGCATCGGGAGCGGTATCGGGAACGCGATCCTGGTCAAGGCCAACCAGATCGGGACGCTGAGCGAGATGCTGGACACCGTAGGCGTGGCGCATGCGGCCGGGTACACGGCGGTGATGTCGCATCGCTCCGGCGAAACCGAGGACGTGAGCATCGCGGACCTGGCGGTGGCGACCGGATGCGGCCAGATCAAGACCGGCTCCATTTCCCGCTCCGACCGGACCGCGAAGTACAACCAGCTGATCCGCATCGAGCGAACGCTGGGCGCGCGGGCGCGGTACGCCGGCACCGCCATTCTCAAGGGCCGGACCTGATCGAGCGGCGATCCGCCTGCGCAGGCGGATCGCCGCCGCCATCACGAGCCCGCCACCTTCAGCAACACCGGATCGTTGCGATACAGGTCGGGGAACATCTGCTTCAGGTAGCCGATCTTGGGCAGGTCGTTGACGACGATATAGGGATGCGCGGGATGGTTGGTCAGGAAATTCTGGTGATAGCTTTCCGCCGGGTAGAAGGCCTTGTAGTCCTCGATGCGGGTGACGATCGGCGCCTTGAAGGCATTGGCCTTGCCCAGTTGCGCGATATACGCCTGCGCTATGCTGCGCTGTTCGGCGCCAAGCGGGAACACCGCGGAGCGGTACTGCGTGCCGTGGTCCGGACCCTGGTAGTTGAGCTGCGTGGGATTGTGCGCGACGGAGAAGAAGACCTGCAGCAGCTTGCCATAGGTGACCTGCGCCGGGTCGAACGTGACTTGCACGGATTCCGCATGGCCGGTGTTGCCGCTGCTGACGGTCTCGTACTGCGCTGTGCCGGCCGCGCCGCCGGCGTAGCCCGACGTCACCTGCTTCACGCCGCGCACGTGCTGGAACACGCCCTGCACGCCCCAGAAGCAGCCGCCCGCGAACACGGCGGTTTCGCTCTGGGCGGAAGGGGCCTTCTCGTCCAGCGCGGGCGGGGGGATCCTGACGGCGTCCTCGGCGGAGTTCGCCACGCGCTGCCAGGCCAGCAGGCCCGCGGCCAGCATGACGAGGCCCGCGAGCCTGGCGGTGGACGAGCGCGTCCACCAGGAGGAGGCGCCGGTTGAAGAGTTCGTGGTCATGATTGCCTGTCCTTGAATATTGCCGTTGGTGATGCTGTTGATGCTGTCTGTTGCCGGTGCGCGCATCAGCCGAAGGTGAATGCGTAGGCTTCGACACCAGCGTCGAGGAATTCGATGGCAAAGGTGCGGTCGGCGACCTTGCCGTTTTGCCGCACCAGTTGATACAGCCGCTGCTCCGTGACCGTGCCGCTGCCATCCGCCGCCACGTCGGTGCCGTGCGCGTCGCCCGGCGCGGCGCCGTCGATCGTGACGCGGAAGCGCACCGGCTTGCCGTCCTTGCCCGGCCCCAGCACCAGGTGCAGGTCGCGCGCATGGAAGCGGTAGACGATGCGCCCGGACGCGCCGGCCAGCGTCGCGTGCTCGGCCCCGACCTTCCAGGTGCCGGCCAGGCCCCAGTCGTTGAGCGCGGGTTGCGCGGGTGCGGTGTAAGTGTGCGCCTTGTCTTGCGCCTCGCCGCCCGGTGATGCAAAGTTCTCCGCCCGCTCGTAGCCGAGATAGGTTTCGCCGGACTGAATCTCCGCCTTGTCGGCAGCCATCTGCACGCCTTGCGCGCCGGTGGCGCCCAGCCCCGCGGCTACCTTCGCCGCGCCGGCGTGGCCGGCTTCCGCCAGCAGTTGCTGGATCACCTGCTCGGATTTCGCGTACTCGCCTTCGCCAAAGTGGTGGAAGCGGATCTGCCCCCGCGCATCGATGAAATAGTGCGCCGGCCAATACTGGTTGTTGAAGGCGCGCCAGATCGCGTAGTTGTTGTCGACCGCGACGGGGTAGTCGATGCCAAGGTCGCGCGTGGCCTTCTTCACGTTATCGATATTGCGCTCGAAGGCAAACTCCGGCGCATGCACGCCGATCACCACCAGCCCCTGGTCGCGGTACTTCTCTGCCCACGCTTTCACGTACGGCAGGGTGCGTAGGCAGTTGATGCAGGAGTAGGTCCAGAAATCCACCAGTACCACCTTGCCGCGCAATCCCTCCACCGTGAGCGGGGGAGAGTTCAGCCACTGCACGGCTCCCGCCAGCGCCGGCAACTGGCCTTCCACGGGCAGCGGTGCCGGGCCGCCGAGCGCCGCGCGCATCATCGCGCCGGACGATGCGGTCATCGCCGGGCCGGCTTGCGCATCCTGCGCGGGCGCCGGCCTGGCCGACAGCCGGTCGACCAGGTGCTGCTCGATCCCGCCGGTGGCCACGGTCGACACGCGCGCCAGCACGCCGGTGTCCAGCCCCAGTGCAATGGCGGCCACGCCGAGCAGCATGGCGGCGCCGATCCCGCGCCGGACCCATTCCCCCGCGCCCAGCGAGCGCTTCATCGCGGTAAAGACCCGGCCGCCGATCAGCAACGCGACCGCCAGCGACGTGGCCGCGCCGGCGGCATAAGCCACCAGCAGCAGCGTGGTGCCGACGCTGGCGCCGCGCAGCGCGGCCCCGGTCAGTACCAGGCCCAGGATCGGGCCGGCGCAAGGCGCCCACAGCAAACCGGTGGCGATGCCCAGCAGGAACGACGAGCCCGGCCGGACTTGCTGGCCATCGGCCTGGGCAAACGCGGAGAGCCGGCTGCCGGCGCTGACCAGCGGGTGCATCAGCCGGTCCGCCAGGCGCGGCAGCAGCAGCGTGAGGCCGAATACGGCGAGCAGCGCAATCGCCAGCCAGCGTCCGTACTGGTTGGCCTGCGTCACCCATCCGCCGCCGACGGCGGCCAGCGTTGCCACGCCCGCGAAAGTCAGCGCCATGCCTGCCAGCAGCGGCAGGCCGCTGCGCACGAATGGCTGGTCGGCCCGCGAGAACACGAAGGGCAGGACGGGCAGGATGCACGGGCTCAGGATGGTGAGCGCGCCGCCCAGATAGGCAAGGACGAGGAGGAGCATGGAATCTTCGCGGTTGGGGTTGGAGGCCCGGATGCCCGGGGGCTCAGGCGGCTTGCGGCTTGAACGCCATTGCCAGGCCGTTCATGCAGTAGCGCAGCCCGGTCGGCTTGGGGCCGTCGTCGAACAGGTGGCCCAGGTGGCCGCCGCAACGGCGGCAGTGCACTTCCGTGCGCGACATGCCGAAGGAGCGGTCCGTGCGCGTGCCGACCGCGTTGTCGAGCGGCGCCCAGAAGCTGGGCCAGCCGGTACGGCTGTCGAATTTCGTGCGCGACGAGAAGAGATCCAGCTGGCACCCCGCGCAGGCGAAGATGCCGGCACGATGCTCGTCGTTCAGCGGGCTGCTGTAGGGCCGCTCCGTGCCTTCCTGCCGCAGCACGTTGTACTGGGCCGGCGTCAGCACCTGGCGCCATTGCTCGTCGGAGCGGACCACCTCGAAGGTGTCGGCGGGCTTGCCCGCGCCCGGCTGCCCGGCCGCCATTGCCCGCCAGCCGCTGGCGGCTGCGAGTGCCGCCACGGCGGCACTACCCGATACCAAAAAGCGCCTTCTGCTTCCCATGATGTGCTCCTGGCCTTGATTGGCGGGCCGTTGCGGCCGCCCGTTGCTGATCGTTGGCGCATCGTAGGCCTGGCGCAATCCCGAAGTCCTCACGAAAGGTTAAATTAATTGTGATAACTCAATGCCTCGAAATTTTGCACAATAGCCAGGCCGGCGCACTTGCCGCGGCTGCCCTGCCAGGCGCGAGCGGGATCGCGCCCCGAGGCCAGAACCGGATCACCTCAAACGGATCACCCCAAGTGGATCACCCCAAGCGCATCCTGATTGTCGAAGACGACGTCGACATCGCCAATATCCTCAGCCTGCACCTGCGCGACGAGCGCTATGACGTCGTGCACAGCGCCGACGGCAACGAGGGCCTGCGCCTGCTGGAGCAGGGCAACTGGGACGCGCTGATCCTTGACCTGATGCTGCCCGGCGTCGATGGCCTGGAGATATGCCGGCGCGCCCGCGCCATGGCGCGCTACACGCCGATCATCATCACCAGCGCGCGGTCCAGCGAGGTGCACCGCATCCTCGGCCTGGAACTCGGCGCCGACGACTACCTCGCCAAGCCGTTCTCGGTGCTTGAACTGGTGGCGCGCGTGAAGGCGCTGCTGCGGCGGGTGGATGCGATGGCAAAGGACCTGCGGATCGACGCCGGCAGCCTGGAGCTTGGCGGCCTGTCGATCGATCCGCTGACGCGCGAGGCCACCGTGGACGGCCGGCGCATCGAACTGACGCCGCGCGAGTTCGACCTGCTGTATTTCTTCGCCCGGCATCCGGGCAAGGTGTTCTCGCGCATGGACCTGCTGAATGCCGTCTGGGGCTACCAGCACGAGGGCTACGAGCATACGGTCAACACCCATATTAACCGGCTGCGCACCAAGATCGAAGCCGATCCGGCGCAACCCAGCCGCATCCTGACCGTCTGGGGGCATGGCTACAAGCTCGCGGCGGGACCCGCGGCGGCGCAGGGGGATGCGCCGTGAACCTCGGCCTGAACCTGAGCCGGCGCCTCACCCTGACGCAGCGGCTGTCGCTCGTTTTCTCCGTGCTGCTGCTGGCCTGCTGCGGCGCCTCCGCCTGGCTGCAGGTCCGCTCGAACGACATGCGCGAGAAAGAGGTCATCCAGGACCTGTCGCGCGGGCTTGCCGGGCACATCGCCCGCAACGCGTCGCTGATGGATGCGAACGGGCTGAAGCCGGATGCCTTGCGCCGCTTGTTCGGCCAGTTGATGGTGGTGAACCCGAGCGTGGAGGTGTACCTGCTGGACAGCCAGGGGCGCATCCAGGGACACGACGCGCCGGCCGGCCACCTGCAGCGCGAGCAGGTGGACCTCAAACCGGTGCAACGCCTGCTGGCCGGCGAGCCGCTGCCCATCCTCGGCGACGACCCGCGCAGCGCCGGCGGGCGCAAGGTGTTCAGCGCGGCGCCGCTGCGCGCGGGCGGCGGCGAGGCCTCCGGCTATATCTACGTGGTGCTGCTGGGCGAGGCGCATGACGAACTGGCGGCTAGGGCGTCAGCCAACTCGGTGCTGCGGACGACCTTGTGGTCGATGGGGCTGGTGGCGCTGCTGGGTTTGTTCGCGGGCCTGATGGCGTTCGGGCTGATTACCCGGCCGCTGCGCCGCCTGACCGAAGCGATGCGCCGCTTCGATGCCGACGCCGCGCCGCCGGCGCAGCCGCGCGTGCCGCGCCCGCCGTCCGCCAACACGCGCGATGAAATCGTCGCGCTGGAGGCGGCTTTCGCGCAGATGGCGGACCGCATCGCCGAGCAATGGCGCGCGCTGACCAAGCAGGACCAGGAGCGGCGCGAACTCGTCGCCAACATCTCCCACGACCTGCGTACGCCGCTGACCTCGCTGCATGGCTACCTGGAGACGCTGTCGCTCAAGGCCGACACGCTCAGCGAAGCCGAACGCAAGCGCTATCTGTCCATCGCGCTCGCGCAAAGCCTCAAGGTGGGCCGCCTGGCGCAATCGCTCTTCGAGCTGGCCCGGCTCGAGCACGGCATCGTCCAGCCAGCGCTGGAGGATTTTTCACTGGTGGACCTGCTGCAGGATGTCTTCCAGAAGTTCGAGCTGCCGGCCGAAGCGCGGCATCTGCGGCTGCGCGCGGGCATCCCGCAGCGCTTGCCCGCCGTCACGGCCGACCTCGGCATGATCGAGCGCGTGCTGACCAACCTGCTCGATAACGCCATCCGCCATACGCCCGCCGAAGGCGCCATCGACGTCGACCTGGCCCTGCGCGAGGGCAAGGTGTCGGTCACGGTCAGCGATACCGGCCCCGGTATTCCGCCGGAACTGCGCGACAGCCTGTTCCAGCGGCCGTTCAGTTCCGGCGGCGCGCATCGCGGTGGCGGCCTGGGTTTGCTGATCGTCCAGCGCATGCTGCAGTTGCATCACAGCCAGATCCGGCTGGTGGAACGGGCTGGCAGGGGGACAGTGTTTTGCTTTGAGCTGCCGGTGTCCGGCGGCGCATCCCGCTGAAGGGGCGGAGCTCAGTCCGCGGCCTGGCCGGCAAAGCGGGAGATCAGCCACGAGGCGGCGGGGCCGGGCGGCGTGTCGGTCCGGTAGATCGCATCGAACGGGTATAGGCCACCCTTGTAGTCCGGCAGGTCGAGCAGGACCAGGCGGCCCGAGTCGAGGTCCTCCTGCACCATCGGCACCGGCATGTTTCCCCAGCCGATACCTTCGCGCAGCAGCATGTGCTTGGCACCCAGGTCGGCCAGGCGCCATGTGTGCGTGCCGATCACCGAGAAGTCCACGTTACGCGTGAGCGGGGAGCGATCCGACAGCACCAGTTGCACGTGGTGCCGTCCGGCGCCTGGCGGATTGGGGTTGGCGCTGGCCAGGGGGTGGCCCGGAGCCGCGACCGGCCGCAACATGACGCCGCCGATCCCGATGCGCTCGATCCCTGCCGTGACTGCGCTGAGCGGCCCGCTGACGCCAATCGTGGCACCCTGGTCCAGCACCAGCTGCGCCACCGCCCCAAGCGCCTCCATGTGCAAGTGAAGCGCCACCGTGGGGAATGCATCGCGGAATGCCTTCAGGGCATCCACCACCCGTGCCGCGGGGAGCATCACGTCCACCACCAGATGGAGTTCGGCCTCCAGGCCCTGCAGCAGGCCCTTTACCTTGGCGCGCAACCCCTCAATGTGCAGGTAGACCGTGCGCGCCTCGGCCAGCACGGTGCGGCCGGCCTCGGTCAGTTGCGGTTTTTTCGTGGTCGTGCGGTCGAATAACGCTACGCCGAGCTGGTTCTCCAGGTTGGCGATCGTATAGCTGATGACCGAGGTCGCCCGGCTCAGCTTTCGTGCCGCGCCGGCAAAGCTGCCCACATCCACCACAGTCAGGAAGACCTTCAGCTGATCCAGCGTCGGCGTACCGGGATTGGGCATCTTATCGATTTCATCGAACGTTTCGATCCATATTATCCCAGTTTCGCGTACGTAAAAACGCGCCTACATTTCATCCATCGGCCGCGCAACGCAATGCAAGGTAACGCAAAGTGATGCAACGGCCATGCGGAAATACAGCCGTGCAGCGCACGTCTTGCCGCAGACCAATCCGAATCGCTTGTTTCAACCGGCCAGCCAAGGCGGCGCGGCCAAACCGAATGGAGAATCATCATGTCTCAAACCGCTCAGCTTGACGCCCGGAGCCGCACCTTTTCTGAATCCCCCGCCACGGCGGGCCTGACGCTGCTCGGCCGTGTTCTGGTCAGCGCCATCTTCCTGCTGTCCGGCGCGTCCAAGCTTGCCGCGCCGGCGGCCATGGTCGGCTACATCCAGTCGGTGGGCCTGCCGTTTCCGCAGTTGGCCCTGGGACTGGCAGTCCTGGTGGAACTGGGGGGCGGCCTCGCCCTGGTCCTGGGCTACCGCACGCGTCTGGTTGCCGCCATTCTCGCCGTCTTCAGCGCAGCCACCGCGCTGGCCTTCCATGCCAACCTGGCGGACCAGAACCAGTTCATCCACTTCTTCAAGAACATCGCGATGGCAGGCGGCTTGTTGCAGATCGTGGCCTACGGCGCTGGCCGGTTCAGCCTCGACGCGCGCCGCGGCAATGCGTGAGTCTGGCCGGACCCAGGCAAAGCCGGAGCGGGGACAGCGGTCTGCGCAGAAGCGGCGTGGACATGGGTACGTGTCAGGACGATGCCCCCCGTGATCCGGCGGGGCGGAATGCGCGCATCGGAAACGCCAGCACGAAGATCAGCGCGGCCAGCACCAGCGCGGCGCTCAGGATGTACAGGCTATAGGCAAAGCCGCCTGTCGCCGCCTTGATCGCGCCGACCATGACCGGTGCGACCAGGCCGGCGCTGCCGCCGATCGTGCTGATCATGGCGATGCCGCCGGCCGCGCCGCGGTTCGCCAGGATGCTGCCGGGAACGGTCCACAGGATGGTGAAGGCGCTGGCAACGCCCGCCGACGACAGCGCCAGGCAAAACACCGCGGCAAGCGGGCTGTGCATGAACATGGTGGTGAGCGACAAGCCGAGCGCGCCAACCAGCGCCGCCACGGCAAAATGCCAGCGGCGCTCCCCGGTGCGGTCCGAATGGCGTCCCACGGCGACGGAGGCCGCGATGCCGGCGACCGCCGGCACCACTGCGTAGAAGCCCACCTGCAGCACACTCAGCCCCATCATCTTCAGCAACGTCGGCTGCCAGAACGACAAGGCATAGATGCCCAGGATGACCAGGAAGGAGATCAGGCCGAGCAGCCACACGCGCCCGTCGCGCAGCGCGGCGCCGAAGCCGTGGCTGGTGCGGTTGCCATTCGTGGCCTGGTCCTCTTCGAGCAGGCGGGCTACCCGCTGCTGTTCCGGGGCGGTCAGCCACCTTGCCCGGGCGGGCCCGTCCGCCAGCACGAAGAAGGCCAGGATGCCCAGCAACACGCTCGGGATGCCCTCCAGCAGGAAGAGCCACTGCCATCCCCGCAAGGACCACGTGCCGTTGAGAAAGGTCATCACCAGTCCGGCCAGCGGGCCCGCGACGATCGGCGCGGCGCCGTAAGCCATGAAAAACAGCGCCGTGGCCTGCGCCCGCCGCCGCGACGGGTACCACAGCGTGAAGTAGAACAGCACGCCCGGCGCGAAGCCGGCTTCCAGCACCCCGATCAGGAACCGCAGCGCATAGAACTGCGTGGGCGTGCTGACAAAGATCATGGCCGCCGACGCCAGCCCCCACAGGCCCATGATGCGCAGCAGCGTGGCCCGCACACCGATCTTCGCCAGCATCAGGTTGCTCGGGACCTCGAACAGCGCATAGCCGAGGAAGAAGATGCTGGCTCCCAGGCCGAACACAGCATCGCTGAAGCCTAGATCCTCGCGCATCTGCAACTGCGCGTAGCCGACGTTGGTCCGGTCCAGGTAGTTGAAAACGTAGCAGATGCACAGCAGGGGAAGCAGCCGCCAGGTGATCTTGCGGAACAGTTCGCTGTCGGTGGCCGGATCGCCGGCCACCATGCTGACCCGCTTTGTCAGGGTGACGGTATTCATTGCGCGGCGCTCCTGTCTTCCTGGAGCGCGGCAGTCTTTGCGACTGCCAGTTCGCCGAATGCGGTCTCGCCCCACAGGTGGCTGGATGGCGCGCCGGGGAACAGCCAGTACGGCGTGCACTCGGACGAAGGCACGACATTGCTGAACGGATGGGCTTCCGAAGTGCCCGCGATGGTCTTCTCCAGCACCATCGACAGGTACTGGTCGTTGCTGCCCTCCTGGGTATTGCCGTTCAGGATCACTTCCGCGCCGGTGGCGCGGGCAAAGCGCCGGATGCCGTTGTGGCGCGAGTTCGCAGGCGCCCAGCTATCCGCCGAGACGCCGTTTTCGCTGCTGACGCGGATGCCGTCTGGCGCGCGGTACACCAGCGAGTGGTTGCCTTCCGTATGTCCTGGCGTATGCACGAGTGCCAGGCCGCGCCCCAGGCGCACGCTGCCGCTGAAGGCGACGATGCGTTCCGGCTGCACGCCCGCCAGGCCATTGGGACAGTACCAGTCGGCCTGTACCGGCAGCAGGCCGTGCACGCTGGCCAGTTCTTGCTGGTGCACCAGCAACCTGGCGTTCGGCAACAGCCCGGCGTGGCCGTTGCTGCCGAGCCAGCGGCGTACGTCCTGCGTGTGCAGGTGATCGTAGGTGATGTAGTCGATCTGCTCCGGCGCCACGCCGCAGCGCTCGAGCGCCTGCGGCACGGTGGCGTAGACGGGCGCGATGGTGCTGTGCAGGAATTGCGGCGTCTGCGTGCCCATGCGCTTGAAGTAAGGCGTCTCGGCGCCCGCCTCGAAGTCCGCGGGAGTGAACAACAGCGTGCGCAACTGTCCCGCGAAGTTCTCGTACTGGATCAAGGTCATGCGCGATAGCAGGTGGATCAGGTGCGGCTTGAGCATCTGCTGCGAGTACACGCCGTTGAACGCATACCAGGCAGGGTAGGGGACTCGCAAAAGGTTGAAGCTGCGCGCGAACCGTACCGGCGGCTCCTCCAGGAACTGTTCGCGGAACTGCTGCCCCGCGCGGCGCAGCGCGCGCAAGCGGTCCTGCGGGGCGGGCGCGCCGCGGGCGCCGTCGAAATCGGAGAGCGGCAACGGGCCGGACGGATCGGGTTCGCGTTTCATGCGGTGTCTCCTGTGGTCTTTGCTTTATCGTTTTTGTTTGTTCTCTTTCCCCCCAGCGTGGCAATGCTCAAAAGGCAGGTTCGGCCTGGTGCGCCTGCGGCTGCCCCAGCAGGCCGCCGATCAGCCGGGGCAATATCTCGGGCGGCGTTCCGGCCAGCAACTGGCGCATCATCGTCAGCGTGTCGAAATACACGCGCTCGCAGACCAGCCGCTCGTCTTCGAAGATGAACAGCGCGATCATGCGGCAGCGAAAGGCATTGCCCGTCGGCGGCAGGCCGCGCAGCGGGCCGCGGTGCGTGCCAAGCAGCCAGAACTCGACGATGACGGAATCGTCCGTGTGACGAAGCTGGATGATCTCGTGCCGTTGGTCGGGGAAGGCCTTGCGGCTGTCGATGTAGTACTGGCGCACGGTATCGGTGCCGTCGTGCACTTCGCCGCTCGGGATCAGCTCATAGTGCGGATGCGGAAAGGTAGCGAGCACCGCGTCGAAATCCTGCCGCGTTTCGTCGGCAAAGTGGTCAAGCACAAGGCGTTCGCGGTGTGCCTTGAGTTCGGAGGAAACGGTCATGTTGTAGCTCCATGTGGGGCAATCTGCGGATCGGTGCGGCTGGTGCCGCCATCCGTTGCCTGGAGCGATTATCTGCAGCGCGCCGCGGGAAGACTGTCGCGGCTTGGCAGTTGCTGATCCGGATAAACCCCGTGCCGGGGTTGATGAGGGCCGGGCGGCTACGCGTCCGCCGCTTCCTGCGCCGGCTACGCTCGCGGTTCGCAAGGGGTAGTAGGCAACCTCGTCCGAACGGGGTCTTCCGTGCGGCCGGTGCCGCGAACGCTTGCAGGCTGAGCAGCCCGGAGACCGGCATGGGCGCTATCGGCGTGCGCATGTTCCTCCTGAGTGCTTCGCCGGGGTACCATGCCGCCATGGTCAAACTTGCTCGCTCCCGAACCTCGGTCAGCCCGGATACGCCGCAGGCGCTGTCGGGCTGTTTCCTGTGATACCCGGCGCAGCGCTTGTCGTGCGTCGCCCATAGCCGTTCCTTGAGACGTTCCTTTTGTATTCCCTTGACGGAGCCTGTACGCATGCAAGAACCGAAAGCCGCCGATCTCCCTTCGCCACGTTTCGAAACCGGCCCGACGCTATGGGTAGCCGGACTCAGCGACCGTTTCACGCCGGACACGCACGCGGGCATCCCGGCACTCTGGCAGACGTTCATTCCCTATATCGGACAGGTCCCGGGCCAGGTGGGCTGGATCACCTACGGCTTGTGCTGCAATCCCGGGAAGGACGGCAGCTTCGAGTATGTCGCCGGTGTCGAGGTGCGGAGCCCGGACGGGCTGCCACCGTCCTTTCGCTCCATCAAGGTAGACCCGCAGCGCTATGCCGTGTTCGAGCATGCTGGCGATATCTCGACGCTGCACGTGACCTGCCGCACCATCTGGCAAACGTGGCTGCCGGCATCAGGCTTCCAGTCGGGGCATGCTCCCGATTTCGAGCGCTATAGCGCGGACTTCGATCCTGTCGCGGGAACCGGCACGGTGGAAATCTGGTTGCCGCTCAGGGACGCGGTGAGCGGGCCGGCATAAGGACTAGCTACCGGCATGTACAGAAAGCCAGCCGGCGTCATGTTTTTGATACTGCATTCGGCAAGCAGCTTCGCCACGGCACAGTGCCCACCCGACGCGTCCTGCGGCCCCTTGACGCCGGAATTCAAGGTGGCGATGTACGCCTCCATCGTTGCCTTCCCGATGGCGTGCGCGAAGCTGGATCCCGCGAATGCGGCTCGCTACACGGCAGCCCTGCAGACGGAGCTTGGCAAGCTGGACGCCGGGGACCGGCAAGCCATGGCCGAGGCGGCGCGCGACCCTGCTCTGCCAGAGATGCTGGCTGCCGCCGGGAAGAAGCTCGACGAGGAGCAATCGCCCCGGATGCTGCTGAAAAAATGCGACCGCGCCCTCCGGCGCTCCGAAGCGGGCGAGACGGCAAGCCAGAATCGATAGCGCAGCCGGCGCGCAGGCGCGCGCGGGGAGCTTGACAGCATTTTTGCCATCAGCCACCAAAAGGCCATCCGCGCAGGGTGTTGGGCCACGACCGACGCGTTCAGCCGGTTGTTGGCCGCGCCCCATCATTTGCTCCCCGTTTTGGGCTCTTCCGTGCACACCGCGTGGCCCCGCGCCCATGGCATGGCGTGTGCTCTGTGGGAAGGTAGAGCGCCTTTCGCGGCGTTCGTCCCCCACTTCGAAGGAGCACATCATGAATCGCAAATTCGCCTGTACCGCCATCACCGCCGCCGCAATTGCCGCCGCTCTCCTGGGAGGTACCGCCTACGCCTCCGGCCCGCGGGACAGTACCGTCTCCGGTGACAAATACGGCTACAACTTCCGCGCTGGCAAGACCGACGCGTTCACCGACGGTGGCCGTAGCGGCAAGTTCGACACCTTCAGTGACGGCGCCCGCATGGTCGATCCGTACACCGACGGCGGACGCATGGTCGACCCTTACACCGACGGTGGACGCATGGTCTCCGGCATGGACCGCAGGGGCGTATCGGCCGAGCCTTCGCGCAGCTTCGACGTCTACACCGACGGCGCCAATACGTGAGTGGCTGGCAGCACCCGCCACGCCAGCATCTCGCCAGATCCGCGCATGCGGGCCTGGCGAGGGCTGGATCCCGGCCTATCCGGAATCGGCCGCGCAGCGCGTCGCGTGCATCCGCCTCGCGAGGTAGGCAAGGTTGTGCGCGACAAACAGCGCCAGCAGTATCGCAGCTACGCTCCAGGCAAGCGGCGGCAACCAGGGCAACAGGGCCGCTATCTCCGGATGCTTGCTGGCCCCTGACGTGACGATGGCAATCCGTGTGAACGCGGCGAGCGCGGACAGCGCGAACACCAGCCCGGTGAAGCAGCCTTCACGCCCGACATGGCCTGCATCAATGGCGGCGTTCGCAGCGGTGCCGAAGATCACTCCCCACAGCCCGCCTGTCACGCATTGCATGGCCAGGACCCCGGCAAGGGAAGCCGCCGACGCGAATCCGAACAGGGCCAGCGTGCCAAGCGCGGTGGCCGCCAGCAGCAGAACATAGGCCGGGAGGCGCCTGAAGACTGCGGATCCCGGCAACAGCACGCACAGCGCAAAGCCGATCCAGAATGCCGGCATGACGCGAACCAGATCGGACGCCGGCATGAATTTCAGGTATGCCGGCGCCGAGTTGACAGTTGTGTGGATCTGAAATCCCAGCGCCAGGGACCAGACGGCAGCAAAGAACAGCCAGATCATCCGCGCACGCCCAGCGCCGCGTGCTGTCATTCCTGCATCGTCAACAAGGGGCGCAGGCAATGTCTCGGCCCAGCGTAACGCTGCGACAGCCACGACGAGGCCCGCGCTTGCAACGACAAAGGGCAAGGTCGGCGATATACCGCGCAGCCAGACGGTAAGCGTGGGCGCCAGCGCGGCGGCGATGCCAAGGCCGAGAAAGGAGCACGCCACAAAGAACGGCGTGGCCGAAGTCTTCATGCTCCTGCTGATGATCACCATGGGCGGCGCGCGCAGCGCCGAAGATGTCGCGGCCCACACCGCGGTCAGGCCAATCAGGAGCACTGGTGAAGTCGCGTGCGGCAGCAGGACAAACGCGGCGCACGAAGCCACGGTCATGGCCAGTATCCACCCGCCAAGATGCCGCATCGCATTCGCGACACGATCCGCGGCAATGCCCAGCGCGCAATCCATGGCGACAAAGATCACCTGGTCCATCAACAGGATCCAGGCGGCATGTTCCCGGGGAATGCCCGCCTGCGCCGCCAGTTGCGGAAGAAACGCGAGGTATAGCGTCCACGTGACCGCGAGCAGGAATTGCACGGAACAAAAGATCAGGGCGCGCATTGATCTCTCCGGCTATGCATCGAGGGAATCGGTCATTCACCCGCGGCCGCGCGGCAGCATGCCCATGCCGCCAAACCCTTCACCACCAAGCATAGAGCAGGCGCTTGTTGCGCGAAAGCGTGCACTTTGTGCGGGACATGCACCATGTCCCGGGACGGATTCATCCCGCTGTGCATGCCGCAGCGTTGCCGGCTTGAGTCCCCCGCCACGATGAACAATACTGGGCCATAGGCTCGCAGGACGGAATGGGCGGGACCTGCGCCATATCAAGGAGCGATCCATGTTGCGCGACAGTCATGCATTCAGCGGATTCTCGGTCGACGACATCGCAAAAGCGACGGACTTCTATGGCGGAACGCTGGGCCTGGAAGTGACAAAGACCGGGGGCGTGCTGACGCTGTACCTTGCTGGCGGCAACAACGTGTTGCTCTATCCCAAGGCAAACCATGCGCCAGCCACGTTTACCGTGCTGAATTTTCCCGTGGAAAGCGTGGACCGCGCCGTGGAACAGCTGGGCAAGCGCGGCGTGCGGTTCGAGATCTACGACCTGCCTGGGCTGAAGACCGACGAACGCGGGATCTGCCGGGACAGCGGCGGCCCTGTCATTGCGTGGTTCAAGGATCCGGCGGGCAACATCCTCTCGGTGCTTGAGCCGATGTAGGTCTTTGCAGCCGGCGGCGGGGCAGCGGCAGATCTCTGCGCGATATCCGAGGTGACATCGCGGACGCACGAAGGGCCGTTCATGCCACTTTCAGCCATCGTTTCGGCAATTATCAAAATTCGGAAACGATGACCTTGGTATCTGGCCATGAACCGGCCTGACAGGCTGGCTGACGGCGTGGCTACTCGCGGTGTCCCGCGCCTGACTGCGTGCAGGTGGCTCGAAGATCGGCCAGGTTTCTGGCGACAAGCCGCTGCAGGTTCCAGAGACTGGCATCCCGGATGCCAAGGCGCTCCAGGTGATCAACGGTCTGCATCAGGTACTCGGCACCGGATCCCCAATGGCCGACTGCCTTGCTCAGTACGCTTGCGATTTCCTCGTTGGTCACGCCGCCGACAAAATTGCGGCCCTTGCGATCGGCGGCAAAGACGATGGCGCGCACGGGGGTCTGTCCCGCCCTGGCGGTCACCCATCGGGGTGGGCTGGTGGGCGGCTTGACGGTCATCTCCCGCCGCCAAAGGATGCGGAGGACCTTCATGGCCCGGTCCCCGGCGATTCGATACAGCGCGCCACGGCAACTGCCACCCGGTACCAGCGACATCATCAGCCCGGGCTGTTCGGGCGTACCGCGGAACCGTGTGAGCCGGATGCAGAAGGCACGATGCCAGCCGTGCAGGGCGGCTGGCATCTGTTCGTCAACCTCAAAGCCCGGGTTCCACAGCAGCGAGCCATAGGCGAACAGCCAGATGTCCTGGCCGTGCCACGCACCGGCGGCCAATAGCGCATCCAGGGATGCGTCGTAGTCGGCCTCGTTGTGGACGACGACGCCAGGGGCGGGCCCGGCGTCCTCGACCTTGCGCGCAATGCGCCCCACCAGGTCGGGCGTCAGGCGCGGCGGTGCCGAGCGGTGCTGATGTGTCGTAGCGGGCGGTTGCATCCGTGCTCCCCATTCACTGCCTCGCGGCGATGCGGCTCGGCTGCTGTAACGCTAGACCACGCGGCAACATAGAACAAGGCTGGGCCGGCCAGGTGCCGGCGCCATGGCGAAGTGGCGAGGTGACGATACCTCCACCGTGATCCCGCGGCTGGGGAGTGCCCTTTACCCAGCCGCCAGCCCCAGCGAGCGCAACTTCGCCCCCTGGTCGAAATACGGCCTCTCGCAAACGATCTTGTCGCTGCCTGGCGCGAACTCGAACGATGCCGCCATGCGCACCCGGAACGCGCGGCCCGTCGGCGGGTACACGGTGCCGTTTGCCTTCAGGGGGCCGAGATGGGTGCCGGTGAGCCAGAACTCCACCAGCACCGTGTCGTCCGCGGCCGCAATGGCGATGATCTCGTTGGCCTGGTCGGGAAAGGGTGTGCGCGACGACGCAAAGTAGCCGCGCACCGCTTCCTCGCCATCGAAGACCGCGCCGCCGCCGTGCATCTCGTAGCGCGGGTGGGCGAATGTGGCGATGACGGCGTCCCATTCCCGGGTGCACTCCAGGGCCATGTGATCGCGAACGGTCTGGATGCGGGCTAGAGACAAACTATCCATGTTTTGGGCTCCGTGATGATGCGTCGTGAATGCGTTGATGCGTTGATGTGTTGATGTGTTGACCCGGTTTGGTTCGATGGCGCGGGGCAGCCGCTCATTCCTGCGTGACGCCGGCGGTCCTTGCAACTTCCTTCCATGCCGGGATGTCGCGGGCATTCAGCCTGCCGAGTTCCTCGCCGCTCATCGGCGTGGCGGCGATGCCCATTTCCAGCAGGCGCACCCTGATTTCCGGCATGGCAAGCACCTGGTTCAATGCGTCCGACAGCTTCCGCACGATCGGCTTCGGCGTGCCGGCCGGTACATAGAGTCCCCAGCGGAACACACGGTCGAAATCGATGCCCTCGTCGACATAGCTCTTCACGCCGGGCAGGCTGGGCGAGCGCGAGGTACAGGTGCCAAGCGCCTTGACCTTGCCGGACTTGACGAAGGGCGTGCCTGAGGTCATGTCGACGTAACTCAGCTTGATATGCCCGGCAACAATGTCGTTGAGTACCTGCGGCACGGTCTTGTAGGGGATATGCGTCATCGAGGCGCCGGCGAGCTGCTTGAGCACTTCGCCGCAGAACTGTCCGGTGGAGCCGGTGCCCCAGCTGGCGTACTGCACCTGGTTGGGATGGCTCTTGGTGTACGCCACCAGCTCCTTCAGGTCGTTCGCCGGAAAATCGTTGCTGGCCACCAGCAGGATTGCGGCCGTGCCGACTTGCCCGATGGCGGTGAAATCCTTGACCGGATCGTAGGGCAGCTTGGTGTAGACGGCGGCGTTCAACATATGCGTGGTGGCGCCGCCGAGGGTGAAGGTATAGCCGTCAGGTGCGGCGCGCGCCACGGCTTGCGTGCCGATGATGCCGGAGGCACCGCCTTTGTTCTCGACCACGATGGGCTGCTTCAGGATCGCCGACATGCGTTCCGCGAGCACCCGGCCGAGAATGTCGCCACCGGAGCCGGCGGAGATCGGCAGCAACATGCGAATGGGGTGGGAAGGATAGTCGGCGGGGGATTCCGCGGCTTGCGTGGCGGACACGGGCGCTGCGAGCGCGACGAGGAGCGAGGCGGTGGCGAGGTAGTGGGGCATTGGGGTGTCTCCTGCTTCTTTGTGATGTGCTACAGGGCCTGTCCGGCGCTTCGGGCCTGCCGGTCACAGACCCAGCCCGCCATCCACGACCATCTCCAGACCGGTCACATAGCGCGATTCATCGGATGCAAGAAACAGCGCCGCGTATGCAATATCCCATGGCGTACCCTGCCGGCCCATCGGGCAGCGGCTGTTTCGGAACTCGCGCGCGGCTTGCACCGCCGCCGCGTCGCCATCCGTGAGATGGGCCGCGTGCGGCGTATCGATCAGGCCGGGCAGGATCACGTTGCAGCGCACCTGCTCCGCCGCATAGCGGCGCGCAAGGATGCGCGTCATATGGTTGAGCGCGGCCTTCGATGCGTTGTAGGAGAGAAAGGGCATGGGCCCCCATCTGCGGCTGGCGATCGAAGAGATGTTGATGATCGAGCCGCCACCCTGCGCGATCATGTGCGGCATCACCTTCTGGCAGGCGAGCATGGCGCCCTTCAGGTTGATGTCGAACACGCGGTCCCAGGATTCCTCGGTGATGTCTTCGAGTTCGGCGATCTCCTCGATGCCCACGTTGTTGTGCAGCACGTCGATGCGGCCGTAGTGCCCTCGGCAGGCGTCCACCATGGCTGCCAGCCGCGCACCGTCTCGCACGTCGGCCTCGAAGGCGCTGGCGCGTCCACCCTCGGCTTCGATCTGGCTCGCGGTGCGCCGGGCCAGCGCCAGGTCGCGGTCCACGCACAGCACCGCTGCGCCTTCGCGTGCATAGACGATGGCGGCGGCGGCGCCGTTGCTGGTGTCGGCGCCGATCGAACCCGCGCCGACAACGATGGCTGCCTTGCCGGCAAGCCGGTTCATTCCCTTGCGATTGCTGTCCGGCATGCTGTGCCTGTCTCCGTGGTGATCCCTTTTCATGGCCCCGCGCCGATGGGCATGCGAAAAATATAGCACAGGATTGAAACGTTTCAAATCAAGGGTAAACGACTGGCTGCGGCGACGCGGAATAAAGACAAGACGCGAAGATGCCCTGTGGGAAGCAAGCCTTAGCTGGCCGCGCTCTTTGCCCTTGGCCGTAGCGGCTTCCTGCGCGTGCGCGCATCGATTGCGGCGCACGACTCGCGCAGGATCAGGTCGCAGGTCAGCATCAGGTGCCCGGTGGGGGTGGATTCGCCGCTGCCTTGCGCCTGCGGTTCCATTTCGGCAAGCAGCAACTGCGCCGCATGGCGCCCCATATCCTGCAGGCTCCAGCTCAGGGTCGTCAGCTCGGGGGTGTGCACCTGCGCCAGTTCGGTATCGCCCACGCAGATCACCGACAGGTCGCCGGGAATGTCCTTGCCGCACTGGCGTGCCGCTTTTAGCGCGCCGGCCAGCAGCGTGGTGCCCAGTCCGAAGATGGCGGTAGGCGGCGCAGCCTGCTGGAACAGTGCCAGGCATTGCGAGAAGGCGACATCCATCGAACTTGTGTCGATGCGCACAAGGTCCAGTGCGCCGGTAGCGCCGCGCGCTGCGGCGGCCGTCTCGAAGGCATGCCAGCGCTCGCGCGCGGGGCGCAGGTGCGAGCTGGGGAAGAGCAGGGCGATGCGGCGGTGGCCGAGGTCGAGCAGGTAGTTCGCCGCTTTCAGCGCACCGCTGAAATGGTCCACCTTTACGCTAGGGCGGTCCGGGGCGATATCGCGGTCGAGGATGACCAGCGGCGCATCGATTTGCGCGATCTGCTGCTGCAGCTTGGCCGAGCTTTCGGAGCCGGGCGCAAACAGCACGCCGTCGACGCCGACGCGGGTAACGTCGAGCAGCAACTCGCATTCGCGTTCGGTGTCGTTATGCGTGTCTACCAGCAGCAAGGTGTAGCCGGCTTCGCGCAGCACGTGTTCGGCCGCGCGCACGATGACGCTATAGAAGCGGTTGGTGATATCGGGCACCAGGCAGGCCACCAGCCGGGAGCGCCGCGAGCGCAGGCTGCGGGCGGCGGCGTTGGTGACGTAGCCGATCCTGCGAGCGACCTCGACCACGTGCGTGACGGTCTCGGCGGAGGGCCCGCCGCGTCCCGCCATCGCATTGGATGCGGTACCCACCGAAACGCCCGCTTGCTCGGCCAGGTCCTTCAGGGTCGGCTTGCGCTGCGCTTCAGTGGTCTTCTTCATGGGACTCCGCGGATCTCGTCGTTTCCTGGTGCCGGCAGTGTAGCATGGGCATGAAACGATTCAATCGCGCGGAGCGGACTTGCGGGAAGCGCCTCAGGCCGCCTTCTTCAACGTCGCCAGCGCCTGCCGGCCAGCCGCCAGTTGCTGCGCCACTTCCGCGACGCGCGCACCCAGGTGCTCGGCCGTGCGCAGGTCCGCCAGCGGGGGCACCACATCCGAGCTTTCGTCAGCGTTCGACTGCGCGGCCGCGCCCAGGAAGAAGCCGTGGCGATTCAGCGAATCCTCGGTCGACTTCGAGTTATTGTGTCCCGGCGGCAGGCCAAGGTTGACCCAGTGCATGCCGTGCTGGGCGGCGAAGATCGAGATCTGCTGCAGTGTGGCCAGCTTGTCGCCCGAACGCGATGCCGCGTTGGTGAAGCCCGCCGCCACCTTGTTGGCCCACTTGCCGCCCTTGGCGAAGACATTGCGCGAGGTGGCGTCCATAAAGCCCTTGAACTGCGCCGATGCGCTGCCCATGTAGGTGGGCGCGCCGAAGATGATGCCGTCCACGTTCTCGAGCGTGTCCCAGTGCTGGTCGATGTCGTCGACGCTGATCAGCAGGCTTTCCACGCCATCGACGCTGGCGGCGCCGCGTGCGACGGCCTGTGCCTGCTTGGCGGTATGGCCGTAGCCGCTGTGGTAGACGATGGCGATCTGGGTAGCGTTGGCGTTCATGATATGGGCCTCAAAGAAATTTGAAATATTTGAATGTGGCCTGCATCGCGGTGGTCGTTTGATTGCTGGGCCGGTGAAGCAAGTCTAGGCGTCGGCCGGCGCAGTTGGCGGGAACAATATCAACCAGTTGTTGAATTATTTTGAATGAACGGGCAGCGTGAGAGATTTGGTACGTCTGGCCCATCGCGCCAGCCGCGCGTGCCGGTGCCGGAACAGGCATCTCACCACAGCGGCCATTGCGCCTTCACAACCTGGCAGCCAGGCTGCAGGCCCCCGCAACTCGAAAGCCAGCCGGTCGCGTACCTCGCAAAAGCCATCGGCCGTATCGCGAATCGTCCGCTCGTGCACCCAGCTGCGCATGGTCAGCATCCGCGACGTTTCCCTGAACCGGTACCCGGGCCCGACCTCCGCCAGCATGATGTCGTCCGCGTCCACCGGAAGCACGCAAAGCGCCAGCAGCCAGCTGCGGCCGAGGCGCTCGCCAAGCGGCAGCTCGTCGAGCGTCCTGCCTCGCATGGCGGCCGGGGCCGTCATACGCAGCCAGGGAAACAACTCATCGTTGATGCCTTCCGCCGTGGTCGCGCGGTGCCAGGCCTGGCTGGCGCGCACTGGCAGCGGGGAGGCAAGCTCGAACATCAACGGCATAGGAGGCCATCCGGCAATGGTTGAATCCGCTGGCCATGATAACGGAAGGGCACTCCCGCACTCGATGCTGCGCCGGATCAGGAGGATGGCGTCAAGCCGGCAACGGCTACAGTGGCAGGTTCATGCCGGATCACGTGGAAACCCTCGCCCTCCGATGGCGCAACGAAGTATCGGGTGATTTCATCGAACTGCGCATCGCTGGTCTCAAACGCATGCGTGCCGCTGGCATTGCGGGCGCGCAGGCGTGCCTTGCACAAGGTGTCCGGCATATCGAGATAGTGGAGCTGATGCGGTACGCCCGCCTGCTCGAATATGGCCCTGGCCCAGCTTCGGCTGGCCGGCGTGTTGGCGGGGAAATCGAGCACGACCGACATGCCCGCCAGCAGCAGTGCCTCGATGTGGCCGGTCATGGCGTCTCGCAGCCTGCCGGCGCAGCGGACATAATCGGAGATCGCCCGGATTTCCCCAGGGTAGAGGCGCGACAGCCAATCGTCCTCGCTGATCAGCACGGTCGCCGGACGGGCCGCGAGTTGCTTCGCCAGCGTCGATTTTCCTGCGCCGATCTTGCCGCAGACCATATAAAGGGTGGCGGGTGGTCGGGACGAGGGAACGTTGTGTGGCTGCATTTCAATCTCCTTGGCGATGAAAGCCCCGGGAGACGGAAACAAAAAACCCGCCTCATGGGGCGGGTTGCTTTGTGTGCTCAGGCCACGCGCTAACCCACCATCCGGGGGATGGTGCGAATAATCGAAGGGGTTTGCACGCGGTTCATGAGATGGAGGATAAGTGACTGCGCGTTGGCACGCAATCACTTTGGAACGAGTGCCACCCGGCACCCAGCTGCGCATAGTCAGCATCCGCGACGTTTCCATGAACCGGTACCCAGGTCCGACCCCGGCCAGCATGATGCCGTCTACCGTCCACGGGCAGGACCGTCAAAGGAGGCTCCCGCCAGTTCCAGCGTGCTGCCTCGCACTTCGATCTTCACGGGATCGGTCTTTTTCCACTGCTTCTTCGGCACCATCAGTTTCCAGGTCGCCTCCTTGTCCGGACTCCGGAAGAGGGCAATGACCCCGACATACTGCGCGTCGGCATGCATCGGCTCGCTCAGGCTTACGCTCGCGTCCGGGCGCAGCACCACGTCCCTGGCCGCTAGCAGATCGGCCTTGAGGGATTCGAGGTCATTCGTCTGCAACTGCGCATAGCCCAGCTGTTCAAAGGCCTGCGGCGATTTCAACTGGTAGATCCGCACCACCGTCGACAACGATTGTCCGGCGCCGTTTGCATTTAACGACGGCCGGCTGGTGAGATCGAGGCTCATGGTCTTGACCTGCGTCGTGAAGGCCCATTTCGTGGCCTCCACCGTGCTGTCCTTGACTGCCTGGCCCACGCCGCAACCAGCCATATGGGTGGCAACCAGCAGTAGGGCACCGTTTCGAAGCTGTCGCCTCATCGTGTTGATCCTCTTTGTGCAGCGTATCGCTGCGTTTCATTGACAGTGCGGGTTCAGCGTTGCGCCGGCATTCCTGAGCTGTGCCCGCGCCAGTTCCCGAGTTGCACGCGGGTAACGGCATCGCTGGTGCCCGTGGCGTCGGCTTCGCTGCGCCGCCTGAGCTGCGTGGTGTAGCCCAGGCTCACCTGGTCCGAATTCAAGGCCGGCGCCGGCATCAGCGCGGGCCTCACATGCATCTCCAGATGCGCGTGCGCTGCATAGCCCAGGTAGAAGCGCAACAGCGCCGTCACCTCCCGGTGG
>NZ_JBFTOX010000047.1:0-75181 GCF_056398185.1 Cupriavidus sp. 05L310
CGCCTTAAGGCGATGCGAGTTTGGCCCCCGGCCGCTCTTTTTGCCTGACGACGAGGGGAAGTCGCCCCATCCGGCGCGCCTTCTTTGCCTACTTTCTTGGCAAGACAAGAAAGTAGGTCGCCCCCCGCAGGGGGGTGAAACCGCCTTTGACTTTAGGCTTTTGAAGTTGAAATTGAAGTTGAAGTTGAGTCCAATCTCCCAGCCTCCTCATCGCTAAACAACTCCGACCGCGTCAAAAACCGCATCCCCGTCGGCCCCTCCAGCGAAAACATCCCCCCCGACCCCGCCACCACATCAATCACCAGCCGCGTATGCTGCCAGTACTCGAACTGCGCCCGCGTCATATAAAACCGCGCGCCGCCAATCTCGCCGAGGCAAACGTCGGCATCGCCGATAATCAGCTCGCCATCCGGATAGCACATCGGCGCGCTCCCATCGCAGCACCCCCCTGACTGGTGGAACATCAACGCGCCATGCTGAGCGCGCAAGCGCTCGATCAGCGCAAGCGCGGCAGGGGTGGCAACGACGCGTTGCACCGCGTCGGGTGAAGTGGCATCAGCGTTGGACATCGGGTGGCTCCTTGCCTACAGACCGTTCAGGCGATCGTTCAGGCCACAAACCTCAGGCAGCAAAGTCCATCACCACCCGGCCTTCGATATCGCCGGCGCGCATGCGCGTGAAGATCTCGTTGATCTTCTCCAGCGGCGCGGTGGACACGGTAGCCTTGACCGCCCCATGAGCGGCGAAGTCGAGTGATTCCTGCAGGTCGCTGCGGGTGCCGACGATGGAGCCGCGGATGGTAATGCCCTTGAGCACCACATCGAAAATCGGCGTGGGGAAGTCTCCCGGCGGCAAGCCGTTCAGCGCAACCGTGCCGCCGCGCCGCACCATGCCGATGGCCTGGCCGAACGCCTTGGGCGAAACCGCCGTCACCAGCGCGCCGTGCGCGCCGCCGATTTCCTTTTGCAGGAACGCCACGGGATCGGTCGTACGCGCATTGACCGTGACCTCGGCCCCCAGCTTGCGGGCGAGATCGAGTTTCTTGTCGTCGATATCCACCGCCGCCACGCGCAGGCCCATGGCGCGCGCATATTGCACCGCCACATGGCCAAGCCCGCCGATGCCGGAGATCACCACCCATTGCCCGGGGCGAGTATCGGTAACTTTCAAGCCCTTGTAGACTGTGACGCCCGCGCACAGGATGGGCGCGATCTCGACAAAGCCCACGCTGTCAGGCAGCAGCCCTACGTAGTTGGGATCGGCAACCACGTATTCGCCATAGCCGCCGTTGACCGAATAACCGGTATTCTCCTGCTTTTCGCACAGGGTTTCCCAGCCCTGCAGGCAGTGCTCGCAATAGCCGCAGGCGCTGTAGAGCCAAGGCACGCCGACACGGTCGCCTTCCTTCACGCGGGTCACGCCGGCGCCTACCGCCGATACATAGCCCACGCCTTCGTGGCCGGGGATAAAGGGCAGGGTGGGCTTGACCGGCCAGTCGCCTTCGGCGGCGTGCAGGTCGGTGTGGCATACGCCCGAGGCTTCAATCTTGACCTGGATCTGGCCGCGTCCAGGTTGCGGCACCGGTACTTCATCGATCGTGAGCGGGGCGCCGAACTCGCGCACCACGGCGGCTTTCATCATCGCTGTCATCTCGACTCCTGATGCTGTTGGCAAGGACGCCCGCGCTGCGCGGCAGGAGGCCGGCAGCCCGGGCACCATGCCGATCATGGCATGGGCGGATACGCCCATTCTTGCGCTATATCAAAAGAAGCCGAGCGCGTTCGGGCTGTAGCTCACCAGCAGGTTCTTGGTCTGCTGGTAGTGATCCAGCATCATGCGATGGTTCTCGCGCCCGATGCCGGATTGCTTGTAGCCGCCGAACGCCGCATGGGCCGGATAGGCGTGATAGCAGTTGGTCCACACGCGGCCAGCCTGGATGCCGCGGCCCATGCGGAAGGCGCGCGCGCCATCGCGTGTCCATACACCGGCGCCCAGGCCGTAGAGCGTATCGTTGGCGATTTCCAGCGCTTCCTCCTCATCCTTGAAGGTGGTGACAGAAACCACCGGGCCAAAGATCTCTTCCTGGAAGATGCGCATCTTGTTATGGCCGGCGAATACCGTGGGCTTGACGTAGTAGCCGCTGGACAGGTCGCCGCCCAGCGCGTTGCGCTCGCCGCCGATCAGGCACTGCGCGCCTTCCTGCTTGCCCAGGTCGATGTAGGAGAGGATCTTTTCCAGTTGTTCCTGCGAGGCCTGCGCGCCGATCATGGTGGCCTTGTCGAGCGGGTGGCCCTGCTTGATCGCCGCCACGCGCTTGAGCGCGCGTTCCATGAAGCGCTCGTAGATCGATTCCTGGATCAGCGCGCGCGACGGGCAGGTGCAGACTTCGCCCTGGTTCAGCGCGAACATGGCGAAGCCTTCCAGCGCCTTGTCGAAGTAGGCATCGTCGGCGGACAGCACATCCTCGAAGAAGATGTTCGGCGACTTGCCCCCCAGTTCCAGCGTGACCGGGATCAGGTTCTGCGAGGCGTACTGCATGATCAGCCGGCCGGTGGTGGTCTCGCCGGTAAAGGCAATCTTGCTGATGCGAGAGCTGGATGCCAGCGGCTTGCCGGCTTCCAGGCCGAAGCCGTTGATCACATTGAGCACGCCCGGCGGCAGCAGGTCGCCGATGATTTCCATCAGCACCAGGATCGAGGCCGGGGTTTGTTCCGCGGGCTTGAGCACCACGCAGTTGCCGGCGGCCAGCGCGGGCGCCAGCTTCCACGTGGCCATCAGGAGCGGGAAATTCCACGGGATGATCTGGCCGACCACGCCGAGGGGCTCATGGAAGTGATAGGCCACGGTGTCGTGGTCGATCTCGGAGATGCCGCCTTCCTGCGCCCGGATACAGCCGGCGAAATAGCGGAAGTGGTCTACCGCCAGCGGCAGGTCGGCCGCCGTGGTTTCGCGGATGGGCTTGCCGTTGTCGATGGTCTCGGCCACCGCCAGCGTGACCAGGTTGGCCTCGATGCGGTCAGCGATGCGGTTGAGGATGTTGGCGCGCTCGGTGGTGGAGGTACGGCCCCAGGTGCCCTTGGCGCGGTGCGCTGCGTCCAGCGCGGCTTCCACGTCCTTCTGGTTGGAGCGCGGCACGCGCGTGAAGGTCTTGCCGGTGACCGGCGAGATGGCTTCGAAGTACTGGCCATCGGCCGGGGCCACCCAGGCGCCGCCGATATAGTTCTCGTACTGTTCCTTGTAGGGATACGCAACGCCCAGCTGGGCGATTTCCGCCATGTTCATGTCTCGCTCCGATTTGTGATTTCGCTCTGTACTGCGTGTCGTGCCGCTTTGTTTGCGCACGGATACCCTTCCGCAAGAGCTGTGCCCGGCGGACATTACGGAGCGAGAACGCCAGAAACCGGGCAAAGACGGCGCTTGGCCGGGCTATGCCGGCTGTAGCCGATGTGCCACGGCGCGAGGCAGTGTTCCAATCTGGAACACCAGGTGTGGCGATGCGGCGCAGCGGCGCAGTCAGCTGCCGCTGGTGTGGATCAGGAACTCGCGCAGGGCGTCCGCCGCCTTCTCCAGCTTGCGCCCGGGCTGCCACAGCAGCCCGACTTCCATGTCCGGCACGCCGTCGGCAATCGGCCTTGCCTCGATCTGCCTGCCCTCCAGCGACCACGGGCGGTACACCATGTCGGACAACACGGTCACGCCGAAGCCGTGCGCCACCAGGCCGCGCAGCGCTTCCATCGAACTGGTGCGAAATGCGATCGACGGCGCCAGCCGCTTGCTGCGCCAGTAGCGCAGCGTGGAGCGCTCGCCTTCGTCCACCGTGAGCAGGATGTAGGGGTGCGCCGCGATGTCCTTCAGCGTCAGGCGGGGCAGAGCCAGCAAAGGGTGCGACGGCGACGCCCAGAGCTGCCGCCGCGAGCGGATTACCGTGTGGTGGGCAAACCGCGGCAGCTTCTCGATATTGGACAGCAGGCCGATGCCTAGCTCGATCTCCCCGGACAGCACGGCCTGCTCGATGCCCGGGCGGTCCATGTCGTGCAGGTCGAAATCCACATCCGGATAGTTGGTGCGAAAGCGCGCCAGCAGTCCCGGCAGCAGGTAGCCCAGCACGGTATAGGACGCCGCCAGCCGGACTTTGCCCTGCAGGTTGTGCGCCTGGAAGCGCGGCTCGCGCAGGGTGTCCTGCACGGCGTCCAGGATCTGGCGGGCGCGCTGGTGTAGCCGGTGGCCCTCCGCCGTCAGTGCCACGCCGTGTGGCAAGCGATCGAAGAGACGCACGCCGAGCTGCTGCTCGAGCATCAGCACGGCATTGGTAATGGCCGATTGCGACACATGCTCGGCCGTGGCAGCCATCGAGAACTGCCCGGTTTCCGCCGCCGCCGAGAAGTAGCGGAACTGCCGCAAGGTGATTTCCTTGGCAATGCGCTGCCCGCCTTCTTCCTTGCCGTGCCGTTCTTTCGCCATGTGCGCTCCAGCTATGTGTTTTTCAGATACCAGCTCTCTGAATTCGTGATTTTACGATATCGGCGCGCCTTCCTACACTCAGCTCCAGCCCCATAAGAGCGTACGGAGACAGCATCGATGAATGCCCCCCTATCCCAAGCCCAGCAAGATGCCCTGGCGTCGGTTACCCTCGACGACAAATACACCCTGGAAAAAGGCCGCGTCTATCTCAGCGGCACCCAGGCGCTGGTGCGCCTGCCCATGCTGCAAAAGGCGCGCGACCGCGCTGCCGGGCTGAATACCGCCGGCTTTATCTCGGGCTATCGCGGCTCGCCGCTGGGCGGGGTGGACCAGGCGCTGTGGAAGGCCAAGAAGCACCTGGCCGCCAGCGACGTGGTGTTCCAGCCCGGCGTGAACGAGGACCTGGCGGCCACCGCCGTGTGGGGCACCCAGCAGGTCAATCTGTTCCCGCACGGCACCCGCGACGGCGTGTTCTCGATGTGGTACGGCAAGGGCCCGGGCGTGGACCGTTCCATCGACGTGCTCAAGCACGCCAATTCCGCCGGCTCGGCGAAGCATGGCGGCGTGCTGGTGCTGGCGGGCGACGACCACGCCGCCAAGTCGTCCTCGGTGGCGCACCAGTCCGAACACGTGCTGCTGGCTTCCGGCATCCCGGTGCTGTATCCGTCCAATGTGCAGGAATACCTCGACTATGGCCTGCATGGCTGGGCCATGAGCCGCTACTCCGGCCTGTGGGTGTCGATGAAATGCGTGACCGATGTGGTGGAATCCACGGCCTCGGTCGAAGTCGATCCCGATCGCGTGAAGATCGTGCTGCCGGAGGACTTCGCCATGCCGGAAGGCGGCCTCAATATCCGCTGGCCCGACCCGCCGCTGGCGCAGGAAGCCCGCCTGCTCGACCACAAATGGTATGCGGCACTGGCCTACATCCGCGCCAACAAGCTCAACCGCGTGGTGCTGGATTCGCCCAACGCGCGCTTCGGCATCATGACCGCCGGCAAGGCCTACCTCGACGTGCGCCAGGCGCTGTCGGACCTCGGCCTGGACGACGACACCTGCCGCCGCATCGGCATCCGCGTGTTCAAGGTGGGCTGCGTGTGGCCGCTGGACGCGCACGACGCGCGCGACTTCGCCACCGGCCTGGAAGAGATCCTGGTGGTGGAAGAAAAGCGCCAGATCCTCGAATACGCGCTCAAGGAAGAGCTCTACAACTGGCGCGACGACGTGCGCCCCAAGGTCTACGGCAAGTTCGACGAGCGCGGCAACCACGGCGGCGAATGGTCGCTACCGCGCGGCAACTGGCTGCTGCCGGCGCACTATGAGCTATCGCCGGCGCTGATCGCCAAGGCCATCGCCACCCGGCTGGAGAAGAGCGACCTGCCGTCTGACGTGCGCGAACGCATCGCCGCGCGCGTGGCGCTGATCGAGGCCAAGGAGCGCGAAGCCGCGCGCCCGCGTATCTCGGTGGAGCGCAAGCCCTGGTTCTGCTCGGGCTGCCCGCACAACACGTCCACCCGCGTGCCCGAAGGCTCGCGCGCGCTCGCCGGCATCGGCTGCCACTATATGGCGATGTGGATGGACCGCAATACCGACACCTTCAGCCAGATGGGCGGCGAAGGCGTGGCGTGGACCGGCCAGATGCATTTCACCGGCGAGAAGCATGTGTTCGTCAACCTTGGCGACGGCACTTACTTCCACTCGGGCCTGCTGGCGATCCGCGCGGCCATCGCGTCCAAGGCCTGCATCACCTACAAGATCCTCTTCAACGATGCCGTGGCGATGACCGGCGGCCAGCCCGTGGACGGCGTGCTGACCGTGCCGCAGATTGCGCACCAGGTGCTGGCCGAAGGCGCCAGCAAGATCGTGGTGGTGACCGACGAGCCGGAGAAATACGGCGACGGCAGCATGTTGCCCGGCGGCGTCACGGTGCATCACCGCGACCAGCTCGACGACATCCAGGTCCAGCTGCGCGACACCGCCGGCGTCACCATCCTGATCTACGACCAGACCTGCGCCACCGAGAAGCGCCGCCGCCGCAAGCGCGGCACCATGGCCGATCCCGCCAAGCGCGCCTTCATCAACGACGCGGTCTGCGAAGGCTGCGGCGATTGCTCGGTCAAGTCCAACTGCCTGTCGGTGGAGCCGCTGGAAACGCCGCTGGGCACCAAGCGCAAGATCAACCAGTCCTCCTGCAACAAGGACTTCTCCTGCGTCAACGGCTTCTGCCCGAGTTTTGTCACGGCTGAAGGCGCTCAGGTGCGCAAGCCGGCCGCGGCGGGCGGCAAGGGCGCGGGCGCCGATTTCAGCGCGCTGCCGCAGCCGGCGCTGCCCATGCTCGAGCGGCCCTACGGCGTGCTGGTAACGGGTGTCGGCGGCACTGGCGTGGTCACCATCGGCGGCCTGCTCGGCATGGCTGCCCACCTGGAGCAAAAGGGCGTGACCGTGCTCGACATGGCCGGCCTGGCGCAGAAGGGGGGCGCGGTGATCAGCCATGTGCAGATTGCGCCGACTCCCGCCGCGCTGCATGCTACCCGTATCGCCACTGGCGAGGCGCGGCTGGTGATCGGCTGCGACGCCATCGTCTCGGCCTCGCCCGAAGTCCTGTCCAAGACCCGCGTCGACGTGACGGCGGCCGCCATCAATAGCGCCAACACGCCGACCGCCGACTTCATCAAAAACCCGAACTGGAAGTTCCCGGGCGCCTCGGCCGAGCAAGACCTGCGCGCCAGCGTCGGCGAAGCCTGCGACTTTATCGATGCCAATGCCTGGGCCGTGAAGCTCCTGGCCGATTCGATCTACTCCAACCCGCTGCTGCTCGGCTTTGCCTGGCAGAAAGGCTGGGTGCCGCTGCAGCGTGACAGCCTGGTGCGGGCCATCGAGCTGAACGGCGTGTCGGTCGAGAAGAACCTGCTGGCCTTCGACTGGGGGCGCTATCTGGCGCACCATGGCGAAGCGGCGCTGAGCGCGCAATTGCAAATGGCGCCGCGCGCGCAGGTGGTGGCCATGCCGGAAACGCTCGATAGCGTCATCCGCCAGCGCGAAGCGCTGCTCACGGCCTACCAGAACCCGGCATACGCCGCCCGGTACCGTGCCGTGGTCGACGGCGTGCGCGCCGCCGAGACGCGCGTGGGTGCCAATGCCCGCCTGCCGCTCAGCGAAGCCGTGGCGCACAACCTGGCCAAGCTGATGGCCTACAAGGATGAGTACGAGGTCGCCCGCCTGTACGCCGACCCCGCCTTCCTGGACAAACTGCGCGCGCAGTTCGAAGGCGAACCTGGCCGTGACTACCAGCTCAGCTTCCACCTGGCCCCCCCGCTGCTGGCCAAGCAGGACTCGCATGGCCACCTGGTCAAGCGCCGCTTCGGCCCGGCCATGCTGACCGCATTCCGTTTGCTGGCACGCGCCAAGGGCTTGCGCGGCACCGCCTTCGACGTGTTCGGCAAGACCGCCGAGCGGCGCGCGGAGCGCAAACTGATCGAGGATTACATCGCCATGGTGGAAGAGTTTGGCGCAACGTTGAGTGCCGATCGCCTGGACACGGCGGTGGCGCTGGCCAGCCTGCCCGACGACATCCGTGGCTTCGGGCATGTCAAGGAAGCCAATATGGAAAAAGTGGCGGCACGCCGGGCGGAGCTGCTGGCCCGGTATCGGGGCGAGGCGGTGCGCGTGGCGGCCTGAGCGGCCCCGGATGCACCGTGCCGGTCAGCGAGTGCGGCGGCGCGCCCGCTCCTGATCGGCAATCGCAAGCGCATCTGCAATGGCGTCCAGGGAGTCGACGCCCATCGCCACCACGAGATCGACGGCATCGCCTTTTCTGAAGATGATGACCCTGAGATTGCCGTTGCCAGCGCGGAACTCGTCGACGGCTTGAATGACGCTCGGGTCAAGGTCTTTCACCAGGTCCGCGCTCTCAATGCTCCCGGAGGACCAGTACGTGCGTTTCTCGTCAGGGCGGCCAACAATAAGGCGTTCTCTGGCAGGCAGACGTTCGACAAGACCGAACGCTTCAATCAGGGTCATCATATGAGTCAGGCAACGGCGGGCCGCCAAAGAAAAAAGTGCCGTCCGCGGGGGGGCGCGGCGTTCATTATAGCGAGGCCGTGCCTGCAGCCTCGTACCTATCCATGCCCGCTTTATCTCACCGTGGCTGGAACACGATAATCGCCATGCCCGCAATTGCCACCGCCACCCCGGCCAGATCCCAGTGGCTGGGCCGCACCCCATCCACCAGCCATAACCACGCGATAGCGACCGCGATGTAAATCCCGCCATAAGCCGCATAGACCCGCCCGGACGCGTCCGGGTGCAACGACAGCAGCCAGGCAAACAACACCAGCGCCAGGGCGCCGGGGATCAGGATCCAGGCGCTGGCGCCCTGGCGCAACCACAGGTAAGGCAGATAGCAGCCGAGGATTTCCGCGCAGGCAGTGACGAGGTAAAGGGCGAACGTTTTCATTCAACGGAAGAGGCAGCGGACTCAGACGTGTCTACAGGGGGCGCATCGGCCCGCGGGTTCGTCACGCGCTTGCGCGCAGCCGTACGCCGCTTGCCGCCGCCCAGTTCGCCGCCCTTATAAGGTACCCGCCCCGACGGCACCACCGCCGAAGCCAGTTCCACATGTCCCTCCTGGTCATCGAAGAACATATGCGCGCCGAAGGCCTGCAGGACCTGGTCCTTGGGCAGCCCGCCCAGGAAGAACGCCTCGTCGATGCTGACGTTCCACGCCCGCAAGGTATGCACCACCCGCGTGTGCGCCGGGCTGTTGCGCGCAGTCACGATGGCGATGCGCACCGGGCACTGTCCCGGCTCGAAATGCGACTGGATCTCCGCCAGCCGGAGCAGCAGCTTGGCGAACGGCCCTTCGGCCATGGCCTTGTGGCGGTGTTTCTGCTCATGCCGGGTAAAGGCCTCCAGCCCTTTCTGCTTGAAAATCTGCTCGGACTCGGGCGAGAACAGCACGGCGTCGCCGTCGAAGGCGATGCGGATCTGGCCGGCGGGGGCGTGATAGTCGGCGGGCGCGGCGTAAAGCTGGGCCGCGGCCACGCCACCGTCGATGGCGGCCTGTACGTCGGAGGCTTCGCGCGAGAGGAACAGGTCTACCTTGAAGGCTTGCAGGTATCGAGAGATCGGCTCGCCGCCGGTGAAGGCCGCGCGGGTGATGTCCAGCCGATGCGTCTCGATGGCGTTGAACGCGCGCAGCCCGGTGTCGGGCGAATTGCGTGAGATCACCACCACCTCGACCAGCCTGCGGTCCGGGATCAGGTGATTGAGTTCGAGCAGCGCCTGCACCAGCGGGAAGGCCGTGCCCGGCAGCAGGGGCTCGTCCTCATGCTGGCGCTGGTAGGCGGAGTAGGAAGCCACGCCTTCGGATTGATAGATACCGTTCTCGTGCTCGAGGTCGAATAGCGCTCGGGACGAGATGCCGATGACGAGTTTGTCGGTGAGATCGTAGGCCATGCCGCAGTATAAAGGCAGACGATTCGACGCTATGGCGCCAACATCGACATTGAGGATGGCGTGGGCGTGATCAGGGCCAAGTCTGCGCTGCGGTGGCTCAGGCGCGGGCAAGCGTCTGAGAATGCCTATCGAGCATGAGTGGTGCTTGATACATGCCGATGGCACGGTCCAGGATGACTCGGCCGGCCTGGTGGTGGCGTTCAGCCACAGCCGTCCTGCTGGCTAAGGCTAGCCGGCGGTAATACTGGCCCTTGCGCGGGTAATCTCAATTTGAGATACACTGCCGTCATGCGCGTGATCTCTAACAAAACCCTGGTGGATTTCGCGGCCCGATATCCGGATGCCAAAGTACCCTTACAGGCTTGGCGCAAACTGGTCGAGGCCACCAGCTTCGGCAGCTATGCCCACTTGAAGGCAACCTTTGACGCTACCGATCGTGTGGGAAATTTCTACGTCTTCGACTTTGGTGGCAACAAATACCGTCTCATCACCGCGATTCACTTCGACCGCCAGATGCTCTACGTGCGCGAAGTCCTGACTCACAAGGAGTACGACGAATGGAAGCCCTCTTGAACGTGGCTGCACTGACCGCTCACTTCCGCGCTTTGTCCGAAGTCGTACCCCTGCACCCCATCCGGACTGAACGTGATTATCACGAGGCCGTCAACGTCATGAACGCACTGCTCGATGCGGGCGCGGCAGACGAATCGCATCCTCTGGCGGATCTGGTCGCGACGCTCGGTGAGTTGATTGCAGACTACGACCAGGCACACTACGCATTTCCTGCCGTAAGCGGCGTGGATGCCTTGCGATTTCTGATGGAGCAGCACCACCTTACGCAGGCACAAGTCCCCGAAATCGGTAGCCAGGGCGTGGTTTCGGAAATCCTGAAAGGGCGCCGCGAACTCAACGTGCGCCAGATTCGGGCCCTCGCTGCCCGTTTTGGCGTCGCTGCATCCGTCTTCCTCCCGGCCGATGCACCTGTCGTAGCCTGAGGCCGCGATACGCCAAGCCCATCCGCCGCCACTTGCAGCCAGCGCGCCTGTCCCCGCAGCACGTTGCGCTGCCAGCGGCCCAGCCGCAGCACGCTACGCTGCCAGTGGCCGGTGTCGCTTGCCAATTCGGCAGCTTCTGCCGCGGCCTCCTCCCTACAATGAATTCCTCGATTCGCGGCATCCTTGACGCTGTCGCCGGATACAGAAGAACGAAGCCCACGGAGACCGCAATGAGTGCCCTGCAAAAGCCCGCCGCCATCGAGATTGCCTCAGGCCAAAGCCACGACCCCGACCACGAAGAGACCCGCGAATGGCTCGACGCCCTGGCCGGCGTCTTCCGCGCCAGCGGTGCCCCGCGCGCGCGCTTCCTGCTGGAACGCCTTGCCGAGCATGCGAGCCATCTCGGCCTGGGGCCAAGGGCGAATCCGTACTCGGCCTACCAGAACACGATTGGCGTGGGCGAACAGCAACGCTATCCCGGCGACCTGGCGCTCGAGCAAAAACTGACGTCGATCATCCGCTGGAATGCGCTGGCCATGGTGGTCCGCGCCAACAAGGCCTATGGGGAGCTTGGCGGCCACCTGGCCAGCTATGCTTCCGCCGCCGAGATCTTCGAGGTGGGCTTCAATCACTTCTTCCGCGCGGACGAGGGCGAGCGCAAGGGCGACCTGGTCTACTTCCAGCCGCATTCCGCGCCGGGTGTCTATGCGCGCGCCTTCCTCGAAGGACGGCTGTCCGAAGCCCAGCTCGCCAGCTACCGGCAGGAAACAGGCGGCGGTGGACTCTCCTCCTATCCGCACCCCTGGCTGATGCCGGATTTCTGGCAGTTCCCGACCGGCTCGATGGGCATTGGCCCGATCAGCGCCATCTACCAGGCGCGCTTCCTGCGCTACCTCGGCCATCGCGGCATTGCCGACACCGCGGCGCGCCGCGTCTGGGGCGTGTTCGGCGACGGCGAAATGGATGAGCCGGAATCGCTCGCCGCGCTCTCGCTCGCCGCGCGCGAGAAGCTGGACAACCTGACCTTCGTGATCAACTGCAACCTGCAGCGCCTGGATGGCCCGGTGCGCGGCAACGGGCAGGTGATCAATGAGCTGGAAGCGCTGTTCAGCGGCGCCGGCTGGAACGTGGTCAAGGTGGTCTGGGGTTCCGAGTGGGATGCCCTGTTCGCCCGGGATACCAGCCACGCGCTGCTGCGGCGCTTCGCCGCGATGGTGGATGGCGAATACCAGAACCTTGGCGCCAAGGATGGCGATTACAACCTCGCGCACTTCTTCAACCGCGACCCCGAACTGAAAGCGCTGGCCGCCAGCATGAGCAGCGCGGATATCGATGCGCTGCGCCGGGGCGGGCACGATTTCCGCAAGCTGTATGCCGCATTCCGCGCCGCGCAGGAACACAAGGACCGGCCGACGGTGATCCTCGCCAAGACCAAGAAGGGCTACGGCATGGGCGAGGCGGGCGAATCCCGCATGACGGCGCACCAGCAGAAGAAGCTGGACATCGACGCGCTGCTGGCCTTCCGCGACCGCTTTGCGCTGCCGCTGGACGACGATGCCGTGGCGGCGCTGCGTTTCTGCAAGCCGGCCGAGGACAGTCCCGAGATGGCCTACCTCCGCGCGCGCCGCCAGGCGCTGGGCGGTTACCTGCCGGCGCGTGCGCGAACCGCGCCCGCGCTGCGCATGCCGGAACTGATGCAGTACGGCCGCTTCGCCATGGAGCCGGACGACCGCGCGGTCGCCACCACCACCGGCGTGGTCCGGCTGTTCACCAACCTGATCAAGGACAAGACCGTCGGCCCGCGGGTGGTGCCTATCGTGGCGGACGAGGCGCGCACCTTTGGCATGGCCAACCTGTTCCGGCAGATCGGCATCTACTCGCCCATGGGCCAGCTCTACGAGCCGGAGGATGCCGGTTCGATGCTGTACTACAAGGAAAGCCAGCAAGGGCAGTTGCTGGAAGAGGGCATTACCGAAGCCGGGGCGCTGGCCTCGTGGACGGCCGCGGCCACGTCATACAGCGTGAGCGGCGTGGCCATGCTGCCGTTCTACATCTATTACTCGATGTTTGGCTTCCAGCGCGTCGGCGACCTGATCTGGGCGGCGGCGGACCAGCGCGCGCGGGGCTTCCTGATCGGCGCCACGGCCGGGCGTACCACCCTTGCCGGCGAAGGCCTGCAGCACCAGGACGGCACCAGCCAGCTGATTGCGGCCACGGTGCCGAACTGCCGCGCCTACGATCCGGCCTTCGCCAGCGAGGCTGCGGTCATCATCCATCACGGCGCGCGCAGCATGCTGGAAGAACAGCGCGACGAGTTCTACTACCTGACCGTCAACAACGAGAACTACGTGCAGGCGCCGTTACGCGAGGACGCGCATGACGACGTGATCAAGGGCATGTACCTTTACGGCACGCGCGGACCCGAAGGCGCCGCCACCAGCGTGAGGCTGCTCGGCTCGGGCGCCATCCTGCGCGAAGTCATCGCCGCCGCGGACCTGCTGGCGAGCGACTGGGATATCAAGTCAGAGATCTGGAGCGTGACCAGCTTCTCCGAACTGGCCAGGGACGCCCGCGAATGCGAGCGCGCCAGCCTGTTCGCCAGCGGTGGCGAAACGGAAAGCCATTTGCAGCGCTGCCTGCCGGGCGCAACCCCGGTCATTGCCGCGACCGATTACGTGCGGGCCTATGCGCAGCTTATCGCGTCGTACCTGCCCGCGCCGTTCACCGCCCTGGGCACGGATGGCTTCGGGCGCAGCGATACGCGCGCGGCGCTGCGGCGCTTCTTCGAGATCGACCGGTACCACGTGGCAATTGCCGCGCTGCGGTCGATTTCTCCGGCGCTGCATGCCAAGGGGCTGGAGCGCTATGGCGTGAGCACGGAGGTGGACGCGCCCTGGGCGCGTTAAGGCAGCGCCCGCGCGATATCCGCCAGCAAGTCCGTCGCATCCTCAATGCCCGCGCTGAGGCGGACCAGCCCGTCGGTCACGCCGTTCTGCAGGCGGATGTCCTCGGCTACCGCACTGTGCGTGGTGGAGGTGGGATCAGAGTGGCCCCGTACGCCGTTTTCATTCCATGCAACGCGACCGGCGTGCCACCAATGGTGTAGGCACGGTTGCCTTCACTGATCGGAAACACACCTTTGCATTTGGGACACGAAACCATGTGGCCACGCCCGGCGATCAGCCTGCCATTCAGATTGGTGCCAGCAAATCCCTCCAGCACCACACCACCGTGGTCGGTCATATCGCCGACGCAAGCAATGCCCTCCATCATGCGTTACTCCCGAAAGCCATCATTCTGCCAACAAACTACGACGAGCTTGCGCCAGCGCTGCCCGAAGCTTCTGCTGGCTTTCTAATGTGACTTTAAGCTTCGGCATCAAATCAACAGACCGGTTCAACGCATCGAAGATCATCGTCATCTGCTTTTCAGGGCTGGCCTGCTTGAACTCAGCGTGAAGAATGTGCAGGCGAAATTCCAGCGTCCGTCGCTTCAACGACCTTCGTACTATTTCTGGATATGCGTCCAAAAATTTTTCCGAAAGAATGATTGCGATAAACGACCACCTTTCCATACCTTCGGGGAACGACAGATCATCCAAGATCCGGTTAACTTCCGGCTCAACTATATTGAACCGTTTTCTGTAATCCTCCGCAGTGTCATCCTCCGTTTCTCCTGATATCCACAATTTCATTCCCACTCCTCAATAGTCATTTTTGTTTAGACGTGGCCGTTCGCCGCCATGCGCGGTCTTGTACTCCAGAATTTTCTTATGCTGCCAACAGTGCATCTCTCGCTTGGTACCTGCTGCCACAGGAATCATTTGGGCGTTCTCACTATTGAGGTACTGATCCATATATCTCGCTTTGCCGCGAGTGGTTTCCCCATACTTGAGAATCTCCCCCGTCGTCCGGTCTCGCAATATGTAGCCAATCGCCGGCACCTTGCTGTCCAGATCATTGCCGTGAAGGTCGCATCCCTTTGGTGGTAGTGGGGGCTTGTTCGGGTTCTGGCCTGAGCCAAACCGGCCATTCGAGCGTCTGGGCTGCCCTGGCCACAATCCTAATGGATCGACCCACTCGGTCGGGTTGGGCGCGTATTCGTGAACGTTGATCCCACCCGCCAACCCAATCGGGTCCTTGCTAATAAACCGCCCCGTACCCGGATCATAATACCGATGCCGGTTGTAATGCAGCCCCGTCTCATGATCGTAATACTGCCCCTGGAACCGCAACGGGTTATAGATCCCCGCCTTGCGCGCCGCCTCCGTCATCACCTGCTGCGCTGCGCCCCACGCCTTGTACTGCGCGCTCCACGCAATCTCGCCTGCCTCGTCCGTCAACTCCTGCGGCGTGCCCAGGTGGTCGCACTGGTACCACGCGATCGCGTCAAACGCCTGCGGCTCGACGGCCTGCGTCCATAGCGGATCCTCGTCAAGGTCGTAGTCCTCCTCCGCATAGGCCGGCTGCGCTTGCAGGGTGATGCCTTCGTGCCGCACCGCCTGCGCCAGCGGCACGAAGCTGCCGGGTTCATGCAGGTAGTGCGTGGTGCGCGCCGCCCCCGGCACAAACCGGAACGAATCCCCCACGCGCACCTCGGGCTCCTGGCGGCTTTCCCACGCCAGCTGGTCGCCATCCCACCCATAGAGCGTGAAGGCGCAGCCGTGTGCCTTGTTCAGCCGCGCCCGCTCGTTGATCCGGTAGCCCTCGCCGTCATGGGGGTTGTCGAAGTAGACGACCGACGACGACTTGCTGAGCCGCCGCCCCAGCGCATCGTACCGGTAGCGCACTTGCAGCTCCGGATTGGAGTAGCCCACCAGCCGGTTGAAGCTGTCCCAGATAAAGCGCCCGCCCGTGCCGTTGGTCACGCGATGGGTCAGGTTGCCGCGCTCGTCCCAGCGGTAGTGGGTGCCGGCATATTCCTTGAGCAGGTTGTCCAGCAGCGCCGGCCGCCCCGACAGGCGGCTGTGGAACTCCGGCCTGCCGCGCGCCGGGTCCGCGGCGAAGGTGCGCGTGGTCGGGTCATGGAGCAGGTTGCCCGCCGGGTCGAAGTCGAAGGTTTCCTCGCCCAGCGCGCTGTTGGCGCCCAGCAGCCGGCCCACCGGGTCGTAGCGGTATTGCAGCGCACCGCGCCGGGTGTCGCGGATATCGGCGAGTTGCCCCGCGGCGTCATAGCGGTACTGCCTGTGCAGCATCCGCTGGCCGCCCCGGGCTTGGTCCGCCTGCGAGAGCGTTTGCTCCAGCAGCCGCCCGGCCGGGTCGTACACCTGTTCCTGCGCCAGGCGGTTGCCCTGGGTACGGAACACCTCGCGGTGCAGGTTATCGCGTTCGAACTGCACCAGCTCCCGGTCGTCCAGCATCACCCCGTGCACATGGCCCGAGCCGTAGGTTAGTGCGCTCACGCGGTGCCCGTCCGGGCGCACGGTGGCGATGCGCTGGTTCAGCGCGTCGTACTCATGCCGCCAGACGGCCACCAGGGGCTTCGCCAGGCAGTGGTAGTGCTGGTGCTCGCGCTTTACGTTGCCGGCGGCGTCGTGGAACCATTGCAAGCGGCTGTCGGCGTTCTCTGCCAGGATCAGGCGCCCGTTGCCGTCGTAGGCAAAGGTCTCCACTTGCATATCGTTGGCCACGTTGTCCTCGTCCAGCAGGCCGGCGCGGCGGCGCGTGAGGCGGCCTGCGGCGTCGAAGTCGAGCGTGGTCAGCAGCTGGTTGGCCTCGATGACCTGCCTGAGCAGCCCGCTGGCCGGCTCGTAGTGGTAGCGGGTTGCCTTGCCGTCGAACCCGGTCTGATGCAGCAGGCGGCCTACCGGGTCGTAAAGGAACTCCGTCCTGGCGGCGTTCTCGTTGGTGAGCACGGCCAGCCGCCCCAGCTTGTCCCACTGGTAGCCCAGCGTCTGGTTGGCGGCATCGGTGCGTCCGGCAACCAGCCCCGCTTCGTTGTAGCGCCAGGCGGTGCGCCGGTGCAGTGCGTCGGTGTGCACCAGCAGCCGCCCCTCGGCGTCGCGCTTGAAGTGCTCCACCCGTTCGTCGGGGTGAACAATGCGGGCGAGCTGGCCGGCTTCGTAGTGGTACTGCGTGATGGCGCCCGCCGCATCGGTGAACTGGATCAGCTCGCCGCGCTCGCCGTGCTTCCAGGCGCTGGTCTTGCCCGAGCAGTCGGTGTAGTTGGCAAGTTGCCCCGACGGGGTGTAGGCCAGTTGCTTCTTGCCGCCCTTGGCGTCCGTGATCTCGACCGGCAGGCCCGCCTTGTTGTAGGCGTACGCCGTCTTGTGGCCCAACGGGTCGGTCTCTTCGGTCAGGTTGCCGTGCAGGTCGTAATCGCGCTGCCACAGGCCGCCCTCGGGGTCGCGGATCTTGATGAGCTGGTTCTTGTCGTCCCAGGCGTAGTGCACCACGCTGTCATCCGGGCGGATGTGCTCGACGAGGTTGCCGTTGGCATCGTAGGCATAGCGGTCGACCGCGCCATCCGTGTGCACGTGCTTGACGACGTTCTTCGCGTCGTCGCGGAAGAACCATTCGGACAGCCCGTCGGGGTACTTGATGCGATAGGTGTAGCCGAGGATGTCGTAGTAGTGCCAGGTCTCGTTGCCCAGCGCATCGATGACGTAGGTCAGGCGGATGTTCTCGTCCCACTCCAGGCGGGTATCGAAGCTGCCGTCGTCGGCCCATTCGCGCACCGCGCGGGCGTCCGGGCCATCGCCGAGCCACTGCAGGTTCATGCCGCGCCCGGTGCGGTCGGTGTAGCGGGTGACGAGGTGGCGCTGGTAGGTGTAGTCCCAGTGCGCGGCATGCTCATCCTGCGCCATCACCAGATCGCCGGCGTCGTCGTAGGTGTAGCGCGTGAGCTGGCGCACCAGCTTGCCGCCTGCGATCTGCCACAGCTCGGCGATGCGCCCCGCGTCATCCAGGCGGATGCCGACGTGGCCGAGCACGGTCTCGCCCTGGTAGGCGATCACCTCCGAGAGCACCGTGTCACCGTTCACGCGATGGTCATAGTGCAGCGCCACCCCGGCGCCGCTGCGCAGCGTGATGCCGGTCAGCCGGAAGCGCTGGCCGTGGCGCTGGTACGCTTCCTGGCTCTCGAAGCCCCGCGCCAGCGTCAGGGTCTGCTCCGAGACCCGCACCAGGGTGACGTCCTCGATGGGATCATGGTGGAACTTGCCGACGTCCGGCAACGGATAGGCTTGGCTGCGGCCGTCCGCGCCGTGGTAAAGCACCCCGTCCTTGACGATGTCGAAACGCGTCGTGTAGAGCGTGATCCAGCGCGCGCCGGCTTCGCCGTGGTCATAGGCGGCCAGGCTGGAGCGGTAGGTGCGCGTCCATGCGATGGGGAACAGCCCCGGCAGCACAAAATCGGTGTGCGACAGGGTTTCGTCGCCGGTGGCAAAGCTGATGCTGGGTCCGGTCCCGGCCGGTGCCGGGCAGTTCTTGCAACCGGGCGCACCCTTGGCCGGTACCTGGTTGTTGATCGTGCCCAGTTCGCCGTCGTGCGCCCGCTTCCTGGCTTCGCCGGTTTGACGGGCAGGCACGTTGGTGCTTTGCCCGGCGCCTTTCTTCTTGCGCCAGCGCGCCACCGCCTGGGCCAGCACCGCCAGCAGCCAGCCAATGCTTTGCTGCGCGGCCGGATCGCCGAGCCGGGTCATCTGCGCGCGCAGCAGCGGCCCCATCTGGCGAAGTTCGGCCGCGCTGGCGACCACATTGCGCTGGACTTCGTCCGGCACGGCCAGCCTGACCGCGGTATTCGCGGCGGCTTTCCCGGCCGCCTTGTAGACGTTCCACGCGGCATCGAAGATGTTGACGATGGCCGCCTTGGGATCGTTCACGATCTGCTTGGCGGCGGTGCGGGCTTGCTTGCCCGCCGCCTGCGCGTTCCCCGCCGCATCGAGTTTGCCCAGCGCCGCCCGCTCCAGGCCGCTGGCGATCTCCAGCGTCATCTTCTCGCCCAGCACCCCGGCGTCGTTCAGGATGCCGGCCAGCTTGCCTTGCGCCTTTTGCACGAAGTCGTCGATCTCGCCGACGATGGTCGCGTTCAGGTGCCCCACCAGCACGTCGATCAGGCCATCGCCCAACATGCCCCTCGCGCTCTGGCGCAGCTCCTGGCGCACCAGCGCCAGCGTGGGCCGCAGGCTCATGCGCGCCGCCGCCATGGTCGGCGGCGCGGGCAGCACGCCGATCAGGTTGATGCCGAGGCTCACCCAGTCGAGGAAGTGCCGCGACTTGCTGCGCGCAAGCGTCATCACATCGCCCAGCGCATCCACCAGCGCCATCGCGTTGCCCACCACCGGCAAGCTGCCTGCCACCATCTTGATGCGCGCCAGCGTCACCACGCCGCCGCTGGCGCTTTGCAGCCAGGCATCGACCTTGGCGGCGCCCTTGCCGACGTCCTCGACGGCGATCGTGTTCAGGGGAGCAACTGCGGATTGCGGCTCGCGCGGCTTGGCTGCGGGGGTCGGGTCTGCCATGGATTCAATGCGAAGACGTGAAGGGGGAAGTGAAGGGGGTCGCGTCGCTCAGGCGAAGCCGGGCGTGTGCAGGGAGGGGAGCCGGGGATGCTGCGTTGCCTTGGCCAGCGCCGGCGCGCCTGCCGCCGGCATGGCGCCGAGCAGCGTTTGCACACCGGACAGGCCGAGCGCGGCGGGCCCGGCCTTCACCGCCCCCGCTACCTGCTGCGCCACCTGGACCGCTTGCGTGGCTTGCCTGGTGGTGGCCAGCAACTGGCTGGCTACGGCGCCCGCAGCCGGCGCCGGCGCGCCGTCGGTAAGCGCCTGCGCCGGCGGCCACGTCGGCTTGGCGACGTAGCTGCCCTCGGCCCAGGTGTCCGCCGGGTCGATGCCAAAGACCACCTTGGCGGGCCCTGGCGCAATGCCGCTGGCAACCGCGAAGCCCCGTGCGTCGAGCTTGCCGATGGTCACCTGGCCCAGCGCGTCCTCGACCCGGAAGTCGCCGCCTTGGATCCCGCGCCGGTTGGCGTAGTGGTTGAACAGTTCCAGGTTGCCCTTGCCCGGCTTGGGCGCGTCGGGGAACTGCGCGGCGTGCGTCTGCGCGCCGATGAAGGCATAGCTGCCCGCGTGGATCGTGTAGGCCGCGCCCGTGCGGTGCGTGATGCCGCCCGCGTTGTAGGTCGTGGCGCTGCCACCCCCGCTGACGACCAGCTCCTCCTTGGCCGACAGCGTGATGCGGTTGGCCGTGGCCGTGACATTGAGCTTGGCGAGCAAGTTGATGCTGTCCTGCAGCGCGCGCAGGTCGATGTCGCCGCCCGCGGCCACCAGGCGCCAGCCCATGCTCTGGATAAAGACGCGCACCCCGCGGCTCACGCTGACCAGCAGGCGCTGGCCAACGGCAAGGCTGGTGTGGCCACCACTGGTCAGCGCCAGGTGCTCGCCCGAGGCCAGGTGTGTCGAGCGCGCCGTGCTGGCCTCGATGCCGGCGGGGCTGGCCAGCACCAGGTGGGGCGCTGCCAGTTCGGGGAAACTGCCGGCCTCGCCGCTGCCGCGGATGTCGTCGTTCTGCGCCTTGATGGTCTTCGCCACCTCGGCCTGGTCGGCACTTTCCTGCGCCTGGTTTTCCTGCGCCAGCTCGGCCAGCGTTGCCTGCTGGCCGCGCGCCTGCGTCAGGCGCTGGACCGTTTCGCCCATGTCCTTGTGGTGGGCGCTGGCGTTGCGGCGCGGCTCGGTGGTGACCAGCATGCCGTTGGCACGCACCACGCCCTGCCCGTCGGTGCGCAGCTCGAACCCCTCGCCGCGCTTGTCCTTGCGTCCGCTGCCGCGCAGCACACGGGTGAGAAATCCCAGGCCCAGCCACGAAGTCTGGTGGTCGCTCTGAAGCTGGGTCTGGATCTCGCCCTCGGTGTCGTCCTGCACGAAGGTGTTGGTGCGCTCGCCGCGCAGTTCCTTGCTGACGAAGCCCGAGAGCGCATGCTGGCCGGGCATCGGCCACTGCGGCATGTTCAGCTTGTTCGGCACACTGCCCGTTACCAATGGGCAATCGGGGTCGCCATTCAAGTGTTCAACGATGACCTCCTGGCCGATGCGTGGCACGTGCATCGCGCCAAAGCGCTCGCCCTGCCACGACGAGGACACCCGCACCCAGCAGGAACTGCCGGCGTCGCGCTTGCCCTGGCGGTCCCAGTGCATCTGGACGCGGATACGCCCGTATTCATCGGTCCACGTCTCCTCCCCGGCAGGGCCCACCACGGTGGCCGTCTGCGGCCCGCCGGTACTCGGTTTCGGCTGGGTGCGTTCCGGGCGGAACAACGCGTTGGAAGGCTGGGCGGTGAAGGCCACTTCGCAGCGCCAGGACTGCTGGCCGCCCGAGGCCTCGGGCACCTCCTCGATCAACAATCGTGCAAAGAGAATCAGGTACTCGCAATTGGCCTTGCTCTGGATGAAATGCGTGAGACGGAAGGTGCAGCCCGGCACCATGGCGCGCACGTTGCCACGACCGCGCGCGCGGGTGCCGTGCTGGCGCAGCGTCTCCATGCGAATGCGGGCAATCTGCTCGCCTTCCTGCCACGGGTCGTTACCGGTGGCGGCCTGGCTGTGGTCGCCAGGGAACGCATAGATTTCCGCTTTGGCGTGCGCGGTATCGAGTGGATCGGATGCCCGTACCGTCAGGTCAGCGCGCGACTTGACGAAGTCGTAGTCCGAGCTGGTCCATTGGCCCGATACCATCCGGTCGTGCAACTCGAACTCATGCAGGTGTTCTTCGTCGATCCGGTCGGCAGTGCCCTGCCAGCGGATGTCGTGATAGGCGGAGCTGGCGAAGGGCACAAAGGCGCTGTTGCCATCGGTCAATACGAGCCGGTGCCGGCCCTCGCTGTGTTCCATGTGCCAGGCAATCCCCCACTCCTGCGTCAGGCGCTGGAAGAAGTCGAAGTCGCTCTCGCCGTACTGGACCTGGTATTCGCGCTTGGGGTAGCGCGCCACATTCAGGCGCCGCTCCACCGGGAAGGTGTAGTCGGACAGCAGCGTATCGAGGATTTGCACCACGCTTTGCTGCTGGAAGATGCGGAAATCCGTGGTGAGGGTCGCCAGCCACAGCCACGGGCGCAGCGTGAGGCGATAGACAATCTGCCGGCCCACCGGGATCGGGCCGCGCACGTCGGTGACAAGCCCCGTGATCTCGCGCTCGCCCGCACCCACACCACCGGACGATCCGCTGCCGCTGCCATCGAGCGCAATCGTCACCGTCAACTCCTGTCCGCGCAGGGCCTTGGTATCAAGATCCGCCGCCGGGCCAAAGTGGGCATTGCGATCGTCGGGGGTCTTGAGCTCCAGTTCGTATTCGAACAGGCTGCAGATCCCTTCGTTGCCAGACAGCTTGGAAAAAACCAGGGCGGGTCGCCCAAGGATTTCAGGCATGCCCGGACCCGTCACGCGCACGGTACGATTGGAAGCCGATGGCAAACGAATACCCATGCGAAAACGCTCCGCCGCAGGTGAAGTTGCAAGATCCGCAAGGCCATGAGGCTTGAACCCGATGTGCCTTGCGCCAGTGCTGGCGCACAGACCCGCAAGTGATTTCATAAATACCAGAGCGGCATCGTGCAGCGAGAAACGCTATGCCGCAATCGGACAAGTACGAAATTCGATGAGAAATTAGGCGATGAGGGCGGCTATGAAACAATCAGAAGAGCGGCTACCGTTCAGTTCATTCAGCACACTGTGGGTGCTCAGGCGCGAACAGGCGGGATGCACCATTGAGGATGTGAAAGCGTTCTAACCTCCTACGGAACACCCTGCCCCTCACAAATGCGCTGGCGCTAGCCATTCACCGATAGCGCCTGCTTGCGCAACATCGGTTGCACGGCCGGCCCCAACCGCTGCGCACTGCCTTGCACCAGGGCACGAACCAGCCGCGGCTCAGTCCGGCTGAGCTTGCTGTACAGCGCGGTGATGGAAACCGGCAGCGCCGGACTGGCTTTGGCATGCCGCATGCACCGACGGGCGCAGCCCCACGGCGACCAGCGACATGATTTCCACCGTCGTCGAGAGCAATATTTCGTCACATTGAAAGGGATGCGCCCAAGTCCTCCATGCAAAACCCGCCGCGGCTTCGCCGCCTTCCAGCGCTGCCATCTTGGCTTCGAAGGTCAGCACGGTCGGGTTGGCGAAGCGGCTGTACAGGAAGCCCGGCTAGTCGCTGGAGAATCGCTGCACACCCGCATCGAAGTCGTCGTAGGCATAGGCGGAGGTGGCGACGACGGACGGGGCGATGGCGATGAAGCGGGCTTTTGAGAACGCATGACTGCGCCTTGGCGATGTGGGTTCGATAGCCATCCAGGTCTTTCCCGGAGGCAGGAAGACTATGCTTCTCGTTGAAAACCTCGGCCGGCTGCCCTGGTGCGTGTGCCGATGCATTCCTTGTGCATCGGCGTGCGCAACATGCATCACGCGTTCGCCCGCGACGGCAGCCGCGCAATATCGCGGATGCACTCGGCGATGATACGGCGCAAGGGGGTCGACGGCAGATCGATGAAGGAAGCGAAGTATGTCTGCGTCGGGAACGGCCGGGAGAGCCCGAGAAATCTCAGCGTCCCCGTCTCGAGCTCGTTGCGGATGAGGTCAACGGGCAGCACCGCGTATCCAACGCCAGCACAGGCGAGGCGCAACATCACGGACAAGGAGCTGAGAACGTTCAGCTTGAAGCCGGCCAGATGCGGCGTGTCAAAGTAGGTGGCAACCGAGGCGAAGAGGTCCGAATCGACTGGATACGAGAGCAACATCTGCTGTTTTAGCGCCTCGACCGACGGCGATACGTTGCCGGGAATCAGGCGGGGGCTCGCGACCCAGGCGTAGTCAAGCTCTAGCAGCTTACACTCATGCCACCGAGATGCCGCATGCCCAAATTGTTCCACCTCGCCGCCGCCAGTCTCGCTTCACTGTGCTGCGCGGTACCAACCCTTGCTGTGTCGGCCGACTGGCCGGCCAAGCCCGTGACGCTGGTTGTGCCATTTCCCGCGGGAGGAGGGAACGACTTGGTCGCGCGCCTGATCTCCGCCGCGATGAGCACGGCGCTCGGGCAGTCCCTTGTTATCGACAACCGGCCCGGCGCCGGTGGCACGATCGGCGCGGGATTCGTCGCCAAGGCGCCGCCGGATGGCTACACCTTGCTGCTTTGCTCTACCGGGAACCTGGCGGTCGCCACGGCGCTATACCCAAAGCTGTCCTATGGGATCAAGGACCTGGTCCCGGTGAGCCACATCGTCAATACGCCGACCATCTGGGTGGCAGCCCCGCAAATTCCCGCCAATACCCTCAAGGAATTCATCAACCTGGCCAAGCGCGAGCCCGGCAAGTACAACTTCGCATCTGGCGGCAACGGGACGACGCCGCATCTTGCCGGGGTGGCCATGAAAATGCGGAACCACCTGGACATGCAGCATGTGCCTTACAAAGGCTCGACGCCCGCATATACGGACCTTACCGCCGGTCGCGTCAGCTTGATGATGGATAGCGTCATCTCCGCGTTGCCTTTCGTTGAATCCGGCCGCGTGAAGGGCCTGGCGACAGGGACGGCCAAGCGCCTGCCGCAGCTTCCCGCGGTGCCCACGCTGGCCGAGCAGGGCCTGAGCGAGCTGAGTTTTACGGGGTGGGTAGGAATATGCGCCCCCAGTGGAACGCCGGTCCAGGTGGTGTCCAGGATCGGCCAGAGCGTGAAGGAGGTACTCGCGCGGCCAGAGGTGCGCGATGCCTTTGCCAGGCAGATTGCGGAGCCGATTGGCGATGGCCCCGCGAAATTTGCAGAGACGATCCAGCGCGATGCCCTGACCTGGCGCAAGATCGTTACCACCTCACACGCGGAAATGGACTGAAGCGGAGAGCCGGAAAATGAAAATCGCCGCCATTCAAATGGTGTCTTCTCCGAGCCTGCCGGACAACCTTGCCGTCGCGGAAAACCTGATCGATGAAGCCGTGCACGGCGGTGCCACGCTTGTCCTTCTGCCCGAGTACTTCTGCCAGATCGGTCTTCACGAGACTGACAAGTTCGCGATTGCCGAGGCGTTCGGCGAGGGGCCGATCCAGGCTTGCCTGGCCGCCAAGGCGAGGCAGCACGGCGTATGGATCGCGGGCGGCTCGCTCCCGCTGGCTACCACGCAAGCGCCAAAGGTCACCAACACGATATTGTTGTTCGGGCCCACGGGAGAGGTGAAGGCGCGCTACGACAAGTTGCATCTGTTCAGTTACCTGGATGGCACCCGCGACATTGACGAGAGCCGGACGATGGTCGCGGGCACCGAAATGGTCACGGCGCGGACGGAGTTCGGCTGCGTGGGGCTATCCATTTGCTATGACCTGCGCTTTCCGGAGCTCTACCGGGCCATGCGGCAAGTGGACCTCATCCTCGTGCCGTCGGCATTCACGCAAACCACTGGCCGTGCGCACTGGGAGATCCTGCTCCGTGCGAGAGCGATCGAGAACCAGTGCTATGTGCTGGCCGCGGCGCAAGGCGGGACGCACGCCAATCAGCGGCAGACGTTTGGCCACAGCATGTTGATCGACCCATGGGGAGACGTGGTTGCCAGCCTGCCCCAGGGCGAAGGCGTTGTCATCGGCGAGATGAGCCAAGACCGTTTGCGCAGCGTCCGCGAAGCCATTCCGGCTCTCAAGCACCGACGGATTCCGGGGCCGACGGCCATCGGCTTGTAGTACAGCAGGCCACGTCGGCGCACCTCAAGCCTCAAGCACTTCAATCAAGCGTTCCAATTCTTCCCTCCCTCGTTCCAGGCGGGGGTGTGGCCCTCGTATTGCTTAACGGTTTGAAAGCTATGAAGACAAATGCCGCAACATTGGCTGCTGTGACGGGGCTGAGCATCTCGGTCTGCACCTCGGACGCAAAGGCCGAATCGGCGGTCTTTGGTGTCGTGGATATGGCACTCGATATCTCGAAGCAAGGACTGGGAACGCTGACACGCCTGCAGAGCGGCAGCGATTGGGGTTCGCGTTTCGGCATCAAGGGGGTCGAGCGCATCTCGCCGGGCCTGAGCGCCGTTTACTGGCTGGAGAGCGGCTTCGGGGCAGACGACGGGATGTCCCAGCAAGGCGGGAGGCTGTTCGGGCGCCAGGTATACATGGGTCTTTCCAGCGAGCAGCTGGGCCGGCTGACGTTCGGTCGCCAGTACTCTCCCGAGAACCGGATGTTCTGGAACATCGATGCGTTCAACGCAGGGCTGGCCGGCGGCCTTCCGGCCATTATTCCCGCCGGCGTGGCGCGTGCCACGCTCGGGCGGGTCGACAACTCCATCCTATGGACGTCCCCGGATCGCTGGCCGGGTGTCACTTACGTGATGTACGCACCAGGAGAGGTCGCGGGGAACCAGCGGGCCGGGCGGATGTGGGGCGTGTCCACGCGGCAGAAGAACGACCTCGCCGACTTCAACATCGGCTTCGTGACACACCGCAACGCGACCGACACGGGAAAGCTGCAGGCCTTCACCATGGGGGGAAACTACACGGTGGGGCCGGCGAAGCTGTTTACCGGCTGGCACCGCGACTGGAATAGCCAGGCGAATACGCCGTCAACAAAGGGGCCGGAGCAGGTCTACGACATGTTTCCCTTCGGCGTGAAGTACGGCGTCGGTGCGCAGGCCACGCTTATCGCCCAGTTCGTGCTGGTCAAGGACCGTACGCAAGGCGTGGCCAACAGAAACACCAATCTCATTGCCATCGGCGGCCACTACGCATTGTCAAAGCGCACGGTCTTGTTCGCCGCGTCAGGGCGCATTCTCAATAAAAATGGGTCACAGTACTCCCTTGGCGGTGGCTTGTACGCCGGGGGCACTGTCGGACCGGGTAACCCAACGGCTCGCACTGTCCAGATCGGCATGCGGCACAATTTCTGAGAGATTCCATGATTTCAAACTGGATCGCGCAGCATATAGGATGCATCCGCGTATTTAGATTCGAGGTGTTGCCTGGCCAGGAACTGGCCTACCGGCAATACTTGAGGAATGTGGTGGAGCCCATCGACGAGGTTGCTTTTGCCGATGGTGCCTTCCTTGAGGTGCTTTGCCTGACCCAAGCCAATCCGTGCGGCAAAAGCGGGACGCAGTGCCGTGTGTTCGCATTCCGCGACGTGGCGCAACGCAATGCCTTTCCCGGGCTGATTGCCGAAGCCGCCAGGCAGTTCGATCGGACCGGGGAAGCCCGCAATCTACGCAAGGCCTACGCCGATACGCTTCGGACCGTGGTCGGGGTCGACGACTATGAATTGAGCGCGTAGGTAGGGACGCCATTCCGCGACATGGGGAGCGTCGACGCCCACTGTCGCCGGCGATCTCCCTCCGTGCCCCTTGCCCGCCTCAGCGCGCAACGCCAGGACGATAGCGAAGTCTCTGCGGAAGATTCATTTGGTGTGTCGATGCGATTTGCGCGTTGCATGGAAAGCTGCGCTTGCCATGCGCCGCGGCCTAGATCAATCCCCGCTCGCATCCTCTGAACGTTCGTGCAAGACGTGCCCGAACTCATCCAGTTCCTTCTGGATCCTCGCCATGCTAGCGTCAATGGTCTGCTGCGTAACTTCGCCATCGACGAACTCAACCGAGACGCGGGTAATACGGGAGTCCTTGTCGACGATGCCTTGCAGCACCTTGTCAAATAGCTTCTCCCCCGCACGCAAGCCGAGCGGGCGGGGAACAAGCACCTTGACCAGCAGGATCTCCGCCTCACTCTCCGCTTTCTCCGTTTGCGCCGCATCGGCAAAGGCAGTCCGCAGATACGATTTGAGTTTCAAGACACTCAGGTTGCCGGGAACACCGATATGCGACACCCGAACCTTTTTCTCCGCCATGCTATCTCTCCACCGAAATTGAACGCGAGGACTATACCGCAGGCGGCATCGGTCCAACAAAGCGCAGCACTGTCGCAATGGATTACGCCAACGAGGATGCAGGTGCGGGTAAAGGGCTGAGCGTGACCGTGCTCATTCCTACGGCTGCTGCGCGCTAGGAAGCAACTGGTCCGGCAGCATGCCTGAGCGTGCGCAGGCGCCGCCGGTTGGCGTCCAGCGCCGCGTCATACTCCATGATGCGGGCGGTCTCGTGGCTCACTTCGGAGCCGAGGTACCGCTCAAGGAGGTAGAGCGTCAGGTCAATGCCGAGCGTCACGCCGCCGCCGGTAATGACATCGCCTTCATCGACCACCAGCGCCTGGACGGCTTGCGTGTCCGGATATAGTCTGGCCAGGGTGGTGCCCGGGCATTCCTCTGGTCCTGTGACAGGAAACTTTGTCGTGGCGGTCTTGCCTTCGAGCAGGCCGGAGGCCCCGAGGATCATGGCGCCCGTACATACGCTCGCCACGCGCTCGCCGCTGGCGTGACGCCGGCGGATAAACGAAAGCATGCCATTGTTATGCACCTGCTCGCGCCAGCCCGGGCCTCCGGTCACGATCACGACATCCGCCGGCGGCGCATCGGCGAACGCGTAGTCGGTTTCGACGCGCAGCCCGTTCTGCAACCGGACCATGCCGCCGTGCTCTGAAACGGTGAAGTACGAGAGCTTCTCCGTCACGCGTTTCGCCATCGATAGCGTCCCGATGACAGCGAGTTCGATGGGCTCAATGTGTTCATACAAAACGACCGCGATGCGCATGGTGTTGTCTCCGAGTGGGTTGTTTCCCAATCTTATGACATTGTTTCCTTTTGGGCAACTTACTCATTTCGCTAGCCTGCTGTTTTGCTACGTCTCACTTGAGGTCTGGCTCGGCAGGCTCCATTACAACCACCACTGCCTGTGCATCGCCCTCCAGGGCGCGGCCCCGATGCGGCGTGCTGGACTCGAAGTAAAGGCTGTCGCCAGCTTCCAGGATGCAGCGTTGAAGCTTGCCTTTGACCTTGAACTCGAATTCGACTTTCCCCGACAGGAGAAAGACGAATTCCTCTCCCGCATGCTCGAAGAAGAAGTCGAGATTGATCTCGGAGGGGAAGGTAAACATGAAGGGGTCCATGTGCTTGCGCTGCTTCTTGTGCGCCAGGCTCACATAGTCGTACCCGTAGGCGCTGCCGCCGCGAAACACGGGTTTGCGCTCCCAATGATGTACCACGGAGACGGGGGTGTCGGCACTTTCGGGCGAGACCGCGTCCGCGGCATCCGTGTCGACAAAGAAATAGCTCAGTTCCATGCCCATTGCGCGTGCGATGCGAGCCAGCGAGCCAATCGGCGGCGCCTTTTTCCCGTTCTCGATCTTGGATAGATAGCCCTTTGTGAATCCGGATAGCTCCGCAAGGGCTTCAAGCGTAAGGCCATGCTCGATGCGTGCCGTGCGCAGGCGCAGGCAGACGGCTTCTTCATCATCTGTTGGCGCCGTGCTCACATCCTGAGCGGCTTGCTTCTGCCGTGATGCGAGAAGTGTTTTATCGAGGGTTTTTGCCGTCATGGCTTGCAAGTTCCGTTCGCCCGTCTGGTAGGGGAATGGGAAACTTGGGCAAGTTTCCCGGTTGGAATTGTAAGCCTTGTTGCGTGGCGTTTGTTGCCCAGGGGGTTTGGGCGCCGCTTGCGCTGCCCTTGCGCCAGGAAGGCGACGGCACCGCAAGCAGCCATCCGTCAGGATTCGTAGAGGTTGTCCCGATAGGTTTCAGTGCTGGCCGCGGTAGCGATCAGGGTAACGAGGCCAAGCACGGCAATCATGATGGCCACGCCGACGAAATGTCCTTGCCTGGCCAGCAGGGCGGTCGCCAGCATGGGCGCAAGGCCGCCCCCGATGCCCGCCGCCACCTGGCACCCCAGCGATGCCCCGCTGTAGCGTACCTTGGTGCCGAACAGCTCGGGAAGCAGGGCGGCTTGTGGACCGTACATGGAGCCGTGGCCCAGATTCATGCAAATTGCCACGGCCAGCGCAATGATCGCGGGATTGCCGGTCTGGATGCACATGAATAGCGGATAGGCCGCCGCGATGGTGAAAAGGGATCCCAGGAAATACAGCGGGCGCCGGCCCCAGCGGTCCGACAGATGGCCGAACAACGGGATCGTCAGCAGTTCCAGCGCGGCACCAAGCAGCACGCCGTCCAAAATGACCGTCTTGGGAATTTTCAGTACGGTGGTCCCGTACACGACGACGAACACGGTGAGGATATAGACCCAGGCAACTTCGCAGACTTTCAATCCAATACTGATGACGAGGTTGCGGCGGTGCTTGGTCAGCACCTCGAGCAGGGGGATCTTCGGCGGCTCCTTGTCCTGCGACGCCGCGGCAAAGACCGGCGATTCCGAGACCTTCAAGCGGATATAAAAGCCCAGGAAGACAAGAATGGCGCTCAGCAGGAACGGGACGCGCCAGCCCCACGCCAGGAAGTCGGCGTCCGCCATCCTGCTCAGGTAGGCAAAGATGCCGGTAGAGGCAAGCATGCCCAGCGGGAATCCCATCTGCACCAGGCTCCCATAAAAGCCGCGCTTGTCTCGCGGCGCATGCTCGATCACCATCAGCGCCGCGCCGCCCCACTCCCCGCCGATGCCGATGCCCTGGATCACGCGCAGCAAGATCAGCAGCACCGGCGCCCAGATGCCAATCTGGCCATAGGTGGGGAGCAAACCGATGGCGAACGTGCCGCCGCCCATGAGGAACATCGTCGTCATCAGCATGGTCTTGCGGCCGACCTTGTCGCCGAAGTGCCCGAATACGACGCCACCCAGGGGGCGCGCGATAAAGCCAACGGCAAAGGATCCCAGCGCGGCCATGGTCCCCATCAACGGGTCTAGCGATGGAAAGAACAGCTTGTTGAACACCAGCGCGGCGGCTGTGCCATAGAGCAAAAAGTCGTACCACTCGACCATGGTGCCGATGACGCTGGCCGTCACCACCTTGCTCATGCTGTCCCTGCCGCTGGATCGGTGCGCTGTGTCGACCAAACCTGCGGCGCCCTCCGTGTTTGTGTATGCATCCATCGGTGTCTCCTGTCTCCTGTTTGCTGCTTGTCATTGGCTTCGGGGGCGCAATCTCGCGAGAACTGCGCGTTCATAGTAGTCAATTGGGAAACATTTTCAAGCAATGTAGGGTAAACAAGGAAACTAAAGTTACTAATAAAGCATAAATATCAAAACACATTGAAGGTGGGTTGACTAAAAGGAAACTATTGAGTAAATTAGTTTCCGTGCGACGCATCGTGTTTGCGCGCTTGCACTTACCTAACTGTCCAGAGGAGACTGCCGTGATTGAGAACCAACACTTCAGCGAGCGTTTGAAGGGCAAACTGGAGCCGACCCCCGGCGGTTCGGTTTATGTCGATCCAGATACCCTCGAATGGGAGCCCTCCCAGTTCGAGAAGATCTCGATGAAAGTCCTGTATCGCAACGACGCCGCCGGCGAAATGACCGTGCTCCTCAAGTGGGAGCCAGGCGCGGTGCTGCCATTCCACAAGCATCCGGAGATCGAGCAAAGCTATGTGCTCGAGGGATCGTTCTACGATCACGACGGGATCTGCCGCGCCGGCCAGTTCGTCTGGCGCCAGCCTGGTTCATTGCACGAAACCCGTTCCGACGAGGGCTGCCTGCTGTTCGCGGTCTATCGCAAGCCGAACGTCTTCTTTGGTACGGCCGGCTTCCGCAAGACCTCCTGAAATTGCCGGCGTCCTATCCCCGGGGCGTGGTGCTCCGGGATTTGTCATTGGAGTCGCCATGGCTTGCGTCGTCACTGAAGCTTGCATCAACTGCCGCTATGGAGATTGCGCGGAAGTCTGTCCCGTGCATGCGTTCCATCAGGGGCCGAACTTTATGGTGATCGACCCGTCGGTCTGCCTGAATTGCACGATTTGCACCCTGATATGCCCGGTCAATGCCATCAAGAATGACTATGACCTGACAGAGGAGGAACTCGGTTTCGTTGAACTCAATGACAAGCTGGCGCAGAAGTGGCCGGTGGTGAAAATTGGGGACGGGCCGCTGCCGGATGCCGACGATTGGGCGTTTCTGGAAAACAAGAGGGCGTTGCTGGTCTAGGGAGCAGGTGAGGGGCCATCGCCACGGAGAGCTGCCGTCCATGCGGTCAGCCGTGCAGAGGATCAGGAAGCGCCTGACAGCTTTGGGTGCTCGGCACACTAGCCAGTCGTCCCCGCTCTCTGGTGGCAGCACAACGATCGAGCGCGCGCAGATAACGCGCCTTGGCGTCGATGGCAACGCTGGTAAATGACTGTTGCAAAATCAAACAAAATGTCAGGTACCTCGGCGCTACAGTGGTCCTTCCCATGCCTGAAGGCGTTCTTTGGAGGTACACGAATGAAGCAACATCTGGCGAAATCCCTGTTGATGGCTGGCGCGACGATCGCGTCCTACCCGCTGTTCGCGCAGCAGGCCCAGCCCATTCAGCCGGCCCAGCCGATGCCGATGACTCAGCCGATGCAATCCACCCAACCTATGCAAACCGCCCAGTCGGTGTCATCCGCGCAGCCTGTGCAAGCCACGCCGGCGGCAGCGCCGTCGGCCCAGGCGACGCTGCCGGCCGCGCGCGATCCTTATGCGCAAGGTGCCGAACAGCCGGTTCAGCCGGGCGTTGCGCCCGCACCGGTCGACCCGACGCTGGCCCGCAGCCCCAACCCGGCAATGGACGCCGCCAGCATGAGCCTGGCTCCCGATGCGCTCGGGACGCGCCTGGGCCAGCGCAACCCCTTCCTCGACGGCGCCTGAGCGCCCGGCAGCCTTCCTGAGCCCCAACCCTTCGGAGTGCAACGTCCCGTGAACCGGGCAGTGCGCCGGCACGTCCGCGCCGGTGCTCTCCCTCAATGGCCCTTGCCCGCTTCCGCGCGCAGGGCCTTCACCTTGTCCGCGCTCACATCGCCGGGTTGTCCGCCGTAGCTCGCCCGCAGGTAGTTGGCCAGGTCGGCAAGCTCCGCGTCGCTCATGCGCGACGCAAAGCCGGGCATGTCCTGCAGGCTCTCCAGCCCGGGGAATTTCTGGGCTTCGATGCCGTCGAGCATGGAAACGATCAGGTTGTGCGGGTCGGCGTTGCGCACGGTGGAGTTGCCCAGCATCGCTACCGCCACGTGCGGCTTGCCCTCGCCATCGCGGCCGTGGCAGCCGGCGCAGACGGCCAGGTAATGCTGGCGGCCGGGTTTGAGCAGGGCCGCGTCCGCGCTGACCGGCTTGAGCGGCTGGGGCTGCGGCGGCCGGTCGCCCAGCAGGTAGGTCGACATCGCGGCGAGGTCGGCCTTGTTCAGGTACTGGCTGCTGAGATGGACCACGGGGAACATCTCGCCGTAAGCCGAGCCTTGCGGCGCGATGCCGGTGGCGAAGAAGGTCTGCAGGTCGGCGCCCGTCCAGCCGCGCGCGGCCAGGCCGGCGGGCGTGATGTCCGGCGCGGCCACGCGGCCGAGCGCGGCGCCGGCCAGTGGCTTGGCCGCGTCCAGGCGGCCGAACGCGGCGCGCGGCGTGTGGCATTCGGCGCAGTGGCCCAGTGCATTGGACAGGTAGCGGCCGCGCTGCCAGGGCGGGGTCTGGCCGGTGGAGGCGTCGGGCAGCTGGTCCTTCAGGAACAGCAGGTTCCAGCCGGGCAGCGTCACGCGCATGTTGTACGGGAAGCTGAGATCGTGTGGCCTGTTGGCCACGGCAACCGGTTTCAGCTGCATCAGGTAGGCGTACATCGCATCGGTGTCGCCACGCGACAAGCCGCGATACGAGGTGTAAGGCATGGCCGGGTAGAGATGCTTGTCCGGCGCGACCCCGTCGTGCAGCGCCTTGTAGAAATCGTCCGCGCTCCACTTGCCGATGCCGTGGGCCTTGTCCGGCGTGATGTTGGTGCCGTAAAAGGTGCCAAATGGCGAGGCTAGTTCCACCCCGCCGGCAAACGGCGCGCCCTGGGCGCTGGTATGGCAGGCGGCGCAATCCGCGGCGCGCGCCAGGTAGCGCCCGCGTGCGATCTGGTCGGCGGGAGAGAGCTTGGTGGCGGGCTGCTGGTCGGCGGCGGTGTCGATCGGGGCGGCGTGGTCGCCGCAGCCAGCCAGCAGGGCCGCGCCCAGCGCGGCCATTGTCGCCAGCGTGGTGCGCGCGTGCCGGAGGAAGTCGGGCTGGCTCGTCATCACTTGTCTTCCTTTACCAGGCCCGGGGTGTTGACCACCACGTCCTTGACGGCTTCGAAGTAACGCACGTAGCCGGTGCAGCGGCAGATATGGTCGTCGAGCGCCGCGGCGATGGTCTCGTCGACCTTGCCCCGCGCTACCGGCTGGCGCTTCAGCCGCTCCACCAGGATGGTCGCGCCGTTGACGAAGCCCGGCGTACAGTAGCCGCACTGGAAGCTGAAGTGCTCCAGGAACTTCTGCTGCACCGGCGACAGTTCCACTACCTCGCCCTTGTCGTTGCGCCTGGCGTGGCCTTCCACCGTGCGCACCTTCTTGCCCTGGAAGTAGTGCGCGCCGGTGATGCAGGCGCGCACTTCCTCGCTGCTGCCGTCGGCTTTGTCCAGGATCACCACGCAGGCGTGGCAGATGCCCTGGCCGCAGCCCAGGCGCGAGCCGGTGAGTTCCAGGTACTCGTGCAGGAAGTCGATCATCATCAGGCCTTCCGGCACGTCGATGGGGCCAACGTCCTTGCCGTTGATGTTGAGGGAAAGCGGTTGGGTGGCGATGCTCATGCCAGGACCTCCTGAATCTTTTCGGCGCTGACCGGCAGGGCGGTAAAGCGATGGCCGATGGCATGCGCGATGCCGTTGACGATGGCGCCCACCACCGGAATCATCACCACTTCGGCGATGCCCTTGGGCGGATCGGTGTCGGACACGGGCGGCAGGACTATCCCGGTTTGCGACCACACCGCCACGTCGCTGGCGCGCGGCAAGTGGTAGCGGTTGAAGTTCCAGGTGCCGTTGCCGGGCCCGTCCTCATAGAGCGGCAGGATCTCGTGCAGCGCGTGGCCGATGCCCATGGCGATGCCCCCCTGGAGTTGCCCGGACACCAGTTCCGGCGACAACTGCGAGCCGCATTCCATGATGGAGTGGTGGCTGAGGATATCCACCTTGCCGCTGGCCTCGGCCACCGACAGCTCCACCAGCGTGGCCACCGCGCTGTAATAGGTCACGGTCGCGTTGTTGCGCTGGGTCGGGGCGATGTAAACCTTCTTGCGGTCCAGCACCTGGTAGCCACCGCTGGTGGTCATCCGCGCCTTGCGCGCGGCGTCCGCGCCATCGCCGTAGCGTACCGAGAGCCCGTCGATGGGCAGCCGGGCAGCCGTGCCGTCGACCTCAAAATCAGCCTCGCTCCATTGCCATCGATTGAACACGTGCACCGTGGCGCCCGTGACCAGGCCCAGCTCGTGCGCCTTCCTTGCCAGTTGTTCGTAGGGCAGCGCCTGCAGGCCGCCGGCGGTGAGCTTGCCCTTGACCCAGCGCGCATCCTCCACGCGCACCACCAGCGAGGCGGCCTGACCGCCGCCGACGCCCTGGCTCCAGATCGCCATGGCAGCGGGCCATAGGCCGTGCATAAAGACCACGCGCGCGGCTTCGCGGGTGCTGTGGGTGAAGTAGTAGGCTGAATTGGTCGCGCTGGAAGGCGAGGCGTAGGCCGGCGACCAGCGCGGATTGGCCGACAGCTTGTCCTGGTCGGCTTGGCTCATCAGGTAAGGATCGCCGGTGGCGGTGACGGGAAGGTCGGGCCAGTCGGTGATCGCCACGCGCACTTCGGTGGCTGGCTTGCCCAGCCAGCGCGTCACGGCCACCGCCTGCGAGGTCGACATGCCGGTGCCGATCTCGGCGCCGCAGTGATGCAGGGCGATGGTGCCGTCGGCGCGCATCTCCACCTTGGCGAACGAGGCTTCCGCGCCGGTGCCGAAGTCCTTCTGCACGCAGGCGAAGCCCACGCCGTAGCGCCGGCCGGGATGGCTCGCCTCGAAATCCGCCTTCTTCTTCGCGCGGCCGGTCCAGAGCGGATGGGCCCTGGCCGCCTCCAGCACTTCATCCACGCGGATGGCGCCGGCGGGGATCGCGCCCTGCGTATTCTTCATGCCCGAACGCAGCGCGTTCCTCAGGCGGAACTCGATGGGGTCGAGCTTGAGCTGCTCGGCGAACTCGTCGACCATCATCTCGGTGGCCGCCATGCTTTGCAGCGTGCCGTAGCCGCGTGCCGAGCCGGCATCGATGGCGCGCGAGGCGATTGCCACGGCGGTCAGGTCGTTCTTCGGGAAGTAATAGATCGACTGCGCCGCGGTGGCGCCCACCATTGCCACCGAGGGCGAGAAGTTGGCGCGGCCGCCGCCATTGGCCTCGAAGTCGCCCTGGAAGGACTGGAACAGGCCGGTGTTCTTGTCCACCGCGATGCGGTAGCGCATCCTGAAGGCGTGCCGCTTGATCGCGGTCTGGAACTGCTCGTAGCGGTCGTTGGCCAGGCGCACCGGCTTGCCGTCGGCGTAGAGCGCCGTCACCAGGCCATAGAAGGGGAAGTTGTAGTGATCCTTGGAGCCATAGCCCACGGTGTAGCAGGGATGGACGAACACCTGCTTCACCGGGAACACGCCCTTGGCCCTGGCCATCATCTCCGCCGCGCTTTCGCCGACTTCGATGGGGGACTGGGTCGGCACGACCATGTGCAGCGCCTGCGTGCCGGCGTCATACCAGCAGTTGGCGTTGTCTGGTTCCAGCGCGGCGGTATCGACGGACTGCGTGTTGTACTCGCGCTCCAGCACCAGCCAGTCAGCCGGCGGCTGGTCCAGTTGCTGGCGGATCTGGCCGGCGTGGAACATGCCCTGCTCGCCGAGCTGGCCGTGGTCCTTGCCGTCGGGCCAGACCGGTTCGTGCTTGCGCATCATGCTGGGGAACAGCGGCGCATTCTTCAGGCTGGAAAACACATCATCGTCGAACGGCGTCTCGCCGCCCACCCGCACGAAGCGGAAGGTGCCCCAGGGATCGCGCTCCAGCGGGCCGGTCGAGGCGCCGTAGCGGATGATCTCGTCGTGGAACTTGAGCTTGTCCTTGGCAAAGCGGAAACGGGCGAAATCGTGATAGATCAGGATCGCCACGGCATGACCGAGATAGGCCGGCGTCTTGCCTTCCGGCAGCAGCATGTCCTCGCCATAGAAGGCGGGAAAGGCCACGCCGTCGCGCGTCAGGTCCGCGGCGGTGACTACGCGGTCGGGCTTGAGATCGTCGCCCAGCAACGCCAGGTCGAAGCCCGCATAGCTGCGATCCGCCTTGGTGGCGCGCAGGATGAAGGCATGCGATTGCGCCTTGGGCCAGTGCGGCATGTCACGCGAACGGATATCGCGGGCGAAGACCTTGTCGCCAGTGACCTTGGCCATGCCGTCGATGCGGAAATTCGGGGCGCCGGTCTTGGGGTCCCACTGGACCGGGGTCAGGATTTTTTCTTCGAACAAGGCCGCGAAGGCCTTGCCGCCGATCGGTGCGATATACACCGATACCCCGGCCACGACGCTGGCCTTCAGGAACGTGCGGCGCGAAGGGCTGAAATTAGCCATGGATTTTCCTTGGGAATGCGCCGATGCCGCTGCGGCGGCGTCCGGACGAGATACACGGCCTGACACGTCCGGCCTGGGTAGCCGGGCGAACAAGACGGGAAGAACCGGAAGGCGAGGCGCAGCGGCAATCTAGGTCTCCGTACATGAGGGCGCGGGCACGAAGTACGGCACCGGCGCGGATTACGACGCAAGACTGGGCTGGTGATCTGTGGGGCAATGCAAGCATTTATTCTAGGCGTGGAAGTGCACGCCGGGGCGCGGATTCTGCGCCGTCGGGAGTGCGGCAGCAACGGGGCGGGCTGAATAATGCTTATCACGGCCGTGTCATCCCGTTGCGGGCGACATTGAAGTAGCGCGTTGTGCGGAGCACAAACCAGCGTCGCACGGGCGTGCCGCGCGATCGTCGTCCGGCATCGTCCGCGATGCCTGATCGTTGTAGCATCGCAGCCATGGACAACCTGCTCAGAAAACTCGACCTGACCTCGCTGCGGCTATTCGTCGCCGTCTGCCAGGAACAGAACATTGCCCGCGCCGCCGAGCGTGAATTCATTGCACCGTCGGCGGTCAGCCGCCGCATCGCCGAGATCGAGGCGATGATCGGCCTGCCGGTGATCCAGCGGCATCCGCGCGGCATCACGGTCACGCCAGTGGGCGAGACGGTGCTGCGCCATGCATTGGCCATCATCGGCAATATCGAGGCGCTCGGGGCGGAATTGTCGCGCTTTTCCTCGGGTGCGCGCGGGAATGTGCGGATGGTATGCAATCTCGGCGCCATCGTGCAGTTCCTGCCGGAGGACCTGGCGGCCTTTGGCCGGGTGTATCCCGATGTTGGCATCGAGCTGGAGGAGCAGCATAGCCCCGAGGTGCTGCGCATGGTGGGCGAGCGCAGTGCGGATTTTGGAATCTGCAACGCCATCCCGGGCGTCGAGCAGTTCGTCTCGCTGCCGTACCGGGAGGACCAGCTATGCGTACTGGTGCCGGGCGGCCATCCGCTGGCCTCGGCGCTGGCGGTGCGCTTCGCGGACTTGCTGGGCGAGACGTTTGTTGCGCTGCGGGATGAGAGCGCACTGAGCCGGCTGTTGTCGGATCAGGCTGCACGCCTGAACGCAGCGCTCAGGATCAAGATCCGGGTGGCCAGCCTGGATGCGCTGTGCCGCATGGTGCATGTCGGGCTGGGCATCGCCATCGTGCCGCGCCAGGTGGGCGAGCTTTACCTGAACACGCTCGATGTGGCGGCGCGGCCTCTGGCGGATGCCTGGGCCACGCGGCAACTGGTGGTGGTGTTCCAGTCGCACGAGCAGCTTTCGGCCAGTGCCGCGGCATTGGTGGGGTTTCTCTGCCGGCAATAGCGCCAATGGTGCCAATAGCGGTATTGGCAATAGCAACGATAGCAAGGCATGGCAGCCGTCTCGAACCGAGACGGCTGCCATGCCGACTCCGCACTTTGCCCGTCCGGCGCCAAAACATATAGTGGGGCCATCAGAACGAGAACCCCCATGATGGAAGACACCATTCGATTCAGCGGCCGCGTGCTGTACCTGTCGCAAGATCCCGCCTGCGTGCGCGCCCAGCTTGAGGGCAGGCCGATGACCCTGGCCGCAGCGGGCCCGCTGCGCGACAACATCTCCACCGATGAGATCACGCCTGTCACGATCATGCTCGCCTATGACGAGCGCCTGGGGCAATTCCCTTATGTGGGCTTTCAGGCCGGCGGCGAGCAGCCGATCGGCCGCGATGCGATCCGCAACGGCGGCTTCGCGGTCACTGTAGCGGGCAAGCGCTACGGCAAGGGGTCTTCGCGCGAGTCCAGTCCGCTGGCCGAGTTGTCGGCCGGCATCCGCCTGATCGTTGCCGAGAGCTTCGAGCGCATCTACCAGCAGAACTGCGACAACATCGGCATCCTCACCACCACGGACTTCACGGTGCTCGACCGGGTGCTGGCGGGCGAAGCGATCCCCATCGAGGCGTTCCTGACCGGGCGCGACGCGCTGACCCGGCAGGTGATCCGCGCCGGTGGCCTGCTGGCCTATAGCCGCGCGGCGAACTGGCCGGCGGCGGGCGAGGGTGCGCAGGCCACGGAGGCAACGGGCGATGCCGCACCGCGCACCCTGGTGGAAAAGATCATCGCCCGCCATCTGCTCCCTGGCACGCCGAGTGCTGAGCGCGGCCAGGGCGTGTTCGTGATGGCGGACTGGCGTTTCTCGCACGACTATTTCACCGGCATGTGCGCGCACCTGATGCATCGCGCCTTCGGCAAGCCTGCGGCGTTGCACCGGCCCGACCACATCATTGCCTTCCAGGACCACCTTGTGCTGGCGGCCCAGAGCTTTCCGCATGTGCGCGACGGCCTGCTGCCCGGTGTGGCCAACCTGATGCAGGGACATAGCAGTTTTGCGCACGACTACCCGGTGCGCTCGCATAACGCGCTTCCGGGCGAAACGCCGGGTTCGGAAGGCATCTGCCATGCGCTGATGGCCGAGCAATACGCGTTGCCGGGGCAGGTGGTGGTGGGTACCGATTCGCATACGCCGCATTCCGGCGCGCTCGGCTGCCTGGCGTTCGGCGCCGGCGCCACCGATGTCGCCAATAGCTGGGTCACCGGCTACGTGCGCTGCAAGGTGCCGGAGACGCTGCGCGTGGAGGTCGAGGGCGAACTGGCCGAGGGCGTGACGGCCAAGGACATCGTGCTCTACCTGCTGCAGATGGACGCAATCCGCTCCGGCGGTGCCATCGGCATGGTGTTCGAATATGCTGGCAGCACGGTACGGGCCTTGTCCATCGACGAGCGCGCCACGCTGACCAATATGGTGGCGGAGCTGGGCGGCTTTACCGGCATCGTCGAACCCGACGACAAGACCGTGGCCTTCCTGAATGCACGGCGTGGCGTCGACTTCGCCGTCGAGGACTGGATGCGCAGCGATGCAGGCGCAACGTACCGCGACGTGATCCGCATCGACGCAGGCGTCATCGCGCCCATGGTTGCGCGCCCCGGCGATCCTGGCAACGGCATCGCGGCGGACACCCTGGACCAGCCGGTGCCGGTGGACATCGCCTACGGCGGGTCCTGCACCGCCGGCAAGCGCGAGGATTTCGACTACTACCACGAGGTATTGCGCTGGGGCCTGGAGCATGGGCTCAAGGTGTCACCGCGCACTCGGCTCTTCCTGCAGTTCGGCACCCTCGGCGTGAAGGACTACTGCGAAGCGCGCGGCTACATGGACACCTTCGCCGCCGCCGGCGCCACCCTGGTCATGCCGGGCTGCGGTTCATGCGCCAACTGCGGGCCGGGCGCTTCCACCACCAGCGGGCAGGTCACCATCAGCGCCATCAATCGCAACTTCCCCGGTCGCTCGGGGCCGGGCCAGGTCTGGCTCGCCAGCCCCTACACCGTGGCCGCGAGCGCGCTGGCCGGGCAGATCAGCACCTTTGGGCAATTGCAGGCCAGTACCGCCCGGCCTGCCTCGTAGTCATTCACCCCAGGCCCCCGCGGCAGCGAGGGCATCGCGGCACCTGAGCGGGGCGACAGATCCCGGCCGCCATTCACAGCATTCACAGGAGACAGACATGTTCCCCATCACCTCGCGCGCCCTGCGCGCGGCGGGGCGGTTTTTTGCCGCCACTGCCATGCTGTCCGCGGCAGCCGCACTGCCGGTCATCGGCACGCCCGCCGCCCGCGCCGCCGACAAATATCCCGCCAGGACCGTGCGCCTGATCGTGCCGAACTCGCCGGGCTCCACCGCCGACGTGGTCGCGCGCGTGGTGGCCGAGGGGCTGGGCCAGGACCTCGGGCAGCCGTTCTACGTGGAGAACATTCCAGGGGCGGCCGGCATTCCCGGCACGCGGCAACTGGTGTCCGCCGCCGCCGACGGCTACACGCTCGCGGTGGTGTCGTCCAACCATGCCATCAACCCCGGCTTGTATCGCAATATTCCCTACGACAGCGTAAAGGACATCACGGCCGTGGCGCTGATCGGCACGACGCCGCTGGTGCTGGTGGTGGGTGCGGGCTCGCCGTACAAGACAGCGCAGGAACTGATCGCCGCGGCGCGCGCCCATCCGGGCAGCCTGAGCTACGGTTCCTCTGGCAAAGGGAGCGTGCTCCACCTTGCCGGCGAACTGCTGAAATCCAAGGCAGGCATCGATATGCTGCACGTGCCCTACAAGGGAGTGAATACGCTGATGACCGATGTGCTTGGCGGACAGATCAATGCCGCCTTCCTGGCCACGCCATCCGCCTTGCCGCAGATCAAGGCCGGCAAGCTGAGAGCCCTGGCGGTCAGCACCCCGACGCGGCTGGATAGCCTGCCCGGCGTGCCGACCCTGGCGGAGTCCGGCGTCAAGGACTATGCCTACGACGCCTGGATCGCGCTGGTCGGCCCCGCCGGCTTGCCCAGGGACATCACCGCGCGGCTACAGCAGGCGATGGCCAAGGCGCTGGCGGCGCCCAAGGCCAAGGAACTGTTCGCCGCGCAGGGCTTTGTCGTGAAGAGCGGCAATGGCGAAGAGACCGCCCGCCTCATCCGCGACGAACTGGGCAGGAGCCAGGCGCTGATCAAGAGCGCGTCGATTGCCGTGGAGTGAGGGTGCACCCACCAGGGACCAGCGGGCATCTCTCGATTCAAGCCGTCTTTCGCTCGCAGAGTGACCAGCCACGAAGTTGCAAGCGATACCGGTTTCGTCGTGGGCGCGGTGGCACCGGATTGATAAGCCCGAGGGCTTCACCTCCGCGCTCGCCCAACCACAAAACCATCACGACGTGATGTGTTGTGATGGTGCGCACCGGCACCGGCACCGGCACCGGCACCGGCACCGGCACCGGCACCGGCACCGGCACCGGCACCGGCAGATGGGCGAATGGGCGAATGGGCGAATGGGCAAGGATGCCGATGCCGATACACCAGCCTCCTGCAAGGATCGCTTTCTTTTGGGTGCGCCCGGCAGGGCGCACTTACTTTTCTTCATGTCACGCAATACCTAGCTGCTACAGCGCAACAATTCTAGTGGTGGCAAATGTTACTGCCCAATGCGTGAGAATTGTCGCCACCAACGCCACGGCTAGCAGGCCGGTTCTCTCGACGCGCGTGCTGAGCACGAACCCCAGCACCCCAAACAGAACCGGTGGAACGGGTATCAGCAGGATCAAGCCAAACAGCATCCGGACATCAGCAGGGCACACGTCTATTCCAACGCATGCCCCAGGCCGCGGCGTGCACAGGCGCAGGAACACGTCACAGAGGTACGCATCAATGACGGAACATGCGACTACACTGGCCACGCCGACGCCGGCAAATGCTGCCGTCACAACGAAGCGCCGCCAGCCTACTTGATTTCCCAAAAGAGTATCTCCGTTGATCGCCCGAGATCCGACCACCCATAATGGGTGCCGGGAAAGAACGCATCCCATCCCAAGCTGCGACCGATTGTTGAAACGACGCCGGGAGTGCTGCTGATCGTCAGCCGCGACCCATTCCACAGGTCAATGTGACCGCCGCTGGCGTTGCCAGCCGTTTCGCCATCGCGCCTCCAATAGTTCCTGAACGCGGCGATGCCAGTGCGTCCCGCGAATCAGACCCGGTGATGTTTTCCGGTGCGCCGATGCCAGCCATAGGCTTGAGCTCCCGTAGCTGTGAACCCCGGATTACCGGAGCCACGCAACCCGGATGCCCCGTCGCGCGCGCCCATATCTTCGAACCACTTTTCGCCGGCAAGCAGAGCAACAATGCGCGGCGGCGTGGGGCACTGGCACAGGACAATATCGCCGTCCAGGGCAATCTCGCCCATGAACTGCATCCGGCGCGGCCCGCCGGACTTAGCAATCGTGCCGGTGCTCTTGCAGGTTTCGCAGTAAGCCTGGCCTCCGATCAGTGCGGCCTGGTGGCCTGGGTCGCCAAAGGTACAAGCTAGGCCTGCATAAGGCAGGATCTTCCCGCCGCGCTCCAGTACGTCGCCAACGCAGGCAATTCTTCGCATCATGGTTGAGCCTCCCAAATGCCGATGGGCTGCATGTCTTCCTGCATACGATCTCCCTCAAGATGGGCTATGTGCGCAAATCGCCCCCCATTTGTGCCTAGTGCCTCATCGAGATCAATCGGACAAGTCCCGATGCGTGATGAATTTTCTTATTATCAGTGCTGCACAATTTCTATTTCGTCGCGGGCGCGGTGGCACCGCTTTGATAAGCCCGAGGCCTTGACCACCGCGCCCGCCCCACCACGAAACCACTGGCGGGCGATGTGTCGTGGTGGTTCGCGCCGGTAACGGCAGATGGTCGAATGGGCAAGCATTCGGCTACCGGGGGCTCCACCACGAATCCTGGAAACTGGCAGGTTCGTGGCCTTTCAAGCCGGTACCGGCAGAAGCCAGCAGAACTGTGGCCGTACGACGAATCCCCTGGACCTCGCATTCGCGATTGCTCTGCCCCCGGCAGGGTCGGCTTTCTTTTCGTTAGTTTTCTTTGCCGAACGCAAAGAAAAGTGACCGGCGTCCCCCGCAGGGGGATGTCGTATTCCTTTGGGTGCAAGATGCCGACATCGCTCAAATAAAGCCCCCCTAAATCTCCACAAACACCCCCCCACCCTCAACCCTCACCCCAAACACCTCAATATCACCAGTCAGCGGCTCACACATAGCCCGCCCGGTGCGCACATCGAACCTCCCCTGATGCAACGGACATTCAATTTCGTGTCCATCGAGAAACCCATCACACAGCCGCGCGTTACCATGACTGCAAGCATTATCCGTCGCGTAAATCTCATCCCCCACGCTATAAAGCGCGATCTCCCGGCCACCAGCATTAACCGCCACGACATCATCCTTGGGAATCGCGACCAGTGGCATCACTTGAATCCATTGCTTCGGCATGGCACACCTCAAATCGGGTAAATAATGGAATTGGCGATCATCTCGCTATCGAAAACGCATAGCCGGGACTCAAACTTCAAGCCCTCCCCGGTGCGCCGGATCACATCGATATAGCGGCCCACGTTGTACACGGTGGACAGCCCGTCCGGCTTGGTACGAAAGACCGCATAGCTGGCCTCGGCGTCGATCCGCTCCGCATCGGCCTTCAGGATGCGCGGGATGCCGACCACATGCCGCTGATAGTACGGATCATGGAAGATGGTCTCGGTCGCACCGTAGATGCGGTCCCTGAGCATGCCGCGGCTCTCGAAGGAAAGTGTGGCAAGCGGGAAGCCGCCATCGTAGTTCTCGCGCGGCTGCAGCTTGTAGACGCACGCCTCGGTGAAGAAGTCCGGCCACATCCCCCATTCGTTGTTGTCGAGCGCCGCGGCGTAGTCCGCATACAGCGCCAGCACTTGCGAGTAGGTTTCAAAGTCGAGCATGTCTCAAGCCTCCATCACGCGCCGCCAGTAGTTGTACATGCCGCGAATCAGCGTCTCGGTCACCATGTGGTCCGTATCGCCGATCTCGCGTCCTCCCAGTTCCGCCACCGTCCGGTGGAATGGTTTCTGCTCGAAGCCCTGCTGGGAAAACTCGATCACTTCGCCGTCGTCGGCCGAGACAAAGCCGGCCGGACCGAACAGGTTCGCCTGGCGCAGCCGGCGCCGGGTCATGTCGGCATCGTCGTCCTCGAAGCCGAAGTGCGTCCACACGAAGTTGAACGTGCCGTGGCCGGCTGGCTGGATATGCCGGGTGGAAACCGAGTTCACCTGCTGCTGGATGATGACGCTGGGGAACAGTGTCATCATCACCGCCGTGGGCGTGCCCCACCAGTCTTCCTTCACCACGTCGAGGAAGCGGTCGTCGTGCAGGTTCATCTGCTCCTTGAAGCTGGACACGCCGCTGGTCACTTCGCCCTTGCCGCCCTGGCCGCGCGTGGAGATCATCGCCGCGTGGCGGAAGTGCTCATCCATCCTGAGCTCCGACTTGTTGTCGGCTCGCCAGAGCCCGAACGTCACGAACCAGGTGTGCAGCAGCCCGGGGTGGTACGGATCCTTGATGTTTTCCTGCATCAGCTTCCAGTTGCCGGGAATCTGCTGGCGGCTGTAGCCGAGGATGGTCAGCTTGCGGCCATCGAAGACCCTGTCGAAGTAGGCCAGGATGGCCGGGCCGAGATAGTCCTCCAGTTCGGGCACCGCATGATCGAACGAGGCGAAGATCACGCCGTTGCGCCGCGCGACCTTGAGCTTGGTCAGGCCGTGCGCCTTCGGGTCGAAGTCGGCTGGCATGCCGCCATTGACCTTGCCGTCGAGCTTGACGCCGCGCCGGAACGGCACGCCGACAAGGTTGCCCTTGAGGTCGTAGTTCCACTGGTGATAGGGGCAGGTGAAGTCCTTGCGATTACCGGAGCGCTCGCGGCAGAACTGCACGCCGCGGTGCGCGCAGACGTTTTCCACCACATAGATCTCGCCGTCCGCCGCACGGCTGGCGATCACCGAACGCTCGCCGACCGCCGTGCGCTTGAAGTCGCCCGGGTTCGGGATTTCCGCTTCCAGCCCGATGTAGCACCAGTGGCCCGAGTAGAAGAAGCGTTCCAGCTCCTGCCGGTAGATTTCGTCGTCGGTATAGGCCCAGAACGGAATCCGGCTTGAGCCTTCGTCCTTCCATTCCTTCTTCCTGAATGCAATAGCCTGTTCGCACATGGCCTGTTCGTGCATGGCTTGTCTCCGTGTGGTTTGTTGTCGGGATGTCTCAGACGCCGCTGGCATGGAATGCGTCGGCGTGGATGTGCTCGGGATCGATGCCTCTCTGCCTGAGCAGGATGGAGGCGGCGTCGACCATGACAGGGGCGCCGGCGAGATAGGCGCGCCAGCCGCCCATATGTGCCCAGTCGTCAGCGACCGCCTTGGTCACCACGCCGCCCCGGAAGCCGTCGCCGTCGCCGGCTGCCGCCACCACTACATGCACGTGCAGCGCGGCGTGGCGCGCCTGCAGTTCGCGTAGCCACTCCAGGCCATACACGTCCGCCTGCGTGCGGACACCAAAGTAGACATGCACGGGATTGCGCATGCCGGCATCGAGCATGCCGCGCAGGATCGACAGGATCGGGGCGAGGCCGGTGCCGCCGGCAATGCACACTACCGGGCCGTCGCACTTGCGCCGCAAGTAGGCCGTGCCCAGCGGACCGCTGACGCGGATGGCATCGCCGACCTTCAACTCCGACGCCACATAGGACGTGACGCGCCCGTCGGGCACCAGCCGGATGTGAAACTCGAGTTCATCGGCGCCATGGGCGACCGCCATCGAGTAGGGGCGGATATGGCGCGGCGTGAACTGCAGCGTCGCGTACTGCCCGGGCGAGAAGTCGAGCGGCTTCGGAATTCCCACGCGAACGCGCTTGATGTCATGTGTGAGGTCATCCAGGCCGGTCACCGTGCCTTTGAGGATCTTTGCCGGGTGCACCACGACTTCGTCGAGTTCGGGAATCTCGATCGCGCAGCTTTCCACCAGCGTGGTCTGGCACGCCAGCACCGTATCCCCCGCCGCCATGGGCGCGCGGGAATCCTCCGGCCCGGCAACCAGCGCGCGGCCGCCCACCATCTTGCAGCGGCAGGTGCCGCATCGTCCCGCCATGCAGCTGTATGAAATAGGAACCTGGTTGGCGCGCAGCACGTCCAGCAGGTTGTCGCCGGGCTGCACGTGGAGCGTGCGCGCGAGCGGATGAATGGATACTTCCATGGGGCTTTGTCTCCAACGATGCTTGCTGTCGTTGTCCGCATATTGGCGCGGCAGGTAAAATAAATAAATAGAAGGAAGGTGATACGTCATATCACTGTGAGTGATAAAGGAGGCGGAATGGAACTGCGGGAAATCGACCTGAACCTGCTGGTCGTGTTCAACGAATTGCTTCGCCTGCGCCGCGTTTCCGCGGTGGCGGAGGCGCTGGGCATTTCCCAGCCCGCCATCAGCAACGCGCTCAATCGCTTGCGCAAGCTGCTTGGCGACGAACTGTTCCTGCGGACATCCAGGGGCATGGTGCCCACGCCGTTCGCGGAGAATCTCGCGGAGCCGATCGGCTATGCGCTTGGTGCCATCCACAACACGCTCAATGCGCAGTCAGCCTTCGAGCCGGCATCGAGCACGCGCAACTTCACCATCGCCATGACGGATATCGGCGAGATCTATTTCCTGCCTGACCTGATGAAGCGGCTGTCGAAGGTGGCGCCGGGCGTGACCATCAGCACGGTGCGCAACCATACGGTCAACTTGCGCGAGGAGATGGAAAGCGGGCGCGTCGACCTGGCGATCGGCTTCATGCCGGATCTCAAGGCCGGTTTCTTCCAGCGGCGCCTGTTCCGGCAGCGTTACGTCTGCATTTTCAGGAAGGGCCATCCGCTGGCGCGCGAGGGCATGACGATCGGTTCGTTCAGCAACGCCGAGCATGTGGCGATCGTGGCGGCCGGGACCGGCCACAGCATGGTGGACGAAGTGATCCAGCGCGCGGGGGTGCCGCGGCAGGTGCGCCTGCGGGTGCCGCACTTCGTGGCGGTGGGCCATATCCTGCAGACGACGGACATGATTGCGGTAGTGCCGGAGGCCTATGCGGAGCGGACGCTAAAGCCCTTTGGCCTGGAGGCGGCGGCGTGCCCGGTCAAGATTCCCGATATTGTGATCAACGTGCTCTGGCATGCCCGGAACAATCGGGAGCCGGCCAGCCAGTGGTTGCGGCAGTTGGTGTTTGAGGCGTTCTCGAAGTAAATGTGTCGCCGGAGGCGATTCCTGATTCCCGCTCCCATGGGAAAGGCGGCGTCAGCATTCCCCGCCTGCCCACAAGACCCACCCTCAAGCCCCCAGAACTTCCGCGCATACCGACAACCACGCCCGCGCCGCGTGCGACTGATACCGTCCCTGCGCCCAGATATGCGCCAGCGCCCAGTCCATGGTGGGCTCCGTCAGCCGCGCCACGGCCAGCTTGTCCTCGAGCTGCAGCTTGGACAGCAGCGGCTGCGGCAGGAAGGTGGTGCCCAGCCCGGCCGCCGCCATCGAGGCGAGGAATTCCCAGTGTCCGCTTTGCGCCACGACCCGCGGTTCGATGCGGGCCTCGAGGAAGGCTTGCCGCAGCTTCCGGGTCAGGGAGAAGTCTTCTGTCAGCAGCAGCAGGGGCTCGTCGCGCAGCGCCGCCAGGGTGACGGTCTTGTTCTTGGCCCAGCTGGCCTTGCGTGATCCCGCCACCCAGATCGGATACTTGGCGAACTCGCGCGTGGCCAGGGCAAGGTCGCTATCCCTGGGCAACACCGTTGCGCCGACTTCAAGCTCCCCACTCGCCACTTGCTGTTCCACCATGTGGCCGCCATGCTCGGCGAGGTTCAGGTCCAGGTTGGGATAGCGCTGGCGGAAGGCGCTGACGGCCGGCGAGAAGAACAGGTTGGCCATGGGCGGAATCCCTACCGTGAGCTGGCCACGGCCCAGGGAGGAGAGGTCGGCCACTTCCAGCGTGAGCCGGTGCACCACGCCCAGCGCTTCCTGCCCGCGTTCGTAGACCACCCGCCCCACGTCGGTCAACTGGACCTGCTTGCCCGCGCGGATCAGCAGCGGCTGGCCAATCTCGTCTTCCAGCTGCCGCACCATCTTGCTGATGGTGGACTGCGTGACGAACAGGGAGGTTGCCGCCTGGGTGAAGCTCTTGAGGCGCACGGTTTCCACAAAGTACCGCAGGGCACGGATATCGATGGGCATGGGGGACTTCCTTTGCCATGAAAAAAGCGAATATGATTGGCAATTTTAAATCATGTTCGGAATGGCCGCCAGTTGGCTACACTTCTTTTCTATGCGGCGCCGGGCTGCCGTTGCAGGAACCCGGCGCCGGATCTGGAAGCCAAGGAAGACAAGATGAATGCCCGTGCGCAAACGCGCCCAACCGCCATCGCCGCCCCCCGTGCGATGCGCCTGCGTCCCGTTGCACGCCGCCTTGGGCGGAACACCTAGCCGGCCGGCCCGATCGTCCTGGTTCATCGCCCCTGTCCGCCAGCGTGCCACGCCGGCGTGAATACATCGAGCGCCCCCCAAAAAACAACAGGTTCGCGTCATGCCTAGCTGGCCGAGCGCACGGCAGTGGCTCTTTTCGCTGAAAGCATTCGCCGCTTCGATGCTGGCGCTTTATATCGCGCTGGCACTGGGCTTGCCCCGCCCGTACTGGGCCATGGCAACCGTCTATTTCGTGTCGCATCCGCTGACGGGCGCCACCCGCTCCAAGGCGGCCTATCGCGTGGTGGGCACGCTGCTGGGCGCGACCGCCGCCGTGGTCACGGTGCCCTTGCTGGTCAACGCGCCCGTCATGCTGATGGGGGCGATCGCACTCTGGACCGGCGCCTTGCTCTATCTCTCGCTGCTGCAACGCACGCCGCGCAGCTATGTGTTCCTGCTGGCGGCCTACACGCTGCCGATCGTGGCGCTGCCCTCGGTCAGCGAACCCGCGCAGGTCTTCGACATTGCCGTTGCGCGCATCGAGGAGATTGTCATCGGCATCGTCTGCGCCGGCATGGTGGGCGCCATCGTCTTTCCGGCAAAGGTGGCACCGGCGCTGCGCGCCCGCTCCGCCACCTGGCTGGCGGACGCGGCGCTCTGGGCAACCGACATGTTGTCCGCCGATCCAGACGCCAATGCCACGCGCCATGGCAGCCGCCACCGGCTGGCCGCCGATATCCTCGCGCTGGACCAGTTGATCACACAGCTGTCCTACGACACGGAAAGCGCGGACACCCTGCGCCATGCGCGCGCCTTGCGCGAGCGGATGACGATGCTGCTGCCTGTGCTGTCTTCGCTGGCGGCTGTCCTGCAGGCCCTGCGGCGCCACACGGCCGGCATTCCGGAGCACCTGGCACGCCATATGGCCGACATGTCGGGCTGGATCCGCGCTGGCTTCGATGGCCCGCCGCCCGCGCTGGAGCCGGCGGCCGGGCCGTGGGCCGGATACGGGAAGGCGCCGGGCTGGCATGCCGGCCTGGTCGCCACCGCCAACGATCACCTGCGCAAGCTGGCGGAGGTGTGCGAAGACTGCCACGCCTTGCAGCGCGGCATCGGCGACCAGGCGGCGGGCGCGGCGGCGGCGCACCGCGGCCGCAGTAGCCACCGAGCCGACCGTGCGGACCGGGCGCATCACCACGATCACGCCATGCTGCTGTTCTATGCGTGCTCGACCAGCCTCGCCGTGTTCTGCGCGGGGATGCTGTGGATCGTCTCGGGATGGGAGGACGGGGCGGGGTCGGTCGCGGTGGCGTCGATCGCGTGCTGCTTCTTTGCCACCATCGAGGAGCCGCGGCCGGTGGCGCATTCCTTTTTGCGCTGGAGCTGTTTCTGTTTCGCCGTCTCTTCCTTCTACCTGTTCCTGGTGGTGCCGAACGCGCACAACTTCGAAACCCTGGTGGGCATGCTGGCGGTGCCCTACATGGGCATCGGCATGCTGATCTCGCGGCCGGGCTTCAACCTGATCGCCATGCTGCTGTCGGTCAATACGGCCTCCTTCGCCAATGTGCAGAGTGTCTACGATACGAATTTCCTTGGCACCTTCAACAGCAGCCTTGCCAGTATCGGCGGCATGCTGTTCGCGCCGCTGTGGGCCATGGCCACGCGGCCGTTCGGCGCCCGCGTGGCCGCGCACCGGCTGATCCGCGCCAGCTGGAAGGACCTGGCGCAGGCCGCGACCCGGCGCGAGCCCGGCGAGCAGGCAAAGCTGGGTGGCCGCATGCTCGACCGGCTCAGCCAGCTCGTGCCCCGGCTCGCGGCCAGCGACGACAAGATGTCGTCGGATGGCTTTGCCGAACTGCAGGTCGGGTTTGGCGCGCTGGCGCTGCAGCGCAACCTGCCAGCCTTGCGCCCGGCCGCGCGCCGGGGCGTGACCAGGGTGCTGAATGCGGTTGCGCTGCATTTCCGCGCACGGCTGAAAGCCGGGCATGCGATGGCGCCCCCGGACGCGCTGTCCGAGCGGATCGACAAGGCGATTCGCGAGGTCGCCCTGCAATCCGACAGCGCGGGAGCCCTGGGCGAGAGCGCCCGCCATGCGCTCGCCGCGCTGATCGCCCTCCGTGTCACCTTATATCCGGCGGAGCCGGCGACGGCGCGGCCGGCGGATGCCTTGCCCGGCTTGCCGCTTCCCTTGCAGGCGGAACACAAATGCTGAGCGCGGAAATCGATATCTACGGCGTGTTCGTGCCGGGCCTGCTCGCGCTGATGCTGCTCACCTTTGCCATCACCGCCGGCATGCGCGCGGTGCTCGCCCGCGTGGGTTTCTACCGGCTGGTCTGGCACCGGTCGCTGTTCAATCTCGCCCTTTACCTGATCGTGCTGGGTGGCGTGGTCGCCATGGCCCGCTCGCTGCAATCATGAAACTCAAATTCCGTTTGTTGGGCCCCGTACTGCTGACCGTGCTTGCCACGGTTGCCGCCCTGTTCGTCGTCCGGCACCTGTGGGACTACTACACCATCGCGCCATGGACGCGCGATGGCCACGTGCGCGCCGACGTGGTGCAGGTTGCCCCCGATGTTTCCGGGCTGGTCACGCACATCCTGGTCAAGGACAACCAGCGCGTGCGGCGCGGGCAGGTGCTGTTCGTGATCGACCAGGACCGCTATCAGCTGGCGCTGCAACAAGCCATGGCGACGGCAGCCGCGCAGCGCGCGACGCTGGCGCAGGCGCGCCGGGAGGCCGCCCGCAACCGCAACCTGTCCGAGGTGGTCGCCACGGAAGTGGTGGAGGAAGGGCAGGCCAGGGTGCAGCAGGGCGAAGCGGCGCTGGCGCAAGCCGAAGCCGCCGTCGCCCTGGCGAAACTCAACCTTGCCCGCACCAGCGTGGTCAGCCCGGTGGAAGGCTTTCTCAACGACCGCCTGCCGCGGCTGGGCGACTACGTCACCACGGGCCGGCCCGTGCTGTCGATGGTCGACACGGACTCCTTCCACGTCGAAGGGTATTTCGAGGAGACCAAGCTGCACGGCATCCGCATCGGGAACCCCGTCACGGTGCGCATCATGGGCGAGCGCACCCTCCTGCACGGACATGTGCAGAGCATTGCCGCCGGCATCGAGGACCGCGACCGCAGCAACGGCTCCAACCTGTTGCCGAACGTGAACCCCACTTTCAACTGGGTGCGGCTGGCGCAGCGGGTGCCGGTGCGCATCGTGCTTGACGACGTGCCATCCGGGGTGCGGCTCGTATCGGGCCGCACGGCGACGGTGTCCGTGGCGGAGCCCCGCAAGGGCATTCCCGTCCTGCGTGACGAGGAGGGCGCGCGATGAGCAAGTTCCGCCTGGCCTTGCTGCCCACGCTGGCGCCGCTGCTGTTCGCCTGCACCACGGTGGGCCCCGATTACCACGTGCCCGAGCAAGCCGCCGTGCGCGCGCCGGAGGCCAACGGCCCCTTGCTTGGCACGGCGAACCCGGCCGTCTCCGTCGCGCCGGTGCCGGACGACTGGTGGCGCCTGTATGACGACCCCAGGCTCGACAAGCTGGTCCGGCAGGCGCTGACCGCCAATACCGACCTGCGCGTTGCCGCCGCCAACCTGCGGCGCGCCATTGCGATCTACCACGAGGTCGAGTCGGAGAACCTGCCGCAAGCGGCGTTGTCAGCCAAGGCCGAGCGCGCGCAGATCGCCGGCGAGAGCTTCCTGATCAAAGAGAAGATACCGGTCTTCAATCTGGGCGATTTCGGTTTCTCGGTGTCCTACCTGGTGGATTTCTTCGGCAAGCTGGCCCGCGCCGACGAGGCCGCGCTGGCCAGCGCGGAGGCGAGCCAGGCCGCGCTGGACGCGGCCCGGGTCAGCGTGGTGGCGCAAACCGTGCGCGCCTATGTGCAGGGCTGCGCCGCCACGCATGAGCTGGAAGTGGCGGAGCACCAGCTTGCCTTGCAGTCGCGTGGCGTGGAGATCGCCGGCAAGATGGTGGCCGCCGGCCGTGGCCAGCCCACCGACATGCTGCGTGCCCGGGCGCAAGCCGAGACCCTGCGCGCGGCACTGCCACGCTTCAGGGCGGAAAAGGAAAGCGCGGCGTACCGGCTCGCGGTCATGCTGGGCAAGCCGCCGGCGGCACTGCCCGAGGCCGAATCCGAGTGCAAGGAGGAACCGCGGCTGCGCCAGGCGATTCCGGTAGGGGACGGTGCGACGCTGCTCAAGCGCCGGCCGGACGTACGGCAGGCGGAGCGCGAACTGGCCTCCGCCACGGCGAAGATTGGCGTGGCCACTGCCGATCTCTACCCCTCCATCCGCATCGGCGCGTCGGCCGGCCTGAGCGGCCTGCTCAGCGACCTCGGCACGGGTCCGACCGCCCGCTGGAGCATGGGCCCGCTACTGACCTGGAACCTGCCCACCAACGGCGTGCGCCCGCGCATCCACGGCATGGAAGCCGGCGCTGACGCCGCGCTGGCCCGCTTCGATGGCGTGGTGCTGAAGGCGTTGCAGGAAACCCAGACGGCGCTCAGCGCCTACACCAGCGAACTGGAGCGCAACCAGTCCTTGCGCGTGGCGCGCGACGACGCCAATGAAGTGGCGCGGCAGCACCGGATGCTGTACCAGGCGGGCCGCGTGCCCTATCTGTCCAGTCTCGATGCCGACCGCACACTGGCCGGGGCCGATGCCGCGCTGGCGGCATCGGACAGCCAGGTCGCCATTAACCAGATCAACCTCTTCCTGGCGCTGGGCGGAGGATGGCAGAACAGCCCCAAGGTGGAGGAGCACACTGCGGCAGGCGAGCACCCAAGCGAGCACCACTAGGCATTGCCGCGTGCGGATTTCGCCTTCTTGCCGGTGACGTGCCGCACGGACTCGATAAAGCGCTGGACGCGCGGCGAGCGGCGCGCCGCCGAGTACACGAACTCGATATCGACGCGCTCAGTCAGGTCGGCCAGCGCGATGAAGGCAACAGCCGGTGGCGCATGCAGCTGCGAACTGGCTGGCACCAGCGCGCATCCCATGCCCGCGGCCACCAGCCCGAGGATGGTCGGCGTGTCGGTGCCGATCTGGACGATGTGCGGGGCAAAGCCCGCGTTCGCGCAGGCCGCCATCAGCAGGCTGTGCTGCGCGCTCGATTTTTCCCGGCTGAACCAGACAAAGCGTTCGCCGGCGATATCGGCCAGCCGCCTCGGGCGCCTGGCGGGCGGCGAGGCTTGCGCCGGCACCGCCAGCACGAAGTGCTCCCGGTACAAGCGGATGCCGCTCAGGCTGGCATCGTCCGCCGTGCGCCAGGCCATGATGCCGCCGTCGAGCTCCTCGCTTCTGAGCGCCTGCGCCTGTTGCAATGACAGCAGAGGCTCGATCGACAGCAGGATCTCCGGGTTGTGCTCCCGATAGTGTTCGAGAATCGACAGCGTGACCGGTGAAGCCAGGTAGCTCGGCATGATGCCCAGCCTGAACGAACCGGTCTGCCCCTGCGCAATGCGATGGGCGCGATCGCGCGCCTGTTCCAGCTGCAGCAGGGATTGCTTCGCATCCTGCAGATAGCTCACCCCGGCATCGGTAAGCTGCACCCCCTTGGCATGCCGCTCGAACAAAGGGACGCCAATGGCGCCCTCCAGGTCCTGGATCTGCCGCGACAAGGCTGGCTGGGTGATGTTCAGGGCCCGGGAGGCCGCAATGATGCTGCCTTCCTCCGCGACGGCGATGAAGTAGCGTAAGTGCCGGGTTTCGATGTTGCGCATTGGTGCTGTCTTTGCTCCGGGGATCTCGTGCCGCTGGCGAATCCCGTCGCCATGACGGTGCCAGGCCTATGCCTTGAAAGTATAGCTTCCGCATTCAGCAAGCATTTGACCGCATGGCGGTCCGGCTCCTACCATGCAGCATCCCTCATTGCCGAACCAACACGCTTCACATGTCCCATTCTGACCACGCACTGCCGGGCGCCCCTGGCGGGGCAGCGCACGAACCTGACCTGCATATCGTCACGCCGCTGCTGAGATCCACGTCCTATTCGCAGCGGCTGGGCCGGTCGGTGTGGTTCAAGATGGAAGCGCTTCAGCCCCCCGGCTCGTTCAAGGCGAGGGGAATCGGCCATGCTTGCCGGGTCCACAAGGCGCGGGGGGCAAAGCACTTCGTCTGCTCTTCCGGCGGTAATGCCGGCATTGCCGTCGCCTATAGCGGGCGGCTTCTCGGCGTGCCGGTCACTGTCGTCGTGCCCGAAAGCACATCCGCCGCGGCGCGCGAGCGCATCCGCATGGAAGGCGCCGAACTGATCGTTCACGGACGCGCATGGAGCGAGGCAAACGATCACGCGCTCTCGTTGATGAAGCAGGACTACGCATTCATCCATCCCTTCGACGATCCCCTGCTTTGGGAAGGCCACGCGACCATGATCGACGAGGTCGCTGCCACCGGCATCAAGCCCGGCGCCGTGGTGTTGTCGGTGGGTGGCGGCGGCTTGCTGTGCGGCGTGCTCGTCGGGCTGCACCGGAACGGCTGGGGCGACGTGCCGGTCATTGCGGCCGAGACCGTTGGCGCCGAATCCTACGCGGCCTCGCTGGCGGCAGGCGCGCCGGTGGAACTGCCGGCAGTCACCAGCATTGCGACCTCGTTGGGGGCGAAGCGCCCTTGCGACAAGGCGGTCGAGTGGTCCACGCGGCATCCGATCGTCAGCCAGGTGGTCTCGGACAAGGCCGCGGTCAGCGCATGCCTGCGCTTCCTGGCGGAGCACCGCATCGTCGTGGAGCCGGCGTGCGGCGCGGCATTGGCTGCCCTGGAGCAACGGCCGGCGGCGGTGATGGCGGCAACGGATGTGCTGGTCATCGTTTGCGGCGGCGCGGGCGCGACTGCTGAACAATTGCAGGCATGGGGGTGCGAGGGCTAGCGCTTCCCGCCGCTCGCCTCAATCCTCGTGGCGCAGGTGCCTGGCTTCCCGTGGCAGGCGCAAGCTGACCACGAACGCCAGGGCCATCATTGCCGTCACGTACCAGTAGAAGGACGATTGGTGCCCCGCCGATTTCAAGGCCAGCGTCACGTATTCGGCCGAGCCGCCGAAGATCGCATTGGAGATGGCATAGGCAAGTCCCACGCCGAGCGCGCCGAAGGCCAGCATATTGCTGCGCCGGCCGATGCGGTCCGACAAGGCGCCGGACAGCGGCTGCATGCACATGTAGAGGAACAGGCAGCCGGTCATCGCCGTGCTTGCCGTCCTGATGGACATGCCCGCGGAGTTCATCAGGTACTTCTGCATATACGTGGTGAACGTACAGAAGATCAGCGAGCCGCCGGCGGGCGCCGGCCCCGTTGCGGCAAAGGACTTCGCCTGGTTGTGGATTGTGAAAAAAACGACTGAAGACGAGACGTTTAATTCATCACGGGAATGATTCGCCGTGACTACACTATGGACCTGTACCGCGCTGCTCATCGCGCCGGTGCAGATCAAAAGGCGAAACAGACGACATGCGGGACGCAGATCCGCCTATCCCGCTCCACGTTAAGTGGAAAGTGCCGCCAAATTCTGGAATCAAGCAGCATCATGAACAAGAAGCTCTTCACGACCCTCGTTTCCGCAGCCGCCTTCGGTGTCTGCGTACTGGCATCGACGCAAGCCAACGCAACGGGTCCGAAAGATAGCACCAGCGCCGGCGACAAGTACGGCTACGCACTGCACAACGGCAAGCGCGACCCGTTCACCGACGGCGCACGCGTCAATGACCGCCGCGATGCGTTTACCGACGGTGCGCGTGCCAACGACCGCCGCGACCCGTTCACGGACGGCGCGCATGGCGGCGTCTCCGCGGCTCTGGAACTTGCCGGCCGCGACCTGTCCGGCGTGTCGGCTTCGCCGGCGCATGGCGCGGCAGCCAACAGCCAGGCCAGCGCCTGATACAGCGCGGCCGGTCCGGCCCCTGGGTTCCCTCGCCCGGGGGCTGGCCAGCAAGTATCAAGATCCCCGATTGCTATTCCTGTCTCAAGACAAATCATGAAAACCATCGTGCTGGCGCTGCTTAGCGTCACCGCCCTCGCTTCCTCGTTGCCGGCCCTTGCCGGTCCGGACTGGACCGTCATCGAGCGCGCTCGCGCCCAGAAGCAGGCGCAAGCGAAGCAGCAAGCGCAGACCCCCTGCGCGCTGAAGTCCAATCAAGCGGCTGCCGCTCCCGGCGCCGACGGCAAGTCAAGCTGAGCATTGCCACCGGGGTGCCGGCATCGCACGCGGTTCGGCTGGACACCAGTGTCCGGCTCCTGTTACGCGGCACCCCGGCGCTCCGCACGCCATTTCACCGCGCGCATCAGCGCATCACACCCTGACCCTGGCGTTGCCCGGATCGTAAGGCGGCCGCAGATGCACGCTGGCAGGTATTAATTCGCCAGCCAGGTCAACGTGGTACTTGCCGGCGGCGATCCATTCCGCATTGGCCGCGCCATCTTCACGCTGCAGCAGCGCCAGGCCCACCGGGCAACCGAGCGTATGGCCGAAGGCCGCCGAGGTGATAAAGCCGGCCGGGCGTACCGTGCCATCCGGACCGGTGCGCAGCACCGCCTCTCCGCCCCACAGCATGGCCTGGCTGGCGCCGTCCAGCGTCAGCACGGCCACGCGCCGTTTCACCTGGGCGCCGCCGCCTGACGCGCGCAGCTTCAGCAGCGCTTCACGTCCCCGGAAAAGAATCGGCTTGTCCAGTTTGCAGGCGAAGGACAGCCCGGCCTCGAAGGGATGGATGCCGGTGGTCAGCTCGCGGCTCCAGGCGCGGTAGCCTTTTTCGATGCGCAGCGATTCGATGGCGTAGTAGCCGGCATTGACCAGCCCGAGCGGTTTGCCCGCTGCGTGCAAGGTCTCGTAGACGCCTACGGCGAACTCCACGGGCACATACAGTTCCCACCCAAGCTCGCCTACATATGTCAGGCGCGTCGCGCGCACGGTGGCGTAGCCCAGGTCGATCTCGCGCGAGCTGCCGAAGGGAAAGGCCGCGCTGGAGAAGTCCGCGCGCGAGACGCTCTGCAACAGCTCGCGCGAGCGCGGTCCCATCACCGCCAGCACCGCGTACTGGCCGGTTACGTCGACGATGGCGCAACGCTGGTCGGCGGGGATCAGCCGTTCGATGTAGCTGAAATCGCGCGTGGTCTGCGCCGAGCCTGTCACCAGCAGGTACTGGTCTTGCGCCAGCCGGGTCACGGTCAGGTCGGACTCATAGGTGCCGCCTTCGTTGAGCATCGCGGTGTAGACCGTCTGCCCCGGCGGCACTGCAACGTCGTTGCTCATCAGTTGCTGCAGCACGGCCTCGGCATCGGCGCCCTTGACGATGTACTTGGAGAAGGAGCTCATGTCGAACAGCGCCACGCCCTCGCGGCAGGCGCGATGCTCGGCGCCGCTCCATGGCAGCCAGTTTTGCTGGCCGAACGCGTACCGGATCTCCGGCGTCTCCCCGGCGGGCGCAAAGAAGTTCGGCCGCTCCCAGCCCATCTTGCTGCCGAAACTGGCGCCGGCGTCGCGCAGGTGGGCGTACAGCGGCGAGCGGCGGAAAGGCCGCGCGGTATCGAGTTCGCGATTGGGCCAGGGCATGGCGTAATGCAGTCCCAGGGTTTCCTTGACGCGGTCGTGCAGCCAGCTTTCGTTGCCGTTGAAGCCGGCGAAGCGGCGGATGTCGACCGGCCACAGGTCCATGGTGGGCTCGCCCGCCACGATCCACTCCGCCAGCGCCATGCCGGCGCCGCCGGCCGAGGCAATGCCCATCGAGTTGAAGCCCGCGCCCACGTAGAAGTGACGCAGCTCGGGCGCTTCGCCCAGGATGAAGTTGTTGTCTGGCGTGAAGGACTCGGGGCCGTTGCAGAACTGCTTCACCTGGGCCGTTTCCAGCGCCGGCACGCGCTGCAGCGCGTTCTGCATCAGGATCTCGAACTGGTCCCAGTCGTCGGGCAGGAGCTGGAACTCGAACGGCTCGGGAATGCCTTGCATGCCCCAGGGTTTGGCGTTGGGCTCGAAACCGCCCATCACCAGCCCGCCCACTTCCTCCTTGAAGTAAATAAACCCGTCCGGGTCGCGCATCACCGGCAGGTCCGGGTGCACGCCGGCAATGCGCTCGGTGACGATGTAGTAATGCTCGGCCGAATGCAGCGGCACGGTCACGCCGCACAGGCGGCCTACCTGCCTGGCCCACTGGCCTGCGCAGTTCACCACGATTTCCGCCTCGATACGGCCGCCCGCGCCCTGCTTGTCCTGCCAGCTCACACCCGCGGCGCGGCCGTCACGGGTATGGATCGCCGTGACCTTGGTGTCCTGCACGATGACCGCGCCGCGGCTGCGGGCGCCGCGCGCCAGCGCCTGGGTGAGATCGGTGGGATTCGCCTTGCCATCGCCAGGCAGCCACACCGCGCCGTGCAGGTCGTCCGTGCGCATCACTGGCCACAGCTCGCCGGCCTGGCGGGGGGAGATCACCTCGCAATCCACGCCGTAAGCACGCGCCACCGCCGCCGTGCGCTTGAGCTGGGTCATGCGCTCGGCGGTGCGCGCCACCGAAAGCGAGCCGCACTGCTTCCAGCCGGTGCCCAGTCCGGTCTCCGCTTCCAGCTCGCTATAGAGGCGCGTCGAATAGCGGATCAGTCTGGTCATGCTCTCCTGTGCGCGCAACTGCCCGACCAGGCCGGCCGCGTGCCAGGTGGTGCCGCAGGAGAGCTGGCCCTGTTCGAGCAGCACCACGTCTTTCCAGCCCAGCTTGGTGAGGTGATAGGCCACGCTGCAGCCAATGATGCCGCCGCCGATGATGACGACGCGGGCGTGCTCGGGAACGGGGCGGCGATAAGACGCGGACATAGGGGCACCTGTGGAGAAAGCGCGCCGGGAGGCGCTGTATCTGTTTGCCACAGTTTGCCAATAAAAAACACAAAACGCAACAAAACGGCGCGTGCGCCGGCAGGCCACTGAGTTGGCGCGGCGCAGGGAAGGAGGAGATGGGAAGCCCGCCCGGCGGCGTCGGATGCCGTCAGGCGGGCAGCGGCGCAGCTACCGCCGGGTGGGTTGGACTCAGGACTCAGGACTCCAGGACGATGACCATCCACGACATGCCGAAGCGGTCCGTCGTCATGCCGAAGCGTGGCGAGTAGAACGTCTTGCCAAGCGGCATCAGCACCTGGCCGCCCTCGGCCAGGGCGTTGAATACGCGGTCCGCGGTGGCGATATCCGGTACGGTCACTGACAGCGAGAACCCCTGGAAGTCGGGCTTGCCCGTGCAGCGGCCGTCGGACAGCATCACCGTGGTCTCGCCGATGCGCATGGACATGTGCATGATCTTTTCTTCGCTGCCGGCAGCGGGGCCGCAGGCGCCTTCTGGCGGGGGCGACTCCGGCGGGGGCGCTTCCTTGAAGCGCATCATCATGATCACTTCGGCGCCCAGCGTGCGCTTGTAGAACTCAGCCGCTTCCTCGCAGCGGCCTTCAAAGAACAGGTAGGGTTGGACTAGCATCTTGTCTCCTTTTTTGCGCTTTCACGCTGAGGGGTTGAAACTGATCGGCACCGATGCGTGCTCATGCACGACCAGCCATTGACCGCCGATCTTGCGAAAACAGACAGTGGCGCGCACCCACGCTTCCTGGGGAGCGCCGCCCCTGGGGGTGCTGCTTACCCGGCTGACGCTGTAGCAACAGGCCAGGTCTTCGCTGGCCGTCAGGTGCATCCCGGTCATCTCGAAGCCCACGGGGCCATCCAGGCTGTCGAACCATTGCTGCCAGCGCTGGCGGTATGGCGCCACGCCGCGGGACTGCGCCGGCGGCACGACGTCGAAGATGATCACGTCTTCAGCATAGTTGCGCATCATGGCAACCGCGTCCTTTGCACGCACGGCGTTCACCCAGGCATCGGCCAGGGCGCGGACTTCCACTTCACTGCCCGGGTGAGATGCGGGCGGGGATGCGTGCACCATCATGTGCTCCTTTGGGCCTTTGGGCCTTTGGGCCATTGGGCGATAACAGCGCCCGCGCATGCGTGGCTGTGATGGCCTGAATCCGTTGTGTACACTGTCCACTAACACCAAGGTAGTCAAGAAAATGGACGATGTCCACATGGAGAAGAAATGACGGGCGCAAAGCGCACTGCGCGCATCCTGGATCCGGCGGATTCCGAAGCCCCGGCCAGCCCTGCCGATGGCCCTCCGGCCCGCAGCACCTATCGCCACGGCGACCTGCGGCGCGCATTGCTGGAAGCCGGCATGGAACTGGCGCGCGACGGCGGGCCGGACGCGGTGGTGCTGCGCGAGGCCACCCGGCGCGCCGGGGTGGTGCCCAATGCCGCGTACCGGCACTTCGCCAGCCGCCAGGACCTGCTGCAAGCCGTGCGTTCCGCCTCGCTGGCGTTGCTGGCAGTGGCGATGGAAACCGAACTTGCCGCGCTGGACGCGGCGGCGGCGCCAGCGGATTACGCGCGCGCCAGCCTGCGCGCGGTCGGCACCGGCTATCTGCGGTTCGCCTTGTCCGAACCGGGCCTGTTCCGCACGGCATTCTCGGTGCCGGATGAGCAGGAAGGCGTGCCGGTGCCCGCCAAGGCGGGCGAGAGCGGCCTGAATCCGTTCCAGTTGCTGGGCGCGGCGCTGGACCGCATGACGGCTGCCGGCGTGCTGCCCGCCGCACGCCGCGCCGGTGCCGAATACCTGGCCTGGTCCGCCGTGCATGGCTTGTCCATGCTGGTCATCGACGGGCCGCTGCGCATGGTGGCGATGGCGCCGGGACAGGCGGACGCGATCGGGCAGCGTTTGCTGGAAATGGTGGAAAAGGGGTTGTAGCGATGCCGCTATAAACTGGCACGGCTTATTCATGTCCGCGCGCCGGCGCGGACCGACGGAGAAATGGAATGCGGCTAGTCCTGCCAGTCAAAGTGTCCTGCCTGATCGTGCTGTTGCTGGCGCAATCCATCCCAGCCGCGCTCGCGCAGCAGCCGATGGTCTATCGCGGCATTTGCGATGCGTCGGCGGCGGTCGCGCTGGGCCAGAACCACTTCGTCGTGGCCGACGACGAGGCCGACGTCCTCACCATCTACCGCCGCGGCATTGCCGAAAGCGTGGGCCGGGTCGACCTGACGCAGTATCTCGGCGGGCGCAAGCCAAACGGCAAGGCGAAGGAAACGGACATCGAAGGCGCGGCGCGCATCGGCAACCGGATCTACTGGATTGCCTCGCACAGCAGGGATGGCAAAGGCAGGATTGCGCCCGAGCGCTTCAGGTTGTTCGCGACCGATGTCATCGAGACCGGCGCGGTGCCCGGCGTCAGGGCATCCGCGTCGGCGCCCTACGCCGGACTGTTGAGCGCGATCGTTGCGGACAAGCGATTCGACATCCTGGCGCAGGCGTCGCAGTTCGCCGCGGAGGACCCACGCGGCTTGAACATCGAGGGGCTGGCGGCCTCGCCGGATGGCGGGCTGGTGATCGGCTTTCGAAACCCGCGGCGGGCGGGCATGGCGCTGACGCTGAAGCTGCGCAATCCGGCCGACGTGCTGGAGCGCGGTTCGGCACCGGAATTTGACGACCTGGTTGCGCTGGATCTTGGCGGGCGGGGAATACGCAGCATGGAGCATATGGGCAACGGCTACGCCATCGTAGCCGGGCCATTCGATGACGGAAAGGGCGGTCCGGACGATTTCGCCTTGTACACCTGGTCCGGCAAGACGGCGAGCGCGCCCGCACGCGTAGCAGACGTCAGTCTGGGAACGCTGCATCCGGAAGCCCTGTTCAAGGTTCCCGGACTGGACCAGCTGATCATCCTGAGCGATGACGGAGGCGAACTCGTCGATGGCGCGAAGTGCAAGAAGAAGTCGGTGCCAGGCCGGAAGAAGGGGTTTCGAGAGATCGGAATCCGGGTGCCCGCAGCGCTGGCGCGCCCGTGAGTCTTCATCGCGGCTGGGGCAAGGGCGGCGTCGATTCCACGGAGCGCGTTCCACAGAGCACGGCCGCCGCATTGTGGACATATGCCACTACGCGCCGCTGGAATTTTTCATCTGCACGCGTTCCGCCAGAAAATCCAGCAGCGCGCGCACCCGTGCGGGCAGATGGCGGCCCTGGCCAAGGTACACCGCGTGCACCGCTTCCGTGTCGCCCGGATTGAACGCTTCGAGCAGCGGCACCAGCCGCCCGGCGGCGATGTCTTCGCGTGCCTGGAATTCAGCCATCCTGGCCAGCCCCAGGCCGCCCACGACGATCCGCCGCAGTGCGTCGCCATTGCTCGTCATGGCATTGCCGATAGGCGCCACCATCCTGAGTTGCCCGTTCTCCAGCACAGGCCAGCCTTCGATCGCCCGCGCGTAGCCCAGTTTCAGGCAGTTGTGCACGGCCAGGTCGGCGGGGGTGGCGGGGGTGCCCCGCCGCGCCAGGTAGGCCGGCGCGCCCACGATCACCATGCGGGTCTCGCCCAGCTTGCGGGCCACCAGCTGCGAACTCTTCAGTTCGCCCGCGCGGATCGCCACATCGGTGCGCTCTTCCAGCAGGTCGATGACCTGGTCGGTCAGCACGATATCGAGCTGGATCTCCGGATACAGCGCCAGGAATTCCGGTACCAGCGGCAGCAGGAAATGGTCGCCGAAGGGCACGTTGGCGTTGATGCGCACGCGGCCATGGGGCACGGCGCTGGCGGCGGCGCCGCGCTCGGCGTCGTCCAGGTCGGCCAGCACGCGCACGGCGCGTTCGTAGAAGGCGCTGCCTTCCGCCGTCAGCTCGATGCGGCGCGTGGAGCGGTTGACCAGCCGCGCGCCGAGCCGCGCTTCCAGCCGCGCCACCAGCTTGCTGACGGCCGACGGCGTCATGCGCAAGGCTCGCGCCGCAGCCGAGAAGCCACCCAGCTCCACCACCCGCACGAACACTTCCATCTCGCCGGAGCGATTGACATCAAGCCGCGACATTGTGAATTGAATTCATAAATGTTGTTCGTTCGGGCAGTCTACCGCACCAATGGCCCGATCCCCATACTCCGCTCCATGCATCGTCCGGACTTCGCCGGTCCGGCGGTAGCCGGATCGCGGGATTGCACCTAACCTGTTTCGCACACTTCCAATGCCATTAGCTCTCTATGCCCTGACCGCCGGCGCCTTCGGCATCGGCGTCACCGAATTCATCATCATGGGTTTGCTGCTCGAGGTCGGGACCGACCTCGGCGTCTCCATCGCGGCGGCGGGCCTGCTGATCTCCGGCTACGCGCTCGGCGTTGTGGCCGGCGCGCCGGTCATGACGGCCCTTACTGCCCGCTGGCCGCGCAAGACCGCGCTGCTGGGCCTGATGGTGATCTTCACCTTCGGCAACGCCGCCTGCGCGATGGCGCCGAACTACGAGACGCTGATGGCCGCGCGGATACTGACCGCGCTGGCGCACGGCACCTTCTTCGGCGTAGGCTCGGTGGTCGCCACCGGGCTGGTAGCGCCGCAGCGGCGCGCTTCGGCCATTGCGGTGATGTTCACCGGGCTGACCGTGGCCAGCGTGCTGGGTGTGCCGTTTGGTACCTGGCTCGGGCAGGCGTACGGCTGGCGCGCCAGCTTCTGGGCGGTGGCCGCCGTCGGCTTGCTGGCGGTGCTGGTGATCGCACTGCTGGTGCCGGCCGAACGCGACAAGCCGGAAGCCCCCGACCTGCGCCGCGACCTGCGCGCGCTGATGCGCCGGCCGGTACTGCTAGGGCTGCTGACGACGGTGCTGGGCTATGCCGGCGTATTTGCGGTGTTCACCTATATCGCGCCGATCCTGACGCAGATCACCGGCTTTGCCGACAGCGCCGTCTCGCCCATCCTGCTGGTCTTCGGCGTCGGGCTGGTGGCGGGCAACCTGCTCGGCGGCAAGCTGGCCGACCGGTACCTGCAGGCCACGGTGCTCGGCAGCATGCTGGCGCTGGCGGTGGTGCTTGGCCTGATGAGTTTCGCCTTGCACAGCAAGGTGCTGAGCGTGGTCTTCGTCGGCCTGCTGGGCGTGGCCGCCTTTTCCACCGTGGCACCGCTGCAGATGTGGGTGCTGGAACGCGCCAGCGGGGCCGGGCAGAGCCTGGCGTCGAGCTTCAATATCGCCGCTTTCAACCTGGGCAATGCCATTGGCGCGTGGCTGGGCGGGGTGGTCATCACCCGTGGGCCGGGGCTTGGCGCCGTGACCTGGGTCGCCGCGCTGGTGCCGGTGGCCGCGGTGGCGGTGGCGCTGCTGGCCATCCGCCTGGAGCGCAATGCAGGCGGCAGGCAGCCGGGCGGAAGCGGCAAGCTGTCGTCGCCGCCGCTGCACTGATCGGGAGGTTGCTGCGGCAGGCCGGTGTGCAGCATTGCCGTGGCGCGGACAGTGGCTTATGCTGGCGGCTGCCTGCCGGCGCCACGGGATATGTTTTCATCCGGACCGATGCACGCCGGATACATCCAACCGACCGGACGCCATCCGCACCGATGCAAACCGCACTGATCGTCATCGACGTACAACGTGGCCTGTTCGACGACACGCCCCGGCCAGCCGAAGCCGATGCCGTGCTCGGCCGCATCAATCGCCTGATCTCATGCGCGCGCGCCGCCGGCGCGCCCGTGGTGTTCGTCCAGCACGAGCAGGCCGCCGGCGCGATGCCGTTCGGCTCGGCCGCGTGGGCGCTGGAACGGAGCCTGGCCGCGCAGGCGGACGACCATCGCATACGCAAGACCACGCCGGATTCCTTCCTGGATACCGGGCTGGCCGCGCTGCTGGATCGGCTGCAGGCGAATCAACTGGTGATCTGCGGCTATGCCACCGAATTCTGCGTGGACACCACCACGCGGCGCGCCGCCGGGCTGGGCTACGCGATCACGCTCGCCGCGGACGCGCACACCACGCATGACAAGCCGCACGCCAGCGCCGGGCTGATCCGGCGCCACCATAATGCGACGCTGTCGGCGATTACGAGCTTCGGGCGGCCTATCCGGGCGTTGGCAACGGACGACATCGTATTTGACGTTTGACACCGGGCGGCGGACAAGGCCGGATCGTCAAGACAAGACCACAGCAAGACCACCACGAGACCATTATCAAGAATGATCACCTGCTACCTGCGCTACATCATCGACCCGGCCAAGCTGAAGGAATTCGAACACTACGGCAAGCTGTGGATTCCGCTTGTGGAGAAGTTCGGCGGCCAGCATCACGGCTATTTCCTGCCGTCGGAAGGCGCCAGCAACGTGGCCCTCGCCCTGTTCTCCTTCCCCAGCCTGGCCTTGTATGAGGCGTATCGCAACAAGTCCTTCGACGATCCCGAGTGCCAGGCGGCCTTCCGCTACGCGCAGGAGACGCAATGCATCGTCAGCTACGAGCGCAGCTTCTTCCGGCCGGTGTTCGAGTAGGCGCTACGGTTTCTTTCGGTACCTTCAGGCGGATGGGCAGGGTACCCGAGGCGCTCGACGAAGCCGCCCGGGTGCGAACACGCGCTTTCACTGCCTCATCGCCTGCCCGATCAGCTGCCCCAGCAGCTTGACGCCTTCCTCGATCCGCTCATCCGCGATCGCCGTATAGCCCATGCGGAAATGCGGCGATGGCGCATCGGTGGAAAAGAACACATCCCCCGGCTCGATGATGACCCCGTGCGCCAGCGCGATCCCGGCCAGCTTGCGCGCATCGAGCCCCGGCGGCCCTTCCACCCAGAACGAAGAGGCCCCCGGCGAGTTATGCGCCCGGGCCTGCGGCAAGTGCCGCGCCAGCATATCGCGCAGGATCTCCGCGCGGCGCTGGAAGATCGGCGCCACGCGCCGCAGCAGCGCGTCGTGGTGGCCCAGCGAGATAAACAGCGCGGTAGCCCGCTGGTTGTTGGCCGGCGGATGGCGCAGCATGAAGCGGCGCAGCGCGCGCGCCTGCCGGATGACGGCCTTGGGCGCCACGATATAGCCAAGCCGGATGCCGGGCACGAAGGATTTGGACAGGCTACCCACATAGATCACGCGGCCGTCGCGGTCCAGGCTCTTGAGCGCGGGGATTGGCTGGGTCAGCGCCGGGTTCTCCGTGTCGTAATCGTCTTCGATCAGCACGACGTCATGGCGCCGCGCTTCGCGCAGCAGCGTCTCGCGCCGCTCCAGCGGCATGGTGACGGTGGTGGGGCACTGGTAGCTCGGCGTGATGAAGGCGTAGTCGCATTGCGCCAGCCCGTCGTCCGGGCACAAGCCGGACTCGTCCACCGCCAGCGGCACCACCTCGCGGGCGCGCATGCCGAAGATATGGCGGGCGTCGTTATAGCCCGGTTCTTCCAGGCCCACGCGCGTACCCTGCATCAGCAGGTCGGCCAGCAGGTAGAGCGCATTCTGCGCGCCCATCGTGACCATGATCTCGTCCGGGTTGGCCCAGACGCCCCGGCGCGGCAGGATGTGCTTCTGCAACTGCTCGATCAGCAGCGGATCGTCCCGGTCGATCAGGTCGGAGGCCCAGCCGCGGATCTCCAGCACGGCCAGCGCCATGCGCGAGCATTCGCGCCAGTCGGCGGTGGGAAACAGGGCGGGATCGAACTGGCCGTAGATAAACGGGTAGGGATAGTTCTGCCACTCGGTGGGTTTGACGATGGCACGCTTGCCGGTCATGTCGGGCAGGCGCGCCTCCCAGTCCGGGCCGCCTTGCGCGGCCTCTTCGGGGGCGGGGGTGCCCACCGCGCGTGGCGGCGCCGAGCCCGGCCTGACCGCGCTGGGCAACTGCTCAACCACGAAGTAGCCGCGCCGCGGCCTGGTCTCCAGGAAGTGTTCCTCCACCAGTTGCTGGAAGGCCAGGATCACCGTATTGCGGGCGATGCCCAGCGTGGCCGCCAGCTCGCGGCTGGAGGGCAGGGCGCTGCCTTCGGGCAACTGCCGCGCCAGGATGGCTGACACCAGTTGCTGGCGCAGCTGCGCCTGCAGGCTGACGCCGGAATCGGAGGATAGCTGTAGCAGCCGGTTCCAGAAAGTGTTCGCCTTGCCCATGCTTGCCATGCCGCTCCCCGTGCTATGGCCGCTGTGGCGGCCGTGGTCTTGTGCGGCGGATTATGGGCGAAGTCCCGCACCGATGGAATGGGGATGCCAGCAGACCCGCGCCACGCCTGCGGCAAGGCGAAGGCGATGAGGCCGCGGGTGCTCCCCTTGTGCTTAGCGGCCGAGAATCCAGCCCGCCAGGCTTTGCAGGTCTTCCGTCGTCATTGTTGCGTAGGCCGGCATCGGCACCTGGCCCCACTTGCCCGCGCCGCCGGCACGGATGTTCTGCGCTACCAGCGCCGCGGCGCCAGGCTGGTTCGCGTACTTTGCCGCCACGTCCTTGAACGCCGGCCCCACCACCTTCTTGTCGACGGCATGGCAGGCGGTGCAGCCATTGGCCGTGAGCAGGGCCTGCGGATCGTGGCCGCCCGCGGCCGGGGCGGCAGCCGGTGCCGGCGCGTTGGCTTGCGCCGCGGCCTTTCCTGCATAGGCCGTGCGCTCCGCGCCGTAGGTCTTCGTCAGGTAGTCGACCATGGCCGGGATGTCTTCGTCCGGAAAGGGCGCGCCGAAGGGCTTCTTCATCTTCTTGACCGTGGCGTCCCAGTAGCCGCGCGGCGACGACGGCGGCTGCGTCAGCACGTACTGCGCCGAGTGGCAGGTCATGCAGTTCTGCTGCACCAGGCGATAGCCGGGCAGCTCGCTCGGCGTGTAGCGCGCGGTTTCCGGCGGGAGCGTGATTTCCAGCGCGCGCGCGGCGGGTGCGCCGCCGATGGCGGCAAGGGCCGCGAGAGCAAGGACGGCAGCGTGGGGGCGGGTCGGTTTGACGGGTTGCATGGCTGCCTCCTTCATGCCGCGACCACGCGCGTGGTTTCCACCACGTTGCGCATATAGCCGGCCGGGTTCCACAGGGCGGTGAGGGGCTGGCTCTGGCCGATGCGGTTGCCGGCACGCACCTTCAGTTCGTACTCGCCCTTCTTCGGCGGCGTGAACGCCGCCGTCCACTCGCGGAAGGAGTAGCGGCCCAGGTCCTTGCCCAGTTGCGCAGCGCGCCAGGTGCGGCCGCCATCGGTCGACACGGCCACCTCGTCGACGCCATAGCCCCCGTCGAAGGCGATGCCGCGCAGCACGGTCTGGTGCCCGGCACGCACCGTTGCGCCATCCGCCAGGCTGGTGATGAAGGAGCGCACGTTGAAGCGGTTGATCGGCACCGTGCGCGCGGGCGCCGTGCCGGGCGCCACGCAGGCGCAGGGATTGTCCGGGATGCGGTAGGCCGCGTTCATCCAGAATCCGTCGAACGGCTTGTCCAGTACCTGGATGTCGGACAGGTGCTTGACCCAGTAGGTGCCGTAGTAGCCGGGCACGATCAGGCGCAGCGGAAAGCCGTTGAGCATGGGCAGGTCCGCGCCGTTCATGGCCCAGGCGAGCATGACCTCGCCATCGAGCGCGTGGTCGATGGCCAGCGCCTTGACGAAGTCCGGGCCGCTTTCCAGCGGCGGGCGGTCCATGCCGTCGAAGCTCACCTGCAGCGCGCCGGCCTGCACGCCGGCCTTCTCCAGCAGCGCCTTCAGGGGCACGCCGGTCCAGCGCGCGTTGCCCATGGCGCCGTTGCCGAGCTGGCCGCCGTTGGCGCGCGGCGACAAAAAGCCCCGGCTGTTGCCCGAGCACTGGTTGACCGCCACGAGGTCCACCGGGGAGGCCAGCCGCTTGATCTCGTCGAGCGAGAGCTCCAGCGGCGCATTGACCTTGCCGCCCACGCGCAGCCGGTAGGTTTGCGGGTCGATGCGGGTGGGAATCCCGCTCCAGTGGTAGCGCACGAAGAACGCATCGTTGGGCGTGATCGGGCCATCGTTGAACACGCCGAACGGGGTCTCCAGCTGCGGCGGCCGGCTGGTCAGCAGGATCAGCGGACGCTTCTGGGGAAAGGCCACCAGCTCGCGCTCGCCGTTCTCGAAGGGAAGTTCAATGCGCGCGTCGGCGGTGGCTGCCAGCGCCTGCAGCGCGGGGTGGGCCAGCGCCGCGCCGGCGCCCAGCGCGCCGAGAGAGCGCAGCACGCCACGGCGGCCCGGCTGCGGTGGTACGGAATGATGGCCTCGGCCCATGCCTGGCTCCTCGTCTTTTGGTGGGGATGGCGGTCTTGGACGGTGCCGCTTTGGTCGCACTTCCGGTTTCAGATGACTTCGTCCTTCATGTGATACCAGCGATACAGGAACCACTGCCCGAACCGGCGGAACGGCGCGAAAGCCTGTGCCTCGACCATCTCCCGCACGTTCGGGAACGGTAGCGCCGAGCGGAAGATCGGCAGTTCCGGCCCCGCGCTCTTGCCCGCGATCAGCGCGGCCATGCGCTTGCCGGCCTGCGCGGAGTACATCACGCCGTTGCCGCCGTAGCCCATCGCGTAGTAAATGGTCTGGGCCGGGTCCGGCTGGAAGATGCGCGGCATCATGTCATGGCTCACATCGACCCAACCCCACCAAGAATAGTCGATCTGGATGCCTTGGAGCGCAGGGAACTTGCGGTGCAGGTCGCTGACCAGCTTGTCCTTGTATTTATGCTGCGGCGCATCGTTGCCGGTGATGGCGCTGCGGCTGCCGATCTGCAGGCGGCCATCCGGCATCAGGCGGTAGTAGTGCCGCAGGATGCGGGTATCGGTGATGACCTGCGTCGTGCGGAAATTGCACGCTTCCCGCTCGGCCGGCGTCAGCGGCCGGGTGACGATGGAGTTCGACAGGATCGGGAACAGGCGGTTCTTCAGTTGCGCATGGAGGTGCGGCGAGGTGTAGCCGCCGGTGGCCACGGCGACCGCGCGGGCGCGCACGATGCCGCCGGGCGTCTTCAGGTAATGCACGCCGCCACGCGTCTCCCAGCCCGTCACGGGGCTGGATGGGTGGACCTTGGCGCCCAGCGCGCGGGCCTTGCGCAAGTAGCCGAAGGCCAGCTTGCCGGCATGGATGCCGATGCCTTCGGGTTCGTGCATGGCGCCGGCGGCTTCCTTGTCGTCGACGTACTCGCGCTTGACGGTATCGGCGTCGAGGATGCGCGCGTCGTACTTGAAGACGTCGCGCAGGATCCTGGCTTCCTTTTCCAGCGCGGGCATGACCTTGTCCCGGTGCGCGATGTACAGGTGGCCGCCCGGCTGCGGTTCGCAGTCGATGTCCTTGATCAGCCCCTTGAAGGTCTCCATGCCGTCGCACACTTCCTCATGCAGGCGCAGCGCGGTATCCAGGCCGTAGCGCTGGATCCACTGCGAACGCTTGAGCCGGCCCGAGGCGCACTGTGCCTGGCCGCCGTTGCGCGTGCTGCAACCCCAGCTCACGCGGTTGGCTTCCAGCACGGTGGCCTTGATGCCATACTCCTGCGCGAGGAAGATCGCGCAGGTCAGGCCGGTGAAGCCCGAGCCGATGATGGCCACGTCCACGTCGATATCGTGGGTGACCGGGCCGTCGTCCGGCGGCGGCTCGCCGGCGGTGCCGATCCAGTAGGTGGGGGCGTACTCGCGGCCCTGCCCGGGCGTGGGCGCGACCAGCGGGTCGTAGGCCGGGTCGTACGGCTTCGAAGGCGCGGTGGCGTGGCCTTCGGGCAGGATCAGTCTTGCGGCGGTGGCATCCATGTCTGTCTTCCTCGTGTGCCCTCTGTGGGGTGCCGGATTCAGTTGCCTGCGCCGTTCGCCGCGACGGGCGGACGGTCCTTGCGGTACGCGTTCTTCACCGCGATCTTGCCGTCGCGGAAGGTGAACACGTCCACCATGCGCGCCTCGATGCGGGTGCCGTCCGCCTTCGTGCCGCGGAAGGTGGATTCGCTCACGCCGCGCTCGCCGGCCACGAAATGCTCGCCGTCGAGCCATGCCGCGTCGGGGAAAGCCTGCCATGCCAGCTGGAAGCCCTCGCGCACCGCCTCGCGGCCTGCGAAGCTGCGGCCGAACAGCTCGCTGCCGGCCACGGCGTGGAACACGCAGTCCTCGGCCATGAAGCGCATCAGCGCTTCGATATCGTGCCGGTTCCAGGCGTCGCTGAATGCTTGCAGGGTGGCCTCGGTGACGGGGGTATTTGCCATTTGGATCTCCTTGATGTTGTGTGTGATTCGCGCGTTGCGCGGACCTGTGCGCCTTATGACGTCAGCATAGTGAGGTGGCGCGCAATGCTGTAGGGCCAGATCCCGTAAATCGTTTGGGCCAGCGGCCACCGGCTCACCCGAAGCTGCGCATCAGGTACACCACGCCCAGCATGTACAGCGCCACGAACGCCGTCTCGGCGGACATCAGCACGATCGGCTTCCAGCCGAGTTCGGCCAGCTTCTGGAACGAGGTCTTCACCCCCAGCGCGGCGATCGAGATCACCAGGCACCAGCGCGAGACTTCGGAGCACCCCGCCGCGACGGCCGGCGGAATGCCGCCCAGGCTGTTGACCAGCACCAGCGCGGCAAACACCAGCAGGAAAACCGGTATCAGCGGCGCCCGCGCGCCGCCGGCCACGGCGCTCTTCTTGCGGCGCGCGTGGAAGACCAGCGCCAGCATCACCACCACCGGCATCAGCATGGCCACGCGGAACATCTTGGCCAGCGTGGCGGCATCCGCCACCTGCGGCGAGATGATGTAGCCCGCGCCGACCACCTGCGACACATCGTGGATCGAGCCACCGAGAAACAGGCCCGCCTCGTGCCGGCCGAGGCCAAGGTGCGTGACGATGAGCGGATACAGCACCATGGCCAGCGTGGAGAAAGCGGCGATGCCGATGGCGGTGAGCAGCGTGTAGCGCTCGTTCTCGGCGGTTTGCGGCAGCGTGGACGAGATCGCCAGCGTGGCGGAGATGCCGCAGATGCCGGTGCCGCCGCCGGAGAGCAGCCCGAGCATGGGCGGCAGCTTGAGCGCGCGGGCAAGCAGCACGCCGAAGGAAATGGTCAGCACCACCGCTCCGATCAGCGCGGCGACGCCGGACAGGCCAAGGTCGCCCACGTCGCTGGCGGCAATGCGCACGCCCAGCAGCGCCACGCCGACCCGCACCAGCTTCTTGGCCGAGACCTCGATGCCGGGCAGGCATCTGGCGTTCTCGGTCAGGAAGTGGAAAGCGATGCCGATCAGCAGCGCATACAGGAACTGCGGGCCGCCGTAGTGCTCGGAGACAAAGGTGGCGGCCAGCCCGATCACGCCGCACAGCATGAAGCCGGGCAGCAGGGCGCGGGTCCGCGCGAAGGCGGACTGGGGAATGGCGGGTAGGGTGTTTGCGGTCATGGCGGCAGCCAGGTAGTTTGAAAGCGGCCGGGCAGGCGCGGGCCTGCCGCTGCGGCAAAACGCGGCGGCAGGCAATGCGGACTTGCCGGGAGCGAATCCGCGATGGCGCGCATCGCGGAAGCCGGATCAGGTGGAGCCGGCGGATCGGGCGGATCGGGCGATGGGCGTGTCAGTCAGCCCGCCGCACCTCGCCCATCGGTGCGGCGGTGATCGCGTGCTTGCGGCACAACTGGCGCACGGCATAAGCGATCAGCAGGATGCCCAGGCTGGCCACGCCGAGCAGCAGCGGAGTGCGCTGATCGGGGATAAAGGCCATGGCGACCACGATCCCGACCATGCCTGCGATGGCGACCCAGGTCAGGTAGGGAAAGGCCCACATCCGCACCTTGAGCCGCTCCGGCGCTTCGCGCTCAAGGCGGGCGCGCAGGCGCAGTTGCGAGAAGGCGATCAGGATGTAGACGAAGATGGCGACCGTGCCGTAGGAGTTGACCAGGAAAGCGAACACCTTGTCCGGCGACACATAGGACATCACCACCGCACCGTAGCCGAACAGCGTGGCGAACAGGATGGCCCGGACCGGCACGCCGTTGCGGCTCAGCTTGGCCAGCCCCTTGGGCGCATCGCCACGCTTGGTCAGCGCGAACAGCATGCGCGACGAGGCGTACAGTCCGGAGTTCAGCGCCGAGAGCACCGCGGTCAGTACCACGGCGTTCATGATCTGCGCCGCCGCCGGGATGCCCATGGCCTTGAGCGCGCTGACGTACGGCGTGGCGATGCCGACGGAGTTCCACGGCACCAGGCACACCACCAGCAGTACCGAGCCCACGTAGAACACCAGCACGCGGGTGATGACGGAGCTAGTGGCCTTGGCCACCGCCTTTTGCGGCTCGGCGGTTTCCGCCGCGGCGATGGTGACGATCTCGGCGCCGAAGTAGAACCCCGTGGCCGCTACCGCGCCGGTCAGCACCGGCATGATCCCGTTCGGTGCAAAGCCCCCGTGCACGGTGAGGTTGGCGACGCTGGCGGTGGTGGCGGGCCACATGCCGAGCACGAACAGGCCGGCCAGGAACAGAAACACCACGATGGCAGCCACCTTGATCGAGGCAAACCAGAACTCGAACTCGCCGAAGGACTTCACCGAGATCAGGTTGGTCAGCGTGAGCATCACCAGCAGTACCAGGCTGATGGTCCAGGCGGGCACGTCCGGTAGCCAGAACTGCACCAGCGTGGCCCCGGCCACGGCCTCCAGCGCGACCACGATCACCCAGAAATACCAGTACATCCAGCCGGTGAGGAAGCCGGCGAGTTCACCCATGGCCGGGCGGTCGCGCCAGGCCTCGCGGGCGTATTCGTAGAAGGAACCCACGGTGGGCAGCGCGCACGCCATCTCGCCCAGCATGCGCATGACCAGCACCACCAGCAGGCCGGTGATGAGGAAGGAAATGACGGCGGCGGGGCCGGCGGACTTGATGACCACGCCGCTGCCGACGAAAAGGCCGGCGCCGATGACGCCGCCCAGCGCGATCATGGTCATGTGGCGCTGCTTCAGCCCGTGCTTCAGGCCGCTTGATTGCTGCTGTTCGGTAATCACTGTGTTGTCTCCTGCACTGCACAGGGTCGCGCGCCACGGTTTCTATAGTAGGTCGGCGATTGGCTCGCCGCCGGGTCCATGGTCGCGCCGGATGACGCCGGTGCGGGTTGCGGCAGGCGTTGCGTATCGCATGCGGCGCCTGCCGCGGGGGGCGGAAACATCCGTTGCCCGGAAGGCCGGGCGACGGATGTTCACGCGCTTACAGACTTGGCGCTCAAACGTAGTCCTTGTACTTGTCGAGCATGCGCACGGGCTTGGCGAGCGCATCGCGGCGGAACGGGTCGCCCAGCTCGCGGGTGCACATGATTTCGATGATGGTGGTCTTGCCGTGGTTCATCTGCAGGTCGATGGCGCGCTTGAG
>NZ_JBFTOX010000048.1:0-73542 GCF_056398185.1 Cupriavidus sp. 05L310
ATAGCCATCCACGTCCTGCAGGCTGAGTCCTGCGTCCTCCAGCGCGCCCTTGGCGCACTCGGCGTGCAGTTGCGCGACGGTCTTGTCCGGTGCCTTGCGGGTCGGGTGCTCGTAGGCCCCGACGATATATGCCTTGCCTTTGATGCTCACGCTGGTCTTCTCCAGGTATCCGATGTCGGCACTTTGTTCGCACATCGTAGCCGCACACCCGGGACACCAGGCAAGCTGAAGATGGTGCCCTACCCAATTAAGGTGGGGTGACAGCGAGTGATATGTACGTATAAATGGATGCCGATGCACCCTTGCGGCGGCGCGCGGAGGGTTGCCGCTTTGTACCCGGAGCTAGCATGACGAGGCCGGGGCGGCTGGCAACGCGCTCCCGGAACGCCTCCCCGCGATGGATTCGGTTTCGCAGGCACCTCGGAACGAGAGACGCCGATGCCCGACGCGGCTCCTTGCAAGGCGCTGATCGCGGCGGACGACGTGGTGATGACGGGACTGGTGGCGAAGACCTGCCTTGAAAGGCAGGGGGGGGGATGTTGGGGTGTTCAACACTGCCCGTCTATGCGAAGCGCTCCTGTGCCGCATGTTTGCGCCGGAGCAACGGCGCGTACTCGTGCAACTCCCGCGGCGCGATGTCGAAGGCGCGACGGAATGCACGCGTAAAGCTCGACGCATCATTGAAACCCAACCCCGAGGCAATGTCCTGTACCTCGATATGCGGAAAGCGCACCAGCTCATTGGCTGCCATGCGCAGCCTGCGGCTGCGGATATAAGCGGCCAGGCCGCCTTCATGCTCAAAGAGACGGTACACGCTGGCGCGCGAGAGATGCAGCGATGCCAACACGCTGTCGGGCGACAAATCCGGATCGTGCAGATTGGCCTCGACATGGCGCCGCACCTGTCCATAGACGGCAGCGCGTACCGCCGCGCGGCCATTGCCGGAAAGACCGGCCTGACGGCTGAAAGCGGCGACAAGCAGCTCTACCGCGGTGATAAAGCGCTGACGCGCTTCCTCCCGGTCGAGCCCGACGATTTGTCGATTCAATGCAACCAGATGCTCAATGATCAGGCGGATCAAAGGCGTGGTTGCGTGAATCCAGCGGCCATGCAGCGAGGCGGCATCGGGGAACGACCTCTCCACCAAAGCGCGCGGCACAAAAAGGAGCAGTATCCGACCCTGAAAACTCCGGATTGTGCACGGCTGATCCATGTCCAGCGCGAGGATACTTGGCACTTGCGGTATGTGCGGCGCGTCGGGCGGCGGCTTGCCGCCCAGGAACTGGCCCGGTGGCCCTTCAAGGAACACGCTGAAGCTTATGTCATGAACGCTCTCGGTCGAAACCCGGCCCAACGATCGCACGGCCAGGTTCGGCCCGGTGTGGAAGTCGAAGAAGCTCAGATTGTCGATCGTGTAACGAGACAGCGAAGCAGCGAAGGTATCCTCGGCTCGCTTTGACGGAGGCCGTATGTCGTAGACAGGACTCATGCGCTCCTGCCAGGCCCGGAAGCTTTGCCGGGCGTCGCCTTGCACGCTGAAACTGCTGTGCACGATGCCGGGCGCAAGCGTCGGCGGCTCCGGCGGCAACAACAAGCGGCTTAGCGGCATGGCAGTGTGTGGCAGGTCGTTGTTCAATGCAGCGCCCATCGCTGATTCTTCGTCCAGTTATGAGCACGCCCCGTGTGGCTGAACCTTAAGTTGAGCCACCAGCCCGCCCGGAGCGCGCTGGTGCAGGTTGCAAAGCATACCAGTACTTGTTTTGCCGTAGCGCACAGTGAACGACTCGCCGGCAAATCGATCGTTTCAGTGCTTGGAAACCACACACTATCTTGAGCAGACCGACTATCGGTGACCGCATGGCATTTCCGTCCCGGCTTGCCGGAATGACCGCTTTCGAGGAGGGCCACTGCCTGTTTCGGGTCGACCAGAGCCAAATGGCACACGGCTGCCGGAGGTCGTATTCCGGCCAGGAAGGGCCGCTTAGTCGCTCCGTCGGGAAGACGTTCCGATGTCCGTTGTGCCCACAAAGGCGTCTACTGGCACTAGTGGAAAGGTCTCGTTGACGAAGTGTTTGGTTCCGCACAGACGCGCCCAGATCTTCGGCAAGAATAGCCGGGGGACCTTGGTATCCCTCATGCTTGTTGCACGTTCATGCACTTTTTGGGATGGATCGAGAACCTCAACAACGGTCCATCGAAAGGAGACCGAAGGATGACACACGTGCCTTCAAACGAAAACGGAATGACCTTGACAGCCAGCCAGTTGGACGCCTATCTCGCAAGGATCAAGATCGACCAGCCGGTCTCTCTCGACCTTCACGGCCTGTCGAGGCTTCATCGTGCTCACCTCATGACGTTCACCTTTGATGCGTTGGATGCCTTCATGGGATGGCCGTCCTCGATCACCCCGGCGTCTGCCTTCGCCAAGATGGTGGAGGGCAGGCGCGGCGGCTGGTGCTACGAGATGAACGGTCTCTTCGGCGCAGCTCTCGATGCGCTCGGTTTCCGGGTAACCCGTCTGTGCGGCGGCGTTAATCGTGAAATACTGGGCGACGTTGCCATCGGCAATCACCTAACCCTGCGTGTCGATCTCGACTGCCCCTATCTCGCCGAGGTCGGCGTGGCCGACGCCATCGTCGAACCCGTGCCGCTGGATATCGGACCGATCAGCCAGCGCGGCTTCGATTTTTCAATCATGTCGACGGAGGACGGCTGGCTGCGCTTCAACAATCATGCGCATGGCATCGCGCGCAGCTTCGACTTCCGGGTCGACCACAGCGACGAGGCTGCCATGGCCGCCATGCATGCCTGGTTGATGCGGGATCCCGGGTCGCCGTTCACAAACGCGCTGGCAGTCCTGCGTCATACCGCGGACGGCTATGTCGCCCTGCAGAACGATCGCTTGCGCAACGTGATGCCCAACAGCGTTAGCGAACACCGCATCACCAGCGCGGACCATCTCGCGGACACGTTTGAAACCGTTTTCGACCTCGACATTCCCCAGCCCGGGCACGTTTGGGACAAGATCCGGGCGATTAGCAGCGATAAGGCTGGCTGAACAGGCGACACTCGCTCACCACTGGGTATCTCAATGGCACGGGCGGAGGCGTGTGACTCAGCGTTAGGAGTTCCAATCTCTTGGCACGTCACAAAGTGAAGTTGGCAATAGGCTTCTGTTCGGATGAGATCGTGTAGATGGCCGTTGAACCCGAATAGCCGCTGTTGAGGCAGGCAACTTCGAACGGCGCATTCGGCCCACTTCGGCCATTCGCGGCTTGCTCTCCCAACGGCAGGACCGGCCGATCAGGCGACCCAAACGAAAGTGCCCACGACGAAGTGCCATAGTTCGACCCGGTACAGGCGCCGGCTAACGTCGCGCGTAACTTCAGCCACCTCCTGACGCATAGTCACCGGCACGCGTTCACTATCGACGATTACCACCCGAAATGGCCGGAGCACCATTAAGGTGCAGGTTTCGTCGCGATATCCGGTGTCCGGTGCTGAACGGCAGGTCGTTCGCCGGCTGACATCGCGTCCATTGGACGGCGAGAACGCCAGGCCGTCGGCCCGGCCGCGTCGCATCAGACCTATCGACGCAACTCGCGTGTCACGTCAATCGACTGGCTTGATGCGCCGGAATGCACCAAGCAGCGCGAGGTCATAGGTGATCTTTAGCAGGCCGCAAGCGACCAGTGGCGCGCCGACCCAGCCCATCGCCAGCAAGCCGCCAGCGAGGGTCGGACCCAGCGCGGAAGCCAGGCTCCTGGGTACCGCGGTCAGGCTGGCGGCAGCGGGGCGCTCGGGCGGCGTCACGACCGCCATCACATAAGCGGTCCTTGTCGGTACGTCCATCTGCGACAGCGCGCTGCGCGCGAGCAAGAGGACCAGCGTCGCCACCAGCGAAGGAGAGAATGCTGCGGCGATCAGGCATAGGCTGGACGGAATATGGGTGAACACCATGGTGTTCAGCAAGCCGAACCTGCGAGCCAGCGGCACGGCAACCAGCAGGGAGCCTGCGGAGAGCAAGCCCGACCAGAAAAAGAACCGGCCGGCAGCCCCTGGCGAGAGGCCGAATCGTTGCATCAGCCACAGTGCCAGCAGCGAGTTCACCACCAGCCCACCGGCAAAGGCGTCGACGCTGAACAGCAGGGCAAGGCGGGTAACGATTCGGCGGGACGGGCCTAGTGGCGTTCTAACCGATGCCACGCGCGGCTCTGGCTCGGGCATCCGCGTATAGAGGAACCAGAGCGCGACACCGGTCAATGCATAGATCATGAACATCGCGCGCATGGCGCTGAGGAACGATACCCCCAACTGGGAGGCAAGCCAGCCCGGCAGCGCCGCTGCCAACGCGCCAATGGCGGCGGAGAGGGCTCCGGTCAGACTGTACCGGGCGAACAGCGCCGTGCGCGCATCTGAGGTAGCGGAATCAGCAAGGCGAGCCTGCTCCAGCGGCAGGAACACGCTGACGTCTCCGGAGCTTGGGTTAAGCGTACCGACGAACGCAACTAGCAGTAGTGGCCAGAGGGAGGAGAGCCCGGCGAATCCGATGCCGGTCGCGGCCATCAGCGCGGCCGCCAGCAACAGCAGACGGCGCTGTGGGTAGCGATGGCCGAGGACGCCCACCAGTATCGTCGCCAGTGCCGAGCCGATCAGGGTGGCACTGCTGACCAATCCCACTGCCAGTTGCGCGAAACCGAGCGCTAGCAGGTATGCGGGCAGGAGGACGGCGATGAACCCGTCGCAGAAGCCGCGTAACGCGCGCCCGACCAGAAGTGGCAAGGCACCGGCATCGACGCCTGCTGGCAGTAGCAGGCGAGCGAGCCGGGCTTGGCCGACGGTCACGGCAGGATCCTCAAGCGTTTGCATCGCGGTACGCGACCATTGGTTTCACATCTTTTCCCGGTGCTATTTCGTACCGCCGGACCCATATGAGAAGGTGTCGAACAAGGTCACGCTGTCCGCCTTGGTCCATACGCCCACCGCGCCGGCACCGCTGATATGGTCGTCCGCCACATCGATGTAGCGCTTGCCGTCCAGCGCGACCTGGATATGGTTCCCCACGAACTCCACGCGTAGCGTATGCCAGACCTTGGCTTCGACAGGCGCATCCTTGTACTGGATCGTGTGCCTGCGTCCGGCTGCCGTGTAATACAGCGAGACATTGTTCTCCAGTGCATTCGCCCGCGCGACATAGTAGTTGTTGCCGTCCTTCCAGCGCCAGACAACACCGCCTGCCTGGTCCTCGCGGCCGGACATGGGTTTGAACCTTGCCTCCACGAAGCCATTGGCGATGGAGGCGGCAGGGTTCACACACCAGGGGAAATCCCCGGAACCGGACTGCTTGAGCACGTTGGTGCCGTCCTGCACGGACGGGTCCGCCTCGACAGTCCATTTCGGCGTGCCACCGCCGGTGACACCGGCCACCCATCCCGCCGGCAAGGTACCTTGCCTGTCCTGGTTGAACATGATCGTTTCTCCGGTTGCCGGCATGGCTGTCAGCAGCATCCATAACATGAGCGGGATCGGCTTCACAGTGCATCTCCCGAGCAATGACGCGACTAGCAGTTCATGCAGGCATCTTCGGCGGCCAACGATGCGCTTCCGCCTGGCAATGCTGGCACCAGGCATACAAGGCGTCGTACATCACCATGCCGTGCCTGAGCATCTCGTGGTCGTCGGAAAACACCTGCGAGAGCCCCAGCGAGATGGCGTAGAGCCCGCCCGATTGCGGTGTGAGGTCCAGCTTCGACGTGTCCGCCCCCCGCACAATGCCAGCGAGTTGCTGCAAGGCGGGATCATTCAAACGGTACTTGTCCAGGAAGGCGTCGAAGCTGCACAGTTCTCCGACATGCGAAAGTTCGACACCAGGAATGTCATAGGGAACAGCCCCGGTCTCGCCTGCGACTTTCACGACGTTGCCGGTCGGCACGTACAGGAATTCCGGTTCCTTGTCGATAAAACGGGCTATCAGCCAGGGACAGGCAATCCGGTCTATCTTCGGACGTTCGCGGGTAATCCATTTCATGGCCGGCTCCTTACGATTTGCCGATGGTCGGGTGATCGCCGGCGGACCATTGCTCAATGCCGCCAGTGAGATAGGCCGCTCGGATACCTTCGTCCTCTAGCCGTGCGGCGCAGTCCTGGCTGACTTGCAGGCCATGCGCGCAATAGACGATCACCGGCCGGCTGGAGTCGAGTTTTGCGATCCAGCTATCCATGTCGTCAGGGTTGCGCCAGGAGGCACCGACAATCATTTGCGCGCTGGCATCAAAAGCCTGCCTGCGCCTGACGTCGACAATCTGCGGCGGGACCGGCGCTTGAATCGCTTCGGCAAGTTCGTGGGAAGAGATGGCAGTGGGCATGTTCTTGGCTCCGAACTTACTTCCGGGCTTCGGCGAAGCGCTCGGCTGCCTGGGCCCAATGGATGTTCTGCATGAAGGCATCCACATACGCAGCAGCTTTTGCACCGAAGTCCATGTGATAAGAATGCTCATACATGTCGAGCGCCAGGATCGAAGTAGCGCCCGCCAGAGTGTGTGCGTGATCGGGCGCCCACTGGTTCACGAGCCGCTTGTCGCGTGGCGAGTAGTTCAGCAGCACCCAGCCCGAGCCGCCGCCCAGCGCCTTGCCCATGCCCGTGAACTCAGCTTGCCAGCGGGCCACGCTGCCAAAATCGCGGATAAGCGCCGACTCCAGTTCGGGGCCCAGGGCGCCGCCTTCACCGAGCCCGTCGAAATACACCTCATGCAGGATCATCGAATTGGCGGCGATCAGTTCTTCACGCTTCAGGCCATTGAGCATGAAGACGGGTGCGGTCGCCGGATCCAGCGCGGCAAGTTCCGCCGTGATGGCGTTCAATCGCTTCACAGCGCCGCCGTAGTTGTTCTCGTAATGGCTGATAATCAGCTTTACCGAAAGGCCGGTGAGCTTGCGTGGATCGACGGCAAGCGGCTTCATCTGGTAGGTCATGATCGATTCCTTGTTCGTGCGGCTCAGGCGTGAAGTAGCGGGTAGGCAACCAGACCAGCCAGGGCTGCGCCGATGACGATGACTGGCTCCGGCAGCTTCTTGAATTTCCAGAGCAGGGCGACTGTGACGAGCGCAAGCAGGGCGGTAGGCAGATCGACAATCGAGCGTTTGGCCAGGACGATCACGGCACCCGTGATGGCCCCGACTGCCGCCGCCGTCACGCCATCGACGAAGGCGATGATCCCGGGCCGCTTGCCGTACTTCTTGAAGTAGGGCGCCGGGATCACGGTGAACAGGTAGCAAGGCAGGAAGGTGCCAAGCGCGGCCACGGATGCGCCCGGCAGGCCGGCGACCAGATAACCGATGAAGCCGACCGTGATCACCACGGGGCCCGGCGTGATCATGGCCACTGCGACGGCGTCGACAAACTGCTTGTCGTTCAACCAATGGTGTTCGGTCACGACGCCGCCATAGAGGAACGGCACGATGGCAAGCCCGGAGCCGAATACGAAAGCGCCGGCTTTGGCAAAGAACACGCCAACCTGCGTCAACAGCGGCCAATCCACGGTGCTGACGATCCCGCTCACTGTTGTGGGTACCTGCGTCGCCGCCATGGCATTGAGGCCGCCCTGACGCAGCCACTTCGGCGGCGCCCGCCAGAACCACACCACCATGCCGGCCGCCAGGAACAGCCAGGCAATCTCGGACTCGGTGACGACCGTCACCGTCGCCAGCATCAGGTAGATCACCCACAGCAGCTTGTCGCGGCCAACGCTTTTGTTCGTGAGCTTGTATGCGCTGATCGCAATGATCCCGATGACCGCGGCACCTACCCCATAGAATACCGACTGCATCCAGGTCAGTCCGCCAAACCGGACGTAAGCCCAACCCAATGCCACCACCATCAGGAACGACGGAACGACGAATGCAATGCCGACCAAGGTCGCCCCGACGATGCGGTAATGCACATAGCCGAGATAGATGGCGAGCTGCGCGGCCAGCGGCCCGGGTGCCAGTTGCGCCAGCGCCAGGCCTTCCTTGTAATCGGCATCGGTAATCCACTTGCGTTCATCCACCAGGTCCCGGTGCATGTAGCCGGCGAGGGCCACGGGACCTCCAAAGCCCAGCGTACCCAGGCGCAACATATAGAGCACGAGTTGCCAGAGTGTATAGCCCATTCGCTCAGCCGCTGGCATGTCGGGGATATTGGTTTGCTGCAGGTTGCTCATGGATCGTCCTTGAGATAGGTTCAATGACCCCTAGCGTTTCCGGTTGTTCAAGAAGTGGGCATGCAGGGAATCGAGCACCAAGCCGGTTTCGGCCAGCAGCGCATCGTCATCGGCCAGCCGTTCACGGGCGCCGGCCAGAATCGCCTCGAACCCGCTCGCTTCCGGGACGGTCGGTCCGCCGACATCCAGCGCATGGACCATCCCCGCCAGACGCTGCAATCCTGGATTTGCCTCCAGGGCAAAGCTCGCCAGCAGCACCTCGAAGGAAACCTTTTCACCGACATGGGTGAATGTCGCGCCGTCGAAATCGAAGCCCAGGGCATCGGCGGGACAGTCACCGGGGGCTTCGAGCCACAGGAAACGAGCATGGGGATCGATGAAGCGCTGGATCAACCACGCGCAAGCCACCCGGTCGACCCAAAGATGGCGGCGTGTCGCCCATAGCCGCCCCTGGTATTGCGTGGGGTCGCGTCGCGCGATGGCCCCTGCGGCGGGGTGCGGCTCGCCCGGCGACAGGATTGTTTCAATGGCGCCCGTGAAGTCCCGCCACTGTGCCTCGGCACGCAAGGACGCCTCGTTGGGAAAGAAGTCGATCTTGCGGATCGCCTCGTAGATGCGGCCGAGCCGTCGCTGCAGGCGATTGAGTTCGGCTTCACTTAGACTGGAAAGCGTCTGGCGGGCTGCCGAGACGGACGCGAGGAGTTCGGCGTAGTCGCTCGACCTGTCGAACAACGCGCGGTAGGTGGCGGCGTCGTCGTCCTCTTGGGGCTGTACCGTCAACAGCCAGGCTTGGCCGTCCTGCTGCTGTGTATCGTCGGCCAGTTCGCGGAACTGTTCCACTTGCTCGGCGCCGGCCGGCAGCAGATAAGCCCCATCGCGCAAGGCGGCGCCGCCTAACGCCTTGAGCGTGCGCCAGATCCGCATGCGGGCGGTCGCACCCGATGTGGGAAGGCTGACGATCAGCAGGATCCAGGAATCTTGGGACGTGGTCATGGAAGGCAGCATAGGGTTCCATAGCGCAGGTTTCAATGATGTAGAGATCATTACAAAAACCGGGCCGATTGGGAGGTGGTCCCTCGAATCCCAATGGATCGACATCGCCGCTGCCTGGGTTCGCCCGCGCAAACCACGGGACGGACCAGCCCGAAAGACCGGATCCGGTGTTGCTCGCGCCGCACAAATCGGGCGCGGAAGGCTCCGCTGGAGTCTCGTTAACGTCGACTAGCCGGCGTAAAGCCGGCACGCAATGTCGAGTGGCCTGACGCAGACGACCAGGCAATGCACCCCGCCTTCCGGAAGAGCGAGACGAAACGTACCGGGTGCGCGGCGGCTTTGCGAGCGTCAATCTATTGCAAGGTACAACTCCCTATAAGCCCCGACGAGGTCATCGAGGCTGAACGAGCGATTCAAACCGCTCGGATTTGGCAGGATCCACGCTTTCGACCCGCCGAACATAGCGTTCTGGCGTCCCCACAAGACGTGCCGCTGACCTGAAATGGCTGCGTATGCGGCCTTCCCCAGGAAGGCGATATAGGTGGGGCGATAAAGTTCGATTTTCTTCAGTAACGCCGAAGCCGACTCAAGGAATTCATGCGGTGAAAGCTGGCCGGCCCGCGCCGTAGGCCGGCCAACAGCTGTTGTCAATCCGCACCGATGGGCGAGCAGGTCCCGGTCGTTTTCGGCACGCATCAGTTCTGGCGTGAAACCGGCCAAATGCAGGGCACGCCAGAAACGGTTGCCATTCCCTTCAAAATGGTGGCCCGTCGCCACCGCTCTCATGCCGGGGTTTATTCCACAGAAAACGACCGCCAGACCTTCCGATATTGCGTCTGGAAGTGACGTCAACGCAGCTGTCCCGGGTGCGCAGGTAGCCATTTGTGTGCTGTTTCAACCGGCGAGCATCTTCCCGTTAAGGAGAATGTGCAGCGTTCTGACAAAAAGAATCACAATCGCGAGGCTCAGCATGGCGAGCAGGATGATTGCAATCACCTTCAGGGGCCAGGCCTGGACGAACATCGCGTATTTCAGCGCGGCACTCGCCAGCGCCGCCATCGGAAAGCTGATCGCCCACCAACCGGTAGCAAACGGAACCCCCCTGCGAAACACCTTGGGTGCCAGTGTGAGGAATATGAAAAGACCGAAGTAGAACAGCAACCCGGAGAAGGTATCGACGTGCTGCGTAAAGTTGGTGTAGGCAAGAAAGCCCACTTCGAACGGTGCCATCAGGATTAGCAGCGAAGGGACCATGCCGGCGGGCAGCGGCTCGTGGTGAATCATTCGCGACATGATCATCGTAAAGAACAACAGGGCAATCATCGTTCCCACGGCCAGCGCGAACATGTTGACCTCATGCGCCCACGGCATTGGCATGGTTCCGCCCGCAACGGCGATATCCAACGTGGCCACGCCCGGGATGAACCAGGCGGGAACTGCGTGCGCAGCGTCGATCTTTCCCCGCAGCAGCCGGCCCGCAATCGCGAAACAGAGCGCGAGCGTGAAAATCGTACCTACCGCCCACATGACTTCGGCAAGCATCTGGCTCAGTTGGGCAACGACCGAGGAAAGCAGCAGGATAGCGATCGTGATCGTGCCGAAGAAATTGCCGGCGACGGGATGCCGGTATTCCGCGACGACCGCCTCAGGATGTTTGACTGCCTTGAAGAGATAGCCCGCGCTCAGCACGACGAATACAACCAGGGCGAGGATGCCGGCTGCGTCAGAGATCAGCGGAGTCACCCCAAATTCGTGGCTGGCCTGGCGCCACGCAATAGACAGTCCGGCAATACCCATTACCGACGCAAACAGGTTGACGGGCAAGTTTCTGATGGAAGCGGTTGTTCGCAAGGACTGCGGATGGGGACTCGAAAGCGTTGACACAGCACATTCTCCTGATTCTTGGGGACCCGGGACGTGGCGGCCAGAAAGCAGCCGATTGAGAGGCCGCGAATCGTTCGCCGCCTCGCCTGTCGGGGAGATGCGGCCGATGGTATTCTCTTCCACCGATGAAGATAATCTGTCATTATTGGGAATCATCCTCCCAAAAAATGAGAACATGGCTGATCGCTTCGAATCCATGTCGATCCTGGTGGCCGTGGTCGAAGCAGGCAGTTTTTCTGCCGCGGCGCGCCAACTCAAGATGCCGCTCGCAACGGTGAGCCGCAAGGTTGGAGACCTGGAGTCGCACCTGAAAACCCGACTCCTGCATCGCTCCACCCGACAGCTTTCTCTCACCGAAGCCGGGCAATCGTATGTCGCCGCATGCCGGCGCATTCTCGAGGAAGTGGGAGAGGCGGAGCGTGCGGCGTCCGGGGAATACGCGGCGCCCAAAGGCGAGCTGGTCATCACTGCACCCATCGTCTTCGGACGCCTGCACGTCTTGCCCGTGGTCGCGGAATTCCTCAAGACTTATCCGGACATCGATGTGCGGATGGTGCTGACCGACCGCAGGGTGCCTCTTCTTGAAGAGCACGTCGACGTCGCATTGCGGATTGCGGAACTGCCCGACAGCAGTTTCATCGCGGCACCGATTGGCACGGTGCGTCGGGTGGTGTGCGCAAGCCCCGCCTACTTCGCCGAATACGGCACGCCGACGAGCCCCCTTGAGCTCGCCACGCATGCATGCGTTACTTTCGAACAGATGACATCCAGGCAGGTGTGGAGCTTCATGTCGGGCAAGTCGGAGATCGCGGTGCCCGTCCGCTCGCGGCTTGCCGTCAGCACTGCCGAGGCTGCAGTCGACGCGGCGGTGGCTGGCGTCGGGATTACTCGCGTGGTGTCTTATCAGATGGCGAGCGCGTTGCGTGCCGGTGCACTCAAGATCGTGCTCGCACCGTTTGAGCCGGCGCCGTGGCCCATCAGCCTTGTTCACACTGGACAGGGAATCCTGCCGCTGAAGTTGCGCGCTTTTCTTGATTTCGCCACGCCGCGGTTGAGGGCCCGGGTGGTTGAGGTGGGGGTCTGACGTTTGCAAGTCGGGGGGCGAACGTTGCAAGTGGGGCGGGAATGGTCGTCGCCGTAGATGGCCGCTCACGGCCAGTTTGCGACACTCGCTGGCGTGTGTCCGCAGACGATTGAACGGCGGTTCTACCTTGGTGGCGGACAGTGGGACAATGGCGGACCGAGCCCATGTGAAGGTAAGGCCGGCAGACCTATCAAACAAACCGAGAAGTAGTTCGTGCCGCAAATCACTATCAAAGATGGCAACCTTAGCTCTAATTTCAAATTTTATCGAGAGAATTGAGTGTTGCAGTGGAATCTCCGGGGATTTCCCTAGGTTCAGATCTGATTTATACAACAATGCCACATAAAAATGAAAATATTATTCATCGCTTCGCTGGGATTTTTAGCGCTAATTCAAGCATCACTATCCTTCGCGGATAATGTAAATGGAAAAAATCTCTATTTACAGAGATGTGTCATGTGCCACGGAATGGATCTCAAAGGAACAGGACCGTTGGCTAATAAAAGCAACCCTCCCACACCTGATCTTACAACATCCGCTTTCAAAAAACGACTAAATGATTATCCTGGCGTTATTGTATCATCGATAATACTTCGTCCAAATGGAGACTTGATTCCCAAAACTCTGCAAGAGAATGGTGTAAAGCTATCGCCGTACTCTTGGAGGGTTAAGGATTTTCGCGATTTAAATCAATACATGATTAGTGTGATTTCCAAAAATCGATGATTTTTAGATGAGAGGTGGGCACGGAAATCTAAGGGCCATTTCAGGGTCCGGACGGCCTGGCCCCGTCATCGGGCCCAGCCCAAAGGGTCTTCTAACGGCCCTGCAGGCAAGTGCCGCCCGGCCAGCTTGATGCCCTGCCTGTCGCCTGCGGTCTGCGCGCACCGCCAGGCCGTCGGGTTAGCACCTCGGGCCTAACAAGGGGGTGGCTCCTTCCCTCAGCCCTGCAATGCGGGCATGACCACTTCCTGCACAATCCGCATCCCTTCGGGCGTACTCCAGCTACCCGCAAGCTCGGCAATTACCTGGTTCGTACTGGAGAGCGTGACGCCGTTCTTCTCCATGCGGCGCAAGGCCATGTCGTCGCCGATCTTGCTCGGCGAGCCGCCGGCATCGGCGATCACCTGCACTTCGTAGCCAACGCGCACCAGGCTCAGTGCCGGGAACACCGTGCAGACATCGTTGGTGACGCCAGCGATGATGAGCTTCTGGCGCCCGGTTGCCGCGACGGCCGCAGCAAAGTTCTCGTCATCCATCGCGTTAACGATACCGACGCGCTTGATGCGCGCGGCGAATTCGTCCGGCAGGATGGTTTCCAGTTCGCTCAGCAGCGACCCTTGTGCGTATTCCTCCATGCTGGAGGTCAGCACGACCGGCATCTTCAGGATGCTGGCGGTCTTGGCCAGCATCAGCGCGTTGCGCTTCATCTCTTCGAAGGGGATGGAATGGACCCAGCCCATGGTGCCGACCTGGTGGTCGATCAACAGAAGCGCGGCGTTATCGCCGGTGAAGCGTTCGAAAGCCATGATGAGACTCCTTCGTGGTCAGGTTGCGGTGGAGTGCAACGGCGGGCCGGCAAAAAGCATGACCTCGGCGCTGCCGTGGAGAGCTTGCAGCGTGATCGCGCAGCGCGCGTCCTGCGCCGGAAAGACCGGGAGCTTGAGATCGTTGCGCCCGAAGTCCTGGCCGTCCACCATCGCCGTGCCGAAGATCGGCATGACGAAGGCACAATGTCCTGAGTCGATGCGCACGGCCAGTTCGGCACCTTCTTCCAGCGAAATGTCGAGCATCGTCACTTCGGTCGGCGGCGTCAGCGGCGAACGGGCGTGCCGGAAGCGTCCCACGGGCACGCGCACCTTTGCCCCGGGCAACTGCACCACCGGTACATCCTGCGGTTCCAAGGTCAGTGCGAATGGAGCAATGTACTGTCGCTCCGGGGCAAGGTTGACGAAGATCTGCAACGAATGGACAGTCTTGCCGGCCTCTGCCGGAACTTCCTCATGAACGATACCGCTCCCGGCCGTCGCCCAGTGCAGGCCACCGGGTCGGATCAGGTTGCGGGTGCCGAGCGAATCACGGTTGTCGATGCCCGTTTCCGAGTCGAGGAACAGGTAGGACACGGCCGAGAAGCCGGCATGGGGATGCGGCGGAAAGGTCGGCGCGCTCATCCAGGCATGATCGATCCCGAGGAAGGGATCGATCAGCGCTGCCACCCCGCGCAGGCCGTAGGCGCGGAAGTGGCTGCCGTGGTTGGCGCGCTGCAGCGGGGCAATGACGGGCATGATGTTTGCCTCAGGCACCCTGGGCTTCACTCAAGGTTGGGTAGTCGATGTAGCCCTGCGCAGTGCCGCCGAAGAAGCCATTGCGGTCCGCCTCGTTCATCGGCGCGCTGTGCTTCAGCCGGGCGACGAAGTCCGGGTTCGCGAGTACCATCTGGCCGTAGGCTTCCAGGTCGGCCAGCCCCGAAGCCAGGTCGGCCCCGACCTGCTAGCGCGGGCGGCCCGGCCGGTTCAGGATCAGCGTGCGCTGCCAGAGCTTGCGGATGTCGGCCTGCACCGCTTCATTGCCCTGGTGCATGATGTGCAGGTAGGCCAGCCCCAGCTTGTCGAGTTCGGCGACCAGATAGCGGTACAGGGCCGGTCCTTCGGCGCCTTCGTCGATGCCCCACATCGTCGTGCCGGGCGACAGCCGGATGGCGGTGCGGTCCGCGCCGATTTCGTCGGCAATCGCAGCAGCCACCTCGATTGCGAAGCGGGCGCGGTTCTCGATCGAGCCGCCGTATTCATCGGTGCGGGCGTTCGCGCTGGGGGCGAAGAACTGCTGGATCAGGTAGGCGTTGGCGCCATGGATCTCGACGCCATCGGCACCGGCCTCGATCGCGCGGCGGGCCGCATAGCGGAAATCCCGGACAGTCTGGCGCACTTCCTCGGTGGTCAGCGCACTTGGCACCGGAATGTCCTGCATGCCCTTGGCCGTGAACATCGGCGTGCCCGGGGCGATGGCCGACGGCGCGACGCCCCGCCGGTGATGCGGCGTGTTATCCGGGTGCGACATGCGCCCGGCGTGCATCAACTGGATGAAGAGGTGGCCGCCCTTGGCATGCACGGCATCGGTGGTTTTCTTCCAGCCTGCCACGTGCGCGTCGGTGTAGATGCCTGGCGTGGTCAGGTAGCCCTGCCCGTCGTCCGAGGGCTGGGTGCCTTCGGTGACGATCAGGCCGACACTGGCGCGCTGGGCGTAGTACTCGGCAGCCATTTCGCCCGGCGTGCCGTCGTACTGGGCACGGCTGCGGGTCATCGGTGCCATGACCAGGCGGTTCTGCAGGGTGTAGCGGCCGACGCGGACGGGATCAAACAGTTTGCTCACGATGGAATTCCTCGGTTGAATTGGATGGAGGCATCATCGCGCGTTCCTTGTGCGGGATAAATATGGTAATTTGGAGAACATTGATCCGATAATGGAGCAATTGCATGGAACTGCTTAACGACATGGCGTTGTTTGTTGAGGTCGTCAAAGCCAAGGGTTTTCGCAGCGCCGGGGAGGCCATGGGCGTGCCGAACTCGACACTGTCGCGCCGGATCAGCGGATTGGAGAAGGCGATCGGGCTGCGCCTGCTGCATCGGACGACCCGCAAGATCGAACTGACCGAGGCCGGCCAGATTTACTTCGAGCGTTGCAAGCGCATCGTCGATGAAGCCCGCCTGGCACACGAGCAGCTCGGCGAAATGCTGGCCCAGCCCAGCGGCGTGCTGCGCGCCTCGTTGCCGGTGGATTTTGCGGTGACCTACCTGGCGCCCCTGATCGCCGAATTTGCCGGCCTCTATCCTGGCATCACCTTCGATTTCGACCTGACGCCGAGACGGGTCGACCTGGTCAGCGAACCCTTCGACGTGGCAATCCGCATGGGGGAATCCGAAAGCTCGCAGTTGATCGCACGCACGCTGGCCTCGCTCACGCCATACCTCTATGCCTCGCCGGGCTACCTGGAGCGATCGGGCGAGCCAGCCAATCCCGCCGACCTGGCACGGCATGAGTGCCTGGGCATCCTGAAGGCGGGATCATGGACATTGCACGATGGCGAGCGCGCCACCACGGTGTCGGTGGGTAGCCGCTTCACGCTCAACAGCGTTGGCATGATCCGCCGGCTGGCGACGCTCGACATGGGCATCATCCTGATGCCCGAGGAAATCGTTGCCGATGACCTGGCCAGCGGGAAGCTGCGGCGCATCATGCGGGCATGGCACGGCATGCCAATGCCGGTCTATGCCATCACCGAGACCCGCCTGCTTCCCGCGAAGACTCAGCGCTTCATTGAGTTCCTGCGGGAGAGATTGGGGCGATAGCTCGGCAGGGTCCAATAGTCGCCGAGCATCGGGATGATTCGGCCCTCAAGCGCAATGGGGATCAGTCCCGAAGAAGGACCGCTTAAACCATGGTCAAACCGCAAGACTTCTCGCGTTCGATCCACCCAAGGCGTGGTTTCTCCGCCATTTCCCTCCATGCAATGGCGAATGTCCGTCGCTCGGTGCCATAACCGCCGTTCAACCGCGCGCGCAACGGCCGTGATGGGTCAACCGGCCATTGAGCGAGCCGCACGACGCGCGGTGGAGCGACCGCCTTGCTCCCCAAACTGTCGAAATGCCAGCAAATGCTAGGCAAGCAACCGCAAGGCATCAGCGAGCGAGAGCACCGTTGTGCGCGAATCGAACGCCGTTGAAAAAAGATGATCGTGCACGACCTGATCCGGGTCGTAGCAGCAATCCTTGACCGTGAATAAACGGAAGTCCGCATCGCTCGCGTACGCGACCGACGACAGCACCACACCGGTCGAAGCAATGCCCACCATGAGCAGGGTATTGATACCCTGCGCGGAAAGCCGTACCTGCAGGTCGGTACCAAAGAACACGCTGGCGCGATGCGCGACGATGAGTGGCTCGGTGGCCTGTTGGCCGAGTTCCGGCGAGATCTGGTCGTCGACGAAAAGACCAAGTTGCTTGATTCCCTGCCCATTCCTGTTCAACGGACTGACTTCCGGATAGCCTGGACGGAAGTGGATCTTGGCGAAATAGACGCTGACGCCCTTGGCCCGCGCAGCGTCACACAGCTTGCGCGTATTGGAGAGCAAAGTGGGTGCGACCGATGGAAATAACGCCAGGATGTCGGTCTGATAGTGCATGACCACCAGAGCGGCTTGCGCTGGAACAATTGCCGGAATCCGCATGGTCACACTATGTGCATCAGCGGCGCTTTCCATGCCCTGTCGATGGTCTGCTGAATCGACGGGTCCACGTTCAACGGGTGGCGGCATAAGGCTACGCGATCAAGAATGATGATCGACTCTACCACGACCAATCGGTTGACCGTTCAGGGTCGGGGACGGACAGCCAGCAGGGATCTCACAATGCCTGCGCCCGGCCAATAGGGGACCGTCAGCTCTCGGTCCAACTGGCCGCTTGAGCGTCCGTAACGACGCTTCAAGCGGACACAGGCTGGCAACGCTGATGCCGCTTCATCGACCTCAAAGGCAAGGACCGCACGGCGACCTGTAAGGCGGCGGCAGTGATGCCTGTGGCACGCGTTTCACCACCGTCAAGCTTTCTCGGCTCGTCCCGGCGAATTCTCGGATACGTTGAACCAACCTGGCGTTGCATCGATGACAGCCCATAGCTTTTGCGGGATGCCAACCCGCGAAACGTCGCTAGCGGAAACAGAAAGGCGGATGCTTTCATCGCGACCTTCACGCGCCTGCGCCATCCAGTCTGGGTTGATTACGAGGCCCTGACCTACGGCCGCAAGCGCGAGCCCCATCTTTATCCCGGCTTCGGCTTGCTCCGGTGTCCTGATGCCGCCCGCCGCAATTAAGGGGACCCGACCACTAATGTGATCCCGCAGAATGTTGACGATCGACTTGTCAGAATTGGCCATCGCGGGCCTTTGATCCAACGCACTGCCGAGCGAAGCATGGATATAAGTCGCTCCGGTATCGATCAGGCGCGTGACCAACTGGAGGGAATCACTGATGCCCAGTCCTCCGTCTACGCTTTCTTCTACTGATATCCGATAACCAAGCGCGAAGGGACGATCGGCATGATCTGCGATGGTTCGCTTCACAGCCTCTACAACTGCGAGTGGGAACCGCATACGGTTTTCGAGCGAACCGCCCCATCGATCAACGCGTCGATTCGAATGGGGGGAGAAGAAGTTCTGGATCAAAAAACCGTGTGCGCCATGAAGCTCAATGCCATCGAAGCCGGCAGCGATAGCGCGTCGCGTGGCGGCAGCGAACGCCTCAATAACGTCCAGGATTTCCTCTTCCTGAAGCTCCCGCGGCACGAGGGCTGAGGCAAACGGGCCTGCGTCACCTTCAACGTCGCTTGCTGCTACTACGTCGCTGACGAGCGTCGGCAACGTCTTCACGCCAGCGTGAAAAATCTGCAGGATCGCATGGGCACCGCCGCTTTTAGCGGCCTTCGCTAGTTTTTTCAGACTTGGAATGAAGCGATCCTCGTACGCGGCAAATTCTCCAGTGAAACCAACCCCATTCTCTTGCACATGCGTGCAGCCGGTGATGACCAAACCGACGTCCTTCACCCGAAGGCGGTAATAGGCGTCCTCCTCGTCGGAGACGGTGCCATCGTCGTTGCTAGCCCAGGTTGTCATTGGGGCCATCGCTACTCGATTGCGTACGGTCAGGCCAGGTGCCAGCACTATTGGCTCAAAAATCTTGCTGTATTTCACGTAACTTTACTTCGGGTTCTGGTGGCTCGGGGACACAATGGCGGAATGTTGACCACCACCGCGTTATGGAAATCAAACCGTATAGTCGATCTGACTCATGTGTTCTTTGCCCATACGGTCGCCGAAGACAGGGTATTTTGAAAGCTTGGTGTCGATTTCCTGAATGTCAGCGCCCGTAAGTTGGAGGCGCTGGGCACCGAGGTTTTCGAGCAGATGCGCCTCGGTACGCGTACCCGGAATAGGAACGATATTGGATCCTTTCGCAAGCAACCACGCCAGCGAAACCTGCGATGGTGTCGCCCCTTTGGTAGCTGCGTACTCCTTGAGCCATTGGATGATGGGCATATTCAACTTCAAGAATTCCTTCGAGAAGCGAGGGAACCCAGCGCGAAAGTCATTTTTTTCGTCGAACTTCGTGTTCGTATCGAAGGCGCCGGCCAGAAAGCCTTGGCCCAATGGTGACCACGGCACGAAGCCGATTCCGAGTTCTTCACACGTCGCCAGCACACCATTCAGTTCGACGTTGCGGGTCCACAGCGAGTATTCCGTCTGGACTGCGGCAACTGGTTGCACGGCATGCGCGCGACGGATGGTCTTCACACTCGCTTCGGAAAGCCCGAAACGCAGAATCTTTCCCTGGCTGATCAGGTCCTTGATCGCTCCGGCGACATCCTCGATCGGGACACTCGGATCGACGCGGTGCTGGTAATACAGATCGATGCGATCGGTTCGCAGGCGTTTCAGAGACTCCTCAACCACTTTGCGGATATGCTCCGGGCAGCTGTTCAGCGCAATCGTTCCGTCAATAGCAAAGCCAAATTTGGTGGCGATCTGCACCTTGTCACGGAACGGCGCAACCGCTTCGCCAACGAATTCCTCGCTCAGGTACGGTCCGTAGACCTCGGCGGTATCGAAGAATGTGACGCCATGCTCGAAAGCCGTTCGGATTGTCTTTAGAGCTTCGTTTTTCGGGACGGGGGCATTGTAGTTGCCAGCGAAAGTCATGCAGCCTGCGCCGATTTCCGAGACCTGCAGTCCTCCTAACGTGCGCTGTTTCATACCTTGTCCTTGTGTGGGTTGAGTGTCATGTTTGCGTTGGGAATATGCCCTGCCAATACCGAGGGTGAGTTCGGCGGCTGCGACCGCGCCCAGTGCAATCGCGTGCTTTACGAAGGTGCGCCGGCTGTCGCTTCGGAGACTGAGACGATGCGGTGGCTGCTGCGGTAGTCCAGCGTCTTCGTCACTAACAAGCATGGTCATGCCTCGTGGTTTTTGCGGATGTGCGTTCCGCCGGCTGCGTACTGTCAATCTATCACCGTGAAACTCATACGATTAGATGGCACAATCCTCTTGCTGTTATAGGAAGGGGTTATAAATATGAAGGTGAGCCTGGATGACCTTGCCGCGTTCCTCACGGTGGCTTCGAAAAAGAGCTTTACGCGAGCGGCGGCGCAACTGGGGATCTCGCAGCCTGCATTAAGCGCGAAGATGACGTCTCTCGAACAGAGATTGGGCGTCCAGCTTCTGACGCGCACGACTCGCAGCGTCTCCACGACCGAGGCAGGCGAACGGCTGCTCAGATCGATCACGCCTCACTTCGAAGGTATTGCCTCTGGCCTTGCCGATCTGAACGCGCTGCGGGACAAACCAGCCGGGAGCCTGCGGATAACATCTGTCGAGCACGCTTCGCAAGAAATCCTGGTGCCGACGTTGGCAAAGCTGCTGCCTGAATACCCCGATATCAGCGTGGAGGTCATCAACGATTACAGGCTGGTTGACATCGTGGCGGAGCGGTTTGATGCGGGTATTCGTCTTGGCGTGCAGGTAGCGCAAGACATGGTTGCCGTGCGCATTGGCCCAGACTTCGAACAGTGCGTGGTCGGCGCGCCAACGTATCTCCAACGGTATGGCACACCCACGACCCCGGACCACCTGATGGGGCATCGCTGCATTTCCCTGCGCCTGCCGAGTTCCGGCGGCGTCTGGTCGTGGCCGTTCGTAAAGAAAGGGAACGAGCTGAAAGTACGGCCGGGTAGCGAGTTGTCGTTCAACACGATCACGCTACAGCTGGACAGCGCCCTGGCCGGGCTCGGCCTCGCATACTTGCCGGAAGACGTCGTGAGCGACTATGTCGCGGCTGGGAAACTCGTGCGCGTATTGGCCGACTGGTCGATGCCGATGCCCGGTTACCACCTCTACTATCCGAGCCGTCGCCAGCCGAGTCCGGCATTTACTGTTCTCGTTGATGCTTTGAGATTTCGAGCAACAGCAGCCCCGGTGAGATAGACGGGAGGGCCTGTGCGTCGCGCAGGCGCTGAGGGTGCACCCCAATGGGAAAAGGTGTACACCGTCGAATGGTCAATACGGGTAAGGCAGTGGCGGCTTCGCTATATGAGTCGGCGCGTCTTCAGGACGCTTGGCTCACGAACAAATGAAACGGAGCGTCGGTGTTTTCCTACGGCGCAAGCGACCGTCCGTTATAGCTTGAAAGCCGACCTGGATGCGGCGTGTCGCCGATCGTCCCCTGTGGGTCGGGAAGGGACGACCGGGTAGCGGCCGGTCGAGGTCCCTTCCCGGCCAAGTATGGATGTTCCGCCGACACGCGTCGGCGGCCGCGGCAGAATCGAAAACGGCCCATCAAGGGTGCTTGCCGGAATTCGACGTCTCCGCAAGACTGACTTGCATAGGTTGCGTTTCGCAACTATATTGCTTGCGAAGCGCAACTTGTGAGAGCCCGTCATGGATCTTGTCGACATGCCAGCCAAGCCCCGGGAAACTACGATACTGGAGCTCCGGGACTTTTCCCGAAGACTGGTTCGTGAACTCGGTTTCATGCGAACGACGCTGGCCGAGAGTGATCTTGCTCCGTCGGCTGTCCACGCGATCATCGAGATCGGGGCGACGCCGGGCATCAATGCGAAGGATCTGGGCAATATCTTGCGCCTGGACAAGTCGAACACCAGCCGGCAGGTCGCGAGGCTGGAGGCGAGCGGACTTGTGGAGCGCCAGACTGCAAATGAAGATGCGCGTTCGTCCGAGCTGTATCTGACGGACGCAGGGCAGAAGCTCCGGAGAAAGATCGACCGATTCGCGACGGATCAGGTCTCCAACGCGCTTCGACGTATGGTTCCTGCCGACCAGCAAGCCTTGGTCCGCTCTCTCGCGCTGTACGCCGACGCACTTGCAAGGGACAACTCGGCCAAAGCCACTTCCGAAGATGCCTCGCCCACACGGATTCTGGAAGGCTACCAGCCTGGCTGCATTGGCGACGTCGCGAGCTTGCACGCCCGCTTCTACTCGGAGCACTGGGGCTTCGGCGCTTTTTTCGAGAAGAAGGTGGCAACGGAGCTTGCCGAGTTCGCCGGTGCGCTGCCGGCTAGCGGCAAGGCGCTATGGCTCTACGCAGAAAATGGCCGATTTCTCGCCTCGTTGGCAATCGACGGGGATGACAACGCGGGCGTAGCCCATTTGCGATGGTTCATTGTGGACGATTCGTTGCGTGGCTCCGGTATCGGACGGCAACTGATGTCTCGCGCGATGAGATTTGTTGACGAGCGCTTTAGCGAGACATACCTCTGGACGTTCAAAGGTCTGGATGCGGCGCGCCATCTATATGAGTCATTTGGCTTTCGGTTGACCGGCGAATCGGAGGGGGCGCAATGGGGAACGGAGGTCATCGAGCAACGGTTCAGTCGTCGCTCGGCCAGACCCTGACACTAATTCGAAAATGGACGACAGCGAGAGGCCAGCAAGCCATGCGCTTGCGGCAGGGACCAGGCCGCTCATGCCGAGCGGCCTGGTAGTCAGTCTTGCGCAGTGGCCCCGGGAAACCCCTTCCAAAACCGGTCAAAAAATAAACCGTGTATTGATAAACGTGTCGCTGGCGTCGCGGCGTTCGGCAAGTAAGGGCTTTCGCCGCTGCGGGGGGGCCGGCCTATTCGGGCTGGATGCCGGCGATGGCGATCAGGCGTTTCCAGATCTGCTGGTCTTCCATGATCGCCTTGCTGACCTCCGGCCCGGCGGCCGGATACGGCGCGCTGCCGCGGCTGGCGTAGTGCGCGACGGCTTCCGGCGAGTTCACGAACTCCAGCGTCAGGCGGGTGAGCCGGTCCACGATCGCGGGGGGCGTGCCGGCCGGCGCGAACAGGCCCGTCCAGTTGATCATGGTGAGTTCCGGCAGGCCGGATTCCGCGATGGTCGGCACGTCGCCAAGGACCGATACGCGGTTTGGACCGACAACCGCCAGCGCCCGCATCTTGCCGGAGCGGATATGCGGCGCCACGGCGGATGCATCGACGCCGGCGTAGTCGACCACGCCGGCCATGACATCGGTCAGCAGATTGCCTTGCGTCTTGTAGGGGACGTTGACGGTCCGGATCTTTGCTGCTTCCCCGAACGCAGCCATGATCGTCTGGTAGCCGGAACTGCTGGTGCCGTAGTTCAGGCTTCCCGGCCTGGCTTTGGCGGCCGCGGTCAGATCGGCGATGGTGCGCAAGGGCGAAGAACCCGGCACCACGATGGCGGCCGGCAACGCGGACATGCGCGCCACGGGGACGAAGTCCTTGCGCGGGTTGTAGGGCAACTGCTTGTACAGGAACGGATTGGCTGCCATCGCGCCGGAGCCCGCATAGAGCAAGGTGTAGCCGTCCGGCGCGGCTTTCGCCACGTAGTCGGTGCCGATGATCATGCCCGCGCCGGGCCGGTTCTCGATCACGACACTCTGGCCGAGCTTCTGTCCAAGGAACTTCGCCAGCAGGCGGGAGTAGTCGTCCAGGCCGGTGCCGGGGCTGGTGACCGAAACGATCTTGATCACCCGTTCGGGATAATCCCGGGTCTGAGCGCTCGCCGGCAAGCCAAGGCCGTACAGGGTGCCGATGACAGCCAGGCCGATGAGGCGGCGCCTGGCCGGTAAGGGAATCATTGTCATGCTTGTCTCCTGCATTCTTGTTTGTTTTGATGGCAGCATCGAGCCGGCCGTAGCCGGCGTGTCAGGCCGCGCTGGCCTGGGGCTTTGCAATCAGCGCGTCCACCGCGACGACGCCGTCCGCGCTGCAGATGAGCGGATTGACATCGAACTCCGCGATCACCGTGCGTTGGTCGGCGGCAAACTCCGAGAGCCGGACGATGGCGTTGGCGAGCCCATCGATATCGACCGGCGGGGCGCCGCGGAAGCCCTGCAACAACGGATAGCCGCGCAGCTGTTCGAGCAGGCGGTGTGCCTGCTGCGTGGAGCACGGCGCCATGGTGGTGACCGTGTCCTGCATCAGTTCCACCAGGACGCCGCCCATGCCGACCACAAGGAGCGGGCCGAGTTGCGGATCCACCTGCGCGCCGACCAGGATCTCCACGCCGGCCGGGACCTGCCTTTGCACCAGCACGCCTTTGATGGCGGCCTCGCCCGCCACCTTACGCGCGTTCGCCATGATCTCGCGGTATGCCGTCACCACGGCGTCGGCATCGCGCACACCGATGCGGATCACGCCTGCCTCGGACTTGTGCGGGATGTCCGCGCTTTCGACCTTGAGGACCACGGGATAGCCGCAGGCCGACGCCGCCTCGATCGCTGATGCCTCGCTTGTCGCCAGGTGTTCGCCAACCACCGGTACCCCATACAAGGCCAGCACGTCCTTCGATTGCCGCTCGGTCAGTACCCTGGCCGGCGTGGCCTCGATCATCCCGCGCGCATCGCGAATCACGGATTCGTGTGTCAGGCGGGGCGGCCGTTCCTCGTTGCGCTGCGCCAGCCATTGCTCGCGGGCGTGCCAGGCTGCCAGCGCGGCGAAGCAGTCCGACGCCGAGCGGAACAAAGCGAGCCTGGGAAGGTTCTCGGCCATCGCGGCATTTGGCCCTTCCAGCCATTCCGACAGCCACAGCCCGCAGGCCATCTTGTCGTGCCTCGCCGCCAGGTCGTTGAACAGTTGCAGCCGCCTGACATTGGGCTCGCCCGTGACCGGCAAGGGCAACACCACCGCGCCATAGGCCGGGTCGCTGAACATGGCTTCGCCGCATTCGACAAAGGAGGTGAAGTTGTTGGCTGCCTCCGCGGTGACGTCGCACGGGTTGCGGGCCGCGCCGAAATCCGGGATGCAGCGCTCCAGCACGGCACGTGTTTGTTCGGCGGGTTGGGGCAGGGCCACGTGATGGTGTTCGGCTTCGTCCGCCGCGATGATGCCTGCCCCGCCGGAGATGGACACGATCGCGGTGCCGGCGGCGCTGGGCCGTGGCGCCTTGGCGAAGAACGCGGTCGTGGGAATCAGTTGTTCGAGCGTTTCGACCTGCACCACGCCCGCGTGGCGGAACGCCGCGGCATAGGCGCTGTTGGAGCCTGCCATCGAGCCTGTGTGCGACAGTGCCGCCTCGGCCCCCAGTTTGCCGCGGGCCGTCTTGTAGACCACCAGCGTCTTGCCGGCGTCGGCGCAGGCTTGCGCCGCCTGGACGATGCGGTTTGCGTCGGACAGTCCCTCGAAGATGCAGGCAATCGCGGCGCAGTGCGGATCGCCGGCGAGAAAGGAGATCTGGTCCGCCACGTCGATGTCCCCCGCATTACCGCAGGAAAACACATGGCTGAAAGCCGTACCGTGGTGGACGGCCTCCTGCATGGCGAAGGCGAGCGCGCCGGACTGGCTCACCACGCCGATCGCATGCGCCGGCAGCGGTGTCGTGCGCGGCGCCAGGTCGGCAAAGGAGACGATGGCGTTGTCGACGTAGCTGGCGTAGCCAATGCAGTTCGGTCCGAGCAGCCGTACGCCGCTCTCGCGCGCCAGCCGGATCAGCCTGAGCTGCTCTTCGACGTGTTCGGACTTGCCCGTCTCGGCGTACCCGGAGGCGAACACCACCACGCCGCCGACGCCAAGCGCGCCGCACTGGCGCACGATCGGCTCGACCGTGTCGCGTGCCGTTGCGATCAGGACGCAGTCCGGGGTCTCGGGCAGGTCGGCCAGCGAGGGATAGCAGACTTGCTCCCCGATACGGTCGTACTTCGGATTGACGAACATCCTTTGCCCGCCGAAGCCGCGCAGGTTACCCATGGCGCGGCCGGCGAAGGCGCGTTCGTTGGGCGTCGCGCCGACGATCGCGATGCTGCGGGGATGAAATATGCGCCGCAGATCGGCATGGGTGTACAGCGTGCGTGAAGCCATCGATTTTTCCATGTTCAGAAGGACTCCGGAAGGCCATCGCGCCCGGCAAGGCGGCCGGCGCGGCAGCAGTTCGTTATTGCGCGCCAGCGCGCCGGTGTTCCGGCCACAGCACCTTGACCGCTTCGCCGTCGATGCGGTGGGTGTGGCAGCTGTCGACCAGCGACGGCCGTGGCATCGGGCTCTGCCCGTCGGCAGGCCGGCGGCCGCCGCGCTCGGTGCGCTGCATCGCAAAGAGGCTCTGCATGGCGGTAGTGGCGAGTACGCTGACCAGCTCCGTCAGGTGCGTGCAACCTTGCACGCCGCCCAGACGCGCCTTGACCTCGCGTTTGAAGCCCGGGCCGATCCGCATGCCGCGCAGTGCCGCGTAGGCCGTCTCGATCTCGGGACAAAACTTGGTCGGACCGCTCTCGATGCGCGCCGTCGCAGCCTGGATGACCAGATCGCGGTCCACCGTCAGCACGATGCGCATGTCATGGATAGGCGTGCCCGGCGGCACCGTCTTGAAAATAAGGTCGGTGCCATCCGGACTGATGTCCTGCAACTGTCCTTCGATATCGAACAGTCCATCGCTGCGCGCAAAGCCGGAGGTGGCGATGTGGCGGTAGTGCAGCGGTTTTCTCCAGGCCGGAGTCGATGTGGATTGACTCATGAGTGCTTCGCCCCATATTGGTTGGAATCCGTTGGCGTCCTCCCTTGCCATCCGCGGCCAGGGAGGACGCACGCTGACAGGCACTGGCGTGCCAGGCGGTTCAGGGCAGGCGGCGCATGATCGATTCCGCGACGCAAACCGGCTTGTCCAGGCCCTGGCACTCGACCGTCATCTCGACCTTCATCTGCGCGCCGCCACCGGCAAGCGGATCCCAGGCCAGCAGCTTGAAATGCGCGCGAACGAGGCTGCCGACCCGCACGGGGGCGGGAAAGCGGACCTTGTCGAGCCCATAGTTCACCCCGGTGCGGGCGTCCAGGATCTTGTAGGCGGTCGCGGTAAGGACCGGCAGCAGGCTCAGCGTCAGGAATCCGTGGGCGATGGGGCCGCCAAACGGGCCGCCCTTGGCGCGTTCCGGGTCCACGTGGATCCACTGGTGATCGCCGGTCGCATCGGCAAACAGATTGATGCGCTCCTGCTCCACGGCAAACCAGTCGCTGATGCCGATGCACTCGCCGATGCGGCCTGCGAGATCCGTGATCTTTTCATAGGTCTTCATGTTTATTGTTCCTCCGGCGTCAGCGACGCCTGCAATGCCGCCGCACAGGCAGCTTCGTGCCGGTCGGCGCTGCCGAACAGGAAGTCGGCGACGACGGCACGTTTGTAGTAATGGCCCACGGCGTATTCCTCGGTCATGCCGATGCCGCCGTGCAACTGGATGGCCTGGCCGCACACGGCCTTGGCGGCACGCCCGATCAATGCCTTCGCCTGGGACAAGGCGCACTGGCGCGCGGCATCGTCGTCGTTGGCGAGGGACGCGAGCAGGGCGTACAGCATCGAGCGGGAGACTTCCATCTCCGTCGCCATGTCCGCGATACGGTGCTGCAATGACTGGAAGGTGCCGATGGGCACGCCGAACTGCTTGCGGATCTTCAGGTAATCCGCGGTGAGCTCGATGGCCTTTTCCATGACGCCGACCAGCTCGGCGCACAACGCAGCGGTGGCGTGTTCCAGGCCATGCCGGAGCGCGGCCGCACCGTTGCCAGGCTCGCCGAGCACGGCGGCCGGGCCCACCTGGACGCCGTCGAAGACCAGTTCCGCCGCGTGGCTGCCATCGTGCAGCCGCATTCCGCGCACGACGAGGCCCGGGCTGTCCGCGTCCACGAGGAACAGGGTCGTCCCGGCATGTCCCGCCAGCGATGCCGACACGATAAAGGTGTCCGCCACGGTGCCGCCCAGCACCAGCGTCTTGGTACCATGCAGCGCATAGCCGTCGGCGCACAGCTCGGCGCGCAGCGCAACCGGCTCTGGAAAACCGCCCGATTGCGCTTCGCTGTACGCCAGGGCGAACCGGCGCGTGCCCTCCGCCACTAGCGGCATCAGCCGGGCCAGTTGCGCGGGGCGGGCGGCCGCCACCAGCGTCTGGGCAGCGAGCACGGCGCAGCCGATATAGGGCTCCACCACCAGCCCCCGGCCCACCTCGTGGCAGATCAGCGTGGTATCGATGACCGTTCCGCCAAGGCCATCGTGGTCTTCCGGCAAGGCAGCCGCCAGCCAGCCATTGCCGGCAAAGGTGCGCCAGTGGGCCTCGCTGCAGCCGGTGCCGCCCTTGAGCAGCTCGGTGCGCTGTTCGAAGCTGTAACTCCTTTCGACGAAGCGGCGCACGCTGTCCTGCAGGAGTTGCTGCTCGGAATGCAAATTGAAGTTCATGATCGCTCGGTTCTTAGAGTTGGAACAGCGTCTTGGCGATAATGCCGCGCTGGACCTCGCTGGTGCCGCCGTAGATGGTCGAGGCCCGGCGGAAGAACATCTCATTGGCCAGTCCGCGCCCGGGCCACTGCGCCGGCATGCGCGCGCCGTCCGCTTCTTCCTGCGCGCTTGGGAAGGCCACCGCGCCATAGTCGCCGAGCGACTCCACCACGAAGGTGCTCATCCTCTGCTGCAGCTCGGTGCCGCGCACCTTGAGCATCGAGCCCATCGCGTGGGCGCCCGGGCTGTGATCCTGCTCCAGGGTGGCGACGCGCTGGACCATCATCGCAATGGCGCTCACTTCCGCCTCGAAGCGCGCCAGCTGCAAGGCGAACTCGTGCCGGCTCCCCAGCGTGCGCGTGCCGGCGCGCTGGCTGCCCGCGAGCTGCCTGAGCTGCGTCAGGTAGCGCCGCAGGGTCGGCAGATCCGCCGCCGACGCGTGTTCGTTGTTGAGCAGGAACTTGGTGATCTTCCAGCCTTCGCCTTCCTCTCCGATGCGATTCGCGACGGGCACGCGCACGTTGTCGAAGAAGGTTTCATTGAGGTGGTGGCGGTCGTCGATGCTGCGGATCGGCCGCACCGTGATGCCGGGTGTCTTCATGTCGGCCAGCAGGAAGGTGATGCCAGCCTGCTTTTTCACCTCGGTATTGGTCCGCACCAGCACGAAGATCCAGTCGGCCCGGTGGGCATAGCTGGTCCAGATCTTCTGGCCGTTGATCACATAGTCATCGCCATCGCGCTCCGCGCGGGTGCGCAGCGACGCCAGGTCCGAGCCCGAGCCGGGCTCGGAGAATCCCTGGCACCAGGTGCGATCCGCATTGAAGATCGGCGGCAGGTGCTCGGCCTTCTGCGTCGGTGTGGCGAATTCGTTCAACACCGGCCCGATCAGTTTCTGCGCGGCGCCATCCTGCGACGGTGCGCCGGCGGCCATGCACTCCTCGTCGAAGGCCAGCCGCTGCAGCACCGACCATCCGGTGCCGCCGTGCTCCTTGGCCCAGTAGGGCGCGCCCCAGCCCTTCTGGTTCAAAATGCGCTGCCAGCGCACCAGGTCCGCGTTGGGCGAGCGTGTGCCGCTGCGTACGGGCGCCACCAGGTCGGCCGGCAAGTGATCGCGCAGGAAATCGCGCACCTCCTGCCGGAACGACGCGAGGCCCGGATCGGGTTGAAAATCCATTTCGGTTCCTTCTCATCTGAAATCCATCGCGAAGGCGCATGAACCAGCGCCTTCGCCCGCCGCGCGGCGCGCGGCTCTTCACACCACTCAGACGTGCAGGATGGTGGCGACCGCAGCCGCCCCATCCAGGCCTATCTGGCCGCCGCCGTTCTCGGCCAGGGCGAGCCTGGCATTGTCACGTTGGCGCGGACCGGCTTCGCCACGCAGTTGCTGCGTCAGTTCGACCAGTTGCGCGACGCCGGTGGCGCCGATCGGATGGCCCTTGCTCAGCAGGCCGCCGCTCGGGTTGACGGAGATCTTGCCGTTCAACCCGGTTGCGCCGCTGCGCAGCATGCCAAGGCCATCGCCGGGACGGCACAGCCCCAGGCTTTCGTAGTACATCAGCTCTGAGGGCGCGGAGGCGTCGTGCACTTCCGCCACATGGATGTCGAGCGGATCGACGCCGGCCTGCTCATACACTCCGTACGTCGCGCGCACCGCGCAATGCGCGAGGCTGGCGTCGGGCGTGCCCGAAACCAGTACCGAGCCGCCCACCCAGACCGGGCGCGCGGTGGTCATGCGCTTGAGGTAATCGGGCGAGCACAGCACGACGGCGCAGGCGCCGTCGCCGATCGACGAGCACATCTGCAGGGTCAGCGGGTCGCTGATCATGCGGCTTGCCAGGACCTCTTCGACCGTCGTTTCGGTCCTGAACTGGGCGTAGGGATTGAGCGAGGCGGCCTTGCGGCTCTTGACGACGATCTGCGCGATATCCGCAGCGGTGGCGCCGGTCTCGGCCATATACTTGCGCGTCTTCTCGGCGTAGATGTCCATGAAGATCGAGCCGCTGCCCGATCCGACATGGGCCGGCTTTTCTTCCTCGAGGTCGACCGCCTTGGCCAGCGCGCCGAAGGAAACGCGCTTGTCCTCGTGCGTCATCCGTTCCGCGCCCACCACCAGGGCCACCTGGGCCTGGCCGCTGCGCACCGCGTTCCACGCGAGATGGAAGGCCGTGCTGCCGGTTGCGCAGGCGTTCTCCACATTGAATACCGGCTTTCCCATCAGGCCGGTGAAGCGCAGCGCGGCCTGGCCGCGGATCATTTCCTGGCCGGTGATAAGGCCGGCCACGGCGTTGCCGAAATACACCTGGTCGACGTCCTGCGCCTGCAGGCCGGCGTCGTCAAGCGCGGCCTTGACCGCGCTTGTCGCCAGCATCCGTACCGTCTGGTCGGGGAACTTGCCGAAGCGGGTCATGCCGACGCCGACGATTGCACAAGTCTTTTTCAATTGGATTCTCCACTAAGTGAAACGAAGGTCGTCAGAAGATGTGCCGCATCCCGAGGGTGACGGCGAACTGGCTGTTCTTGCCGGCGCCGAGGTAGTAGCCGGTGCCCAGGCCGCCCACCGAGGTGTCGAAATTCAGGCCGGCGTTCTTCGAGTAGGCGGTGGCGAGATACAGGCTGGTGCGCTTGGTGAAGAAGTACTTCGTCGTGAACATCACCTGCCACGGGTTCTTGATGTCGCCGAGCATGGCCCCGTTCACCGGATTGGTGACCTGCCGCACGTCGTCGTAGTAATAGGCTAGCGTGGATTCAAGTTGCGGCGTGAAGGCGTAGGTGCCGCCGACCCAGTAGTAGTTGTCGCGCAGGGTCTCGACGCCTGCCGGATTCTGGCTGCGGCCCCAGCGGTAGCCCGCCACCAGGCGCACCGGGCCTGACGCATATTTGCCCGCCACCGCGGCGCGTTTCGCCTTGCCCGGGGGGCCGCCGGCCGTCGTGGCGGCGTCGACCTCATCGTAGGCGACGCCGACGCCGAACGCGCCGGCCGCGTAGCTTGCCGCCGCGCCATAGGCAGCACCCGAACGGAAATTCCCCGGCACTTCGCCTGCCGTTGCGGGCACGGTGGTATCGACGCCAAACGACCAGTGCGCGGCGACTTCAAGCGGACCGAAGTTGGCGCCGTACTTGACGACGTTGTCCTCCCGGTAGTACCGGCCCAGGTACGCCACCACCGGCTCGTACTGAGGCTGGTAGAAGCCGGCCTGGTAGTTGGCCAGTACGTCGAAGATGGAGGTGTACTGGCGGCCGAAGGTCAATTTGCCATACGGGCTGTCGAAGCCGACGTAGGCCTGCCGTCCGAACAGCCGGCCGCTGTTGGCCATCTTGCCGTCATCCGAACTGAAGCCGCTTTCCAGCACAAATACGCCCTTGAGCCCGTTGCCGAGATCCTCCACGCCGCGCAAGCCCCAGCGCGACCCGCCGATGCCGCCGGTCAGCATGGCGACGCGATGCGCCGCCGGGCCCGCCGGTATGGTCGCACCGGTGCTCGACTGGTTGTTGACGTACTCGATGTTGGTATCGATCAGGCCGTAGAGGGTCACGGACTGCGCGCTTGCCGTTCCGGCAAGCGCCGCGCCGGCTGCCAGCAGGGCAACCCGGGCGCACTGCATGTGTTTGGTCAGCTTCATGAATGTCTCCATTTCTATTTTTGTATTCGCCGCGCCTGACGCTGGTTTGGGTCGGGCTCTGGATCACTGCATGCCGATGCCGGCCGCGACACGGTGCACCCGCATCGCGGCCGGCGCTCAAAGGGGGTCAGACCGGATCCCACGGAAAAACGTCACGCGACAGTTCCAGCGGATAGAAGGAACCCTGCAGCATGGGAATGGCGCGCTCGATGCACGACTGCACGGTCCAGCCTTCGCTGGCATGCGCGGTGCGGATCGGGCGCGGTTGCGAGAACAGGTAGATTTCGTTGTTGCGCACGCCAAAGACCTGCCCGGTGATCTGCTTGCCCTGGTTGCTCAGCAGCGCCAGCGTGAATGGCGCGATCTTGCCGGCTTCCAGCGTCATGTTGATCTTCATGCGTTCCGCGGCCTCCGGCGTGTTGGTCGGGATGCTGCCGACCATGCGCGTGAAGGCGAACGGCGCGATGCAGTTCGAGCGGACATTGAACTTCTGCATATCCACGGCGATGGACTTGGACAGGCCGACGATGCCCAGCTTGGCGGCGGCGTAGTTGGCCTGGCCGAAGTTGCCGATCAGGCCCGATGTCGAGGTCATGTGCACGAAGGCGCCGCCTTCCTGCGCCTTGAAGTGCGGCGCCACCGCGCGCGACACGTTCCAGCTGCCCTTGAGGTGCACGCGTACCACCGCGTCGAATTCTTCCTCGCTCATCTTGTGGAAGATGACGTCGCGCAGGTTGCCGGCATTGTTGACCACGGCATCGACGCGCCCGTACAGGTCGAGTGCCTGCTGGGCGATCTTCTGCGCCGAACTCCATTCCGCCACGCTGTCGGTGTTGGCGCTGGCCTCGCCGCCCGCTGCCTTGATCAGGTCGACGGTCTCCTGGGCCGGGCCGGCGCTGCCGCCGGAGCCGTCCATGTTGACGCCGAGATCGTTGACGATCACGCGGGCCCCCTGGCGCGCCGCCTCCAGAGCGATGCCGCGACCGACGCCCGCACCGGCGCCGGTGACGATGATGACTTTCCCTTGAAGCAAACTCATGGTTGAAACTCCTCCAAAAACGAACAAGAAATGGACTGGCCGGCTTTAATGGTTCAGGCCCAGGATGCTCACCGCCGCAATGCCCTGGTAAGGCACGCCGCCCAGGTTGTGCGTCAGGCCCGTGGTGGGATTGGCGAGCTGGCGCTCGCCGGCCCGGTCTTGCAGCTGGTTGTAGATTTCGTAGGCCATGCGCAGGCCGGAGGCCGCGATCGGATGGCCGAAGCATTTCAGGCCGCCATCGACCTGGCACGGCACGCCGTTGCCATCGCGGTCGTAGAAGCCGTCGAGCACGTCGTGCACCGCGCGGCCCGGTTCGGAGATGAACAGGTCTTCCATCGTGACCAGCTCGGTGATCGAGAAGCAGTCGTGCACTTCAATCAGCGACAACTGCTTGCGCGGATCGGTGATGCCGGCTTCCGCGTAGGCGCGCTGGGTGGCCATGCGGGTATTGCGTACGTGGCTGCCATCCCAGGCGTTGGTGGTGGACTCGATGCCCGAGCTGATGCTGAGCTGGATCGCCTTGATGGTGACCATGTCCTTGCGGCCGAGCGCGCGGGCGATCTCCGGCGTGGTGACGATGGCTGCCGCCGCGCCGTCGCTGACGCCGCAGCAGTCGAACAGGCCGAGCGGGTCGGCGATCATCGGCGCGGCCAGGATCTGCTCCATCGACACCGGCTTGCGCAGGTGCGCCTTCGGGCTGAGCGCGCCGTTCTGGTGGCTCTTCCAGGAAACCCGTGCCAGCGCGCGCTTCAGGTCTTCCTTTGAAATGCCATGCTTTGTGCGATAGCCGTCGGCCAGCTGCGCGAAGCCCGCGGGCGCCGATCCCAGCGGCAGCCACAGGTCGTTCATGGTGCCCTTGTACGAGAACGGCAGGCCGCCATAGCCGGTGTCCTTCAGCTTCTCCGCGCCGATCGCCAGGGCGATATCGACGGCGCCGGAGGCAACAGCGTAGGCCGCGCCCCGCAGGGCCTCGGTGCCCGTGGCACACATGTTCTCGGTGCGGGTGAACGGAATGCCGTCGAGCCGCAGCGCCAGCGAAGCGGGAATGGCGGAGTTGCCGATGTTCACCGCGTCCAGGCAGGAGCCGAACCAAGCTGCCTCGATTTCCTTGCGCCCGATGCCGGCATCGAGCAGCGCTTCGTCGAAGGCCTCGGCCAGCAGCTCGTGGGTACCCACGTCCCAGCGCTCGCCGAAGCGCGAGCAGCCCATGCCGATGATGGCGACCTTGTCCTTGATACCGTTTGCCATGATGTTGATTCCCCTTATGCCGACACCGGCGTGGCTTTCCAGAAATAGCGCGGATAGTTGCGCGCCTTGTCGACGTCCTTGATGCGGAACGCCATCCGCAGCGGTGTGCCGACGTCCAGTCCCTGCGGCCCGACATCGACGATTTCCATCAGTACCCGCGCATCGTTGTCGAACTGCACAAAGCCGACGTAGAGGGGCGGCGAGGGGTGATAGGACAGCCAGTCCGCGGTACTGGTCAACACCTTGGCCGGCACGTCGTACAGGTGCGCGCGTGTGAATCCGGCCGCCGGCGCGTTGCAACCTGCCTTGACGCAATAGGCCAGCTGCGGGAACTGCAGCGTGCCGCAATGAGGGCACTTGCCGGCGACAAAGCTGGCGAGCTGGTGCGCGCAGCGGTACTGCTCGGTGAAGGCGGTCTTGACCGGCTTCTCGGCGCGCATGCCCCATTCCAGGTCGATGGAGCCGCCATACGACAGCATGCGCAGGTAGGCGTCGTGGATCTGGCCGTCGGCGATGGCGCAGGCCACGCCGCGGCGCGGCCTGAATCCGAGAATGGCTTCGGTCACGCGCAGCACCAGCACGTCGCAGCCCTGGCCGAAGCCGGCGACCACGATCACCTGGCCTGGCTGCGCGCGCTCCAGCACATCGGCCAGCATCAGGCAGGCGTGCGCCGCGCCGGCATAGCCACAATGCTCGTCCAGGTGTGCGCTGACGGCTTCAGGCGCGAAGCCGCAACGCTTGGCCACCATCGCGGCAGCACCCTTCAGGGCCGATGCCAGGATGAAATGGCTGACGCCCGCGGGCGCGACGTTGGCGTCGGCCAGTGCCTGGGCCACGGTGCCCGGCACGACCTTGCCGTAGCCCTCGTCGCGGATCCAGCGCTCCTCCCAGTAGTAGTCGTACTTCCCGTCGGCGGCGCGGAAGTGGTCCACGAACAGGTTGGTGCAGCTGGCGCTGCCAATCAGGCTGGCCAGGATGTCCTCGCTGCCCAGCGTGAACGCCGCGGCGCCGGCGCCATAGGTCAGCTCTTGCGTGCTGGCAGGCTTGCCGGCAGGGTTGTCGCTCGCGACGAACAGCGCCTTGCCGTCCGCGGCGCGCAGCTGCGCCAGCAAGCCGGACACCCCGGCGCGCTGCGACAGGCCGACGTCCTGCGTGCGGACATTGGCCGGCAGGTCGAGCGCGCCCGCCACGATGCTGGCGCTCTGCAGGTCGCCGAAGGCGGGCCGCGTGGTGGCCAGCGCGAGCGCGGAAAAGTCGTGGCGAGGGCGGTGGTCCAGCGCGTCGCGCGCGGCTTCCACCGCCATGGTCACGCTGTCCTCGTCCCAGTTGCAGAAAGCGCGGTGGCCTTTGGCCAGCGCGGCATTGCCGGGCGCCATCCAGCGGTGAGCCGCGGCGATGGCGGCGCGCTGCATGCGCAGGCGGGGCACATAACCGCCGTATCCGGTGATTCCGTAAGGTGTCGTCGTCTTGGTCATGATGTCGGTGCTGTGGTTGCGGCGCTTGGTGAGTCCCGTTGAGGGTCGCAATTCCTGTGGTCTGGCGTTAGCTGCAAGTAAGCTGGCAAATCAGCGGGCAAATGGCAGCAAGAGCGTGTCGCCCCGCACGACTGCCTGGTGCAGCGAAGCGAGGCTGGCCATGCCGCCTGGCGAGGCGGGCATGGCACGGTCCGCCATGCGCGCGAAGCCCCGATGGCTGAGGGTCGTGGCGCCCGGCTGGCCCGGGCCATCCGGCGCATGCAGCAGCACGGCCGGGTCCGGTCCGCTCGCCACCATGGGCACCGGCCCGATACCTGCGGCCAATGCATCCGCGAAATCGTGCACGACGGCAGGCCGAGCCTTGCCGGGCGCCTTGCCTTGCGCGCTGCCGGAAAGGCCGGACGGCGCCGGGCACGCGGCGACAATGCAGCCACGCAGTCCGCCCTCGCCGAGCAGGGTCGTCACGGCGGCCCGGGCTTCCTGCGCGGCGATGGCAACCCGCGCGCCGGTATCGCTGGCGCAGCGGGCCATGGCCACCGGCGTCATGGCCGGGTTCATCGCCACGACCACGGCATCGCAGCGCAATACGGCATACCAGGCGACCGCGAGCTGCGGGCCGTCCCGCATCGCCAGCAGCACGGGGTCGCCGCGCCGCACCGCAAGGTGCTGCTGCAGATAGCCGGCCAGGCACAGGGCGGCGCGGTGCAGGTCGCCATAGGTGATGCGTTGGCCCTGGTATGCAATCGCGCAGCTGTCGTGGTCGCGCTGCGCGCGGGCCTCGAGGTATCCGAAGAGGTGGCAGTCCCGCGCGCCGGACGCATCGTCGGCGCCGGCGGACGATGCCGCCGGGAAGCAGGAGAGGACGGACATGTCGTTCGCCAGAGTCATCGGGCCGGATCCCGTGATCACTCGGGCTGGATGCCGGCGAGGTTGATCAACCGCTTCCACATCTTCTGGTCCTCGACGACGCTCTTGCCAAGCTCGGGACCGGTGGCCGGGAAGGCCAGGCTGCCGCGCTCCGCATAGTGGGTCTTGGCTTCCGGCGAGCTGACGAATTCGAGGCTCAGGCGCGCCAGCTTGTCGATGATCGGCTGCGGCGTGCCGGCCGGCGCAAACAGGCCGGTCCAGCTCACCATCTGCACGCCCTGCACGCCGGCTTCGGCCAGGGTGGGCGTGTCGGGCAACAGGGCCATGCGGCTCGGGCTCATGACCGCCAGCGCGCGCAGCTTGCGGGCCTGGACTTGCGGCACCGCGGACGCGATATCGGTAAGGCCGTAGTCCATGGTGCCGCCCATCAGGTCGGTCATCATGTTGGCCATGCCCTTGTATGGGACGTTGACCGCCTTGATGCCGGCGGCCTCGTTGAAGGCGGCGACCGCGACCTGGGAGGGCGCGCTGGCCGTGCCGTAGTTCAACTTGCCGGGCTTGGCGCGCGCGCCGGCTATCAGTTCGGCCACGTTGTGATAGGGCGAGCTGGCGGGCACCACGATGGCCACCGGCAGCATCGACAAGCGCGCGATGGGCGCGAAATCCTTGCGGGCATCGTAGGGCAGGTGCTTGAACAGGTTCGGGTTGGCCGCCATGGTACCGGAGGTGGCCAGCAACAGCGTGTAGCCGTCCGGCGCTGCCTTGGCCACGAACTCGCCGGCCATGATCATGTTGGCGCCGGGGCGGTTGTCCACCACGAAGCTCTGCCCGAGCTTCTCTGCCAGGTACTTCGCCAGCAGGCGCGTATAGGCGTCAGCGCCGGTGCCTGCGCTGGAGACGGACACCACCCGCACCATCCGCTCGGGGTAGTGCTGCGCGGTGGCCGGGACAGCCAGTGCCAGCAGGGAGCAGAATGCCGCGATGCGTCGACGGGCGAGTGAGGTGAAGGGGGTCATGCGGGTCTCCTGTCATTCGTTGTTTTGTGGATAGGCGCTGCGGGCAGCGCCGGAACCGGTTCCCGTATCCAGCATGGCGGGGACGACTCTTTCGGCGGAGTCACCGTGTTCTCGTGTTGGCTGAATGATTGCCGTGCCAGGGGGGGAGGGCACTCCCCGGGCCGGGGGGGCGGCGCGTGCGGGGCGCCGTTCGGGTGGCGAGGGTGTTTCGTATGAAACGGCAAGGCGGCCAGGTTTGCACGACGCCGGCAGGCTTGCCGTGCGTCAGGGATGGTGTCGCGGATTCACAGCTGGTGTGCTGCCGGCCGCGCGTGAGACGCGCGGATCCCGCAACCGCGGGCCGCCGGCCTGGCGCTTATGTGCGCTGCGCGGGTGGTTGTGTGCCGGCCAGGTCGCGCAGGCGCGCGGCGGCACCGCCACGCCCGGTCACGCCGAGCTTGGCGTAGATGTTCTTCAGATGCCACTTCACCGTCTCCGGCGACAGGTTCAGCACCAGCGCGATCTTCTTGTTCGGCATGGCTTGCGCAACCAGGCTAAGTATCTCGTGCTCGCGCTCGCTGAGTGCTTGAGAGGCTGAGGCCGGCATGCCCTTGCGGGGGCCAGCATCGTGGGGCGCGGCGGCGGCGGCCGATTGCAGGCGCTGCGCATAGAAGGTCAGCACGGGATCCAGCGCTTGCGTGTCGAGGAGCGCGCCGAGAACCCGGGGCAGGTCGCTGGAAACATCGAGCAGGGTGCGCACCAGGCCGAGCCGGTGGCCGATCCGCAGTGCCTGGCGCAAGTGCGGCAGCGCCGCCTGCGCGTTGCCGAGCTGCTGCCGGGCGATGCCCAATTGCAGCCACAATGTGGCGACCCGCACCTGCTGGCCACGTTGCTCGCAGGCGCGGATATAGGGCTCTATGCGGGCCACGGCGCCGGCGAAATCATGGACGTAGAGGCACATCTCGATGCGGGCGCGCTCCACGCCGTAGGTGACGCGCAGGGATTTTCCGGCGTGGCGGGCGCCAAGCGCCTCGAGACGTTGCAGCACGGCACCGGCCTGCTCCATCTGGCCCTGGTCCAGGTGGTGCCGCAAGCGCAGCCCGAGCGCGCTCACCAGCAGCCTGTCCAGCCCGAAACGCACGGCATAGGTCTCGAGCCGGTCCAGGCAGGTACCCGCCTCCGCGCGGCGGCCCGTCAGCCATTGCGCCTCCGACAGCACCAGCAGCGCGCGCATCACGGTGTCGGGCAGCGAGACGCGCTCCAGCACGTCAATGCGCGGCTCCAGCAGCCGCAGCGCCCCCTCGAAATCGTTCAGCTCGTATAGCGTATCCGCAAGCAGCCCGGCGGCCATGCACGACAGGCCCGCATAGGGGGCGCCGCGCTCGTCGGCCTCGCGCAGCACCTCGCGCACGATCCGCTCGGCCGGGACGATGCTACCTTCCAGCGTCAGGCTCATGGCGCTGATGCAGCGGCCCAGCAGGCGGCTGCGCGGCGCGCCGGGGCGCTCGCCGGTGTCATCGAGCACCGCTCGCGCGCGATCGTACTGGCCACGGTAGACGTAAGCCCACGCCAGGATGTTGCTGCGGCCGGTCCAGGCAAAATCGCTGGCATCGCGAGGAATGTCGCGCACGGCCTCGAGCAGGGCGTACACCGTATCGGTATCGTCCTGCTGCAGCGCCAGGCCGCAGCGCAGCAGGGTGATGGCGTAGCGCTGGCCAGCGTCAAGCATGGCGTGCTGCGATTCCATCCGTGCCAGGCTTTCCCGCAAGGCGTCGAACTTCCGCGTGTACAACTGCAGGTAAGCCGAGGCGACAAGAATGCCGAAGCGCGCCTGCACCTGCTCGGCCGGCAGCCGGCGCAGCAGGCTGGCCAGCTGGCCGAGCTCGCCCCCGGACAGCAGCTCGTAGGCGCAGGTCTCCACCATGGCGGCGGCCGCGCCCGCGTCGCCCGCGAGCACGGCGTGGCGCACGGCATCGTCGATATGTCCGCGCTCGCCAAACCAGTGCCATGCGTCCACGTGGAGCGCGCGTCGCGCATCGTCGGACCACCCTGCCACGCGCGTCAGCAAGACCTCTCGCAGCAGCGGATGCAGGCGATACCAGGTTTCCCGGTCGTGGCTGCCGATCTGCGTGATGAACAGGTTATCGTTCTCCAGCCGCGCCAGCCGGGCCTCCATCTGTGCGGCGTATTGAGGCTGTCCCAGCACGCTGGCGCACAGTGGGGCGCAGATGCGGTTGCAAACGGCCATGCGCGTCAGCATGTCCAGGTCGTCGGGCGCCAGGCGCACCAGCACTTCCTGCTCGAAATAGCTGGCGAATGTCCGCGCGTCGCGCACCTGGACGAGCGGGTAGGTGCCGCCCCCCCGAGCCCGCAGGTCCACGGCAAACAGCTGCAGGCCCGCAACCCAGCCGTCGGTGAGCGCGTGCAGGGCGGCCGCGTCGCGCTTGCCGATGCCCCCCAGGCGTTCGCACAGGAATTGCTCCGATTCGTCGGCGGTAAAGCGAAGGTCGCGCATGTCGACCTCAGTGAGCTTGCCTTGCGAGCGCAAGCGCTCCAGCGAGAGCGGCAACGCGCTGCGGGAGCTGAGCGCCAGGTGCACATGCGCGGGCACATAGTCCAGCAGCCACTGCAACGCCTGGTAGATACGCGCGTCGTCGATATGGTGCAGGTCGTCGAGCATCACCACGATTTCGCGCCGATACCGGGCAAGGCCCTGCACCAGGCTGATGACCCAATGCTCGATGGCGGCAGCGTCAGTGTCGCGCCCGATCAGCAAGGCGGTTTCCCGCACAATGGCGGGATCCACTTCGCCGATGCTGGCCAGCAGGCAATCGAAGAAGCGGCCCGGTTCGTTGTCCTCCACCGCCAGGGAAAGCCAGGTGACGTCGTAGTCCAGCGCCAGCAGCGACCTGCGCCAGGCCAGCAGGGTACTGGTCTTGCCACTGCCGGCCTGGCCCTGGACGACGACGCAGCGCTGGCGCCGCGCTTCCTGCAGGCGCGCCATCAATGCCTCGCGCGGAATCAGGTTGCGGGCCACGCGGGGCGGCATCACCTTGGTGCTGGCAATGGGCTCCACGGCGCTGCCCGATGCTGGCATGTCCGTGGCTTCTGCTGTCGAATGGCTCCGTGAGGCGTGTTCCTGCTCCGCGGAATCTGCGAGATGTGTTGCGTCGTCACCGGAACTTAAGGCCTGCGCGAAAGCCGCGGCCGGCTTGAGCTCCTGAGCGGGCATCCAGATATACGGCCTGCCGTCGCCGCGCGGAAGGTGCGCGTCGATTGCCTCCAGCAATAGCGGCATGGAGGGCACTCCGGGCCGCCGCGGTTGCGCGGCGGTGGCGCGGAAAAAGCGCTGCAGCATCCGCAGCCATGATGCAGGGTTCGGCGCGAAGTGGGCTTCGATACGAGGGTGCCGTGCCAGCCACTTCAGCACGGCCGCGTGCTGATGCGTCGCGTAGTTGTCGGCGATCAGGTGAAGGCGCGCGCCGGCCGGCGTGCTGCGCTCGAGCTTGCGCAGGAAGGCAAGCCACTCGCTTTCGCGCTGCCGCGTCTGCATTGCCGTCCGGGTCCGCGTCGGGGTCTGCATGTCCTCCTGCATCCCCTTGAGCGCGGCCAGCAAGCGCGCGACGCTGGCAGGCCGGCCGCTGTGCGCGGCCTCTTCGGCCGGTGCTGGCATGGTCTCGCCGCCGGCATGGATCGCCAGGGCATGTTCGGACGGCGCCATATACAGGCCAACGATTTCCAGAGGCTCGCCGGCCAGGCCGAGGTCGGCGGCGACGCCGGGTTTCTGCGCGGCGGGCGGCGCCAGGCCGGCCGCCCGCCAGTGCCGCGAGATGCTTGCGGCACTCACCCCCAGCTGTTCGGCCAGCTTGCGGGTGCTCCAGGGGGCGGGTGAATCCGGCCGGCCCTGGGTGGTCAGCGCTACCAGCCGCGCGATGTCGACCTTTACCGGGGGCGCGCCGCGCGGAAGGCTGGCCTCGATGCCCGCGAGCCGCAGCTTCGCATAGCGCTCGCGCCAGCGCGAAACCTGCACTCGGCCCACGCCGAGCCGTTCGGCGATGTCCTTGTTCTGCATGCCCGCCGCGGCCAGCAGCACCATGTGTGCGCGCTGTGCAAGGCGGGTGGCGCCGCCGTCGGCATCCCGCAATTGTTCCAGTGCGGCGCGCTCGGCGTCGGTGAGAACAATGTCAGGGGCTACTCGCATTCACGCACTCCATCGGGCTTGCCGCGTTCCGAAAATCGAAGCGCAGTAGAACATAACTTCCGTTTTGCGTGCAACTCTCCGTAACCATGATAGCCGCGGAACCGGCGAGGCGGCCGGGTGCCTCCGTCCGGCCCACCCCGAACGAGTAGTGCCAGGGGCGGGGCGGACGATTAGATTGATCCTGCCGAAAGATCAACATCGACATCGACATCGACATCGACATCGACATCGACGTCGAGACGGATACCCGTACATATTCCTGGAGACACACATGAGTTTTTCGCAAGCAGTGGTCGGCTCGGTTGGCTGGCTGACCTTGACCCGTCCCGACAAGCTGAACAGCCTGACCCGCGAGATGGTCGAGGGTATGACGGCGCAGTTGCAGGCCTGGCGCGACGATCCCGCCGTGCGCGTCGCGGTGCTCACGGGTACCGGGCGCGCCTTCTGCGCCGGGGCCGACCTCAAGCAAGGCGCGGCGCCGCCCGCACCTGGCGAAAAGGACTCACTCGACATCATCGTGGCTTTTTTCGACACGCTGCGTGCATTTCCCAAGCCCGTGATCGCGGCAGTCAACGGCCTGGCGCTGGCCGGCGGGCTGGAAGTGGTGCTGGCCTGCGACATCGTCCTGGCTGCCGAAAGCGCACGGCTGGGTGATGCGCACTCCAACTATGGCGTATTTCCCGGCGGCGGCGGTGCGGCGATCCTGCCGCGCAAGGTGCCGGACAACGTGGCCCGCTACCTGCTGTTTACCGGTGACTCGCTGAGCGCGGCCGAGATGAAGGGCTATGGCCTGGTCAACGAAGTCCTTGCCGATGCCGAACTGTGCGATCGCGCGCAGGCGCTGGGCGACAAGCTGGCCCGGAAGAGCCCGCTGGTGCTTGCGCGAATGAAGCGCGTGGCGGCACAGGCCACCGACAAGACCACGGCGGATGCGCTGCGCCAGGAGGTGCTGGAGCTGCGCGATCACAAGCGCTCGTACGACATCCAGGAAGGCCTGCGCGCCTTTGCCGAGAAGCGCGAGCCTCAGTTCCGGGGCTATTGATCGCATCGCGCGCATCGCGCCAATCCCGAATGCATTGCCGGCTTCGCCGCCGCGCCTAACCTAAAGCCAAGAGTATCGACCATGACATATCAACTTCCCACCGAAGACCAGACCCTGGCGGTCGAGAGCTTCCGCAAGTTCCTGCAGGCCGAGATCAAGCCCGTCGTCAAGGAGTATCGCGACCGCTTCATCCCCAAGGAAACCATGCGCGAGCTGACCCAGAAGATCGCGCAGTTCGGCTTGCCCGGCTGCACGCTCCCCGTCGAGCATGGCGGCATGGGCTTGTCGTTCACCACGCATTGCATGCTGTTCGAGGAACTGGTTGCCTGTTCGTGCGATATCGCGCTGACCGTGATGATCAACAACGGCATCGCCCGGCGCCTGCTGTCGGCAAAACCGGAGATTCGCGACCGCTACCTGCCGGGCATCCTGGCAGGCAAGCTGTTCGGCTGCGCCGGTATCAGCGAGCCGGACGTCGGCTCCAACGTAGCCGAGATCAAGACCCGCGCGGTGCGCGACGGGGACCACTTCATCATCAACGGTGAGAAGACCTGGATCACAAACGGCTTTTACTCCGACTTCCTGATCTGCACCGTGCGCGGCGAGAACGGGCTCTCGCACATCGTGATCGACCGCGAGGCGCATGGCTACGAGGCGCGCAATATCCAGAAGATCGGGCTGAACTCGCAATCCACCGCGCAGATCTTCATCACCGATGCACGCGTGCCCGCCACCAACCTGATCGACGACGAAGGCGCGGGCCTGAAGAACACCATGAAGATGTTCGAGCACGCTCGCGGCCATGTCGGCATGCTGTCGGTCGGCATCATGCGAGCAGCGCTCGAAGAATCGATCGCCTATGCCAAGGAGCGCAAGCAGTTCGGCAAGATCATCGCCGGCCATCAGCTGATCGCGGCCAAGATCGCGGACATGGCGATGATGCTCGACGCCGCCCGCCTGATGTGCATGCGCGTGTTTGGCATGATGGATGCCGGCGTGCGTTGTGACCTGGAGGCTTCCATGGCCAAGGCATTCGCGACCGAAGCCGCGGTCCAGGTGTGTCGCGACGCCGTCCAGCTGCACGGCGGCAACGGCATCACCAAGGAGTTCAACGTAGAGCGCTATCTGCGCGAAGCCATCATCATCCCGATTCCCGATGGCACCACGGAGATCCAGCGCTTGTTCATCTCGCGCCGGCTGACGGGGATTTCGGCGTTCTGAGAGGGGGAGGCGAGGAAGGCCGGCGCTGGGGGGCGCCGGCTTTTTTCGTTGGGCGTTCATCCGACGGCTATGTTGTCCTCGGCGCAGAAGGCAACCAGCGCTTCGGTAACGCCGAACGTGGGGCTATCCGGATCATGGACCGGCACGGAGAGGCCCAGGTCGATGCCATGGCATCGCGCACGGAACTGGTCATCCCCCCGCAGCACGTGATCGATGAAAGGTGGCCCGGAGGTGGCCGCACCGCGCCACGTCTTGGAATCACTCGGGCTGCAGGCCCGAGACTGCGATCATGCGTTTCCAGATGGCCTGATCGGAAATGACCGTCTTGCCCAGTTCGGCGCTGGTTCCAGGGTTCGGCATGGTGCCATGGGCGGCGTGATGAGCCATGGCGATCGGCGAGGTAGCGAATGCCAGGATCAGCCGTTCCAGATTGCTGACAATCGGCGCTGGCGTGCCCGCCGGCGCGAACAGCCCGACCCAGCTGATCCTTGAAATGGCATCGGCCATCGCGGCGTCCTGCATGCCGGTTTCCGCCAGGGTCGGAACGCCTGGCGCTTGCGGCAGCCGCTTGGCGCTCAGCATGGCAAGCGCGCGCAGTTTGCCGGACTGCAGGTGCGGCAGGATGTAGGAAGCCTCGACGACGCTATAGTCCACGACGCCGCTGATCAGATCGGGCAACAGGCCGGCGGCGGACTTATAGGGAACATTGACCGATTTGATTCCTGCCGCCTCATTGAAGGCCGACACCATCACCCGATAGCCCGTGCTGACGGTGGCGCAGTTGAGCGAGCCCGGCCTCGCACGCCCCGCGGCAACCAGGTCGGCGACGGTCTTGAAGGGCGAGGTACCGGGCACAAGCAACGCCAGCGAAAGCGAAGAGACGCGAGCCAGCGGCACGAAGTCCTTCACCGGGTCGTAGGGCAGGCGCTTGAACAGGAAGGGATTGGCGGACATCGCGCTGGACGCGGCAAGCAGCAGGGTGTAGCCGTCCGGGGCGGCCTTTGCCACGTAATCGGTAGCGATGATCATGTTGGCTCCGGGGCGGTTCTCGACCACCACGCTCTGCCCAAGCGCCTCGCCAAGGTATTTGGCCGGCTGGCGGCTGTAGTCGTCGAGTACCGTGCCTGGGCTCGTGATCGAGACGATCTTGATATACCGCTCTGGATACTTCTGCGCCTGCGCCCTTGCTGGCGACGCCAGGGTCAGTAGCGCGCCGCCGGCGGCGAAGCCCATGATGCGTCTTCGGGTCCGTGAAACCAGGGTGTCCATGCGTTCTCCTCGTGCGTTGTTGTCATGCGTGATGAAAGCTGTGCGCGTGTTGGGGCATCAGCGGGCCGACATCCGGATGGCGCCATCCAGCCGAATGGTCTCGCCATTGAGCATCGCGTTCTCGATGATGTGCATCGCGGTGGCGGCAAATTCCTCAGGCATGCCGAGCCGCGCGGGATGCGGCACCGACGCGGCGAGCGCGGAGCGTACATACTCCGGCGCCTTGGCAAAGAGCGGTGTGTCGAACACGCCGGGGGCGATGGTGCAGACGCGGATCAGCCTGTGCGCGAGGTCGCGCGCCGCCACCAGCGTCATGCCGACCACGCCGGCTTTGGCCGAGGCATACGGCGCCTGGCCGATCTGGCCTTCGTACGCCGCGACCGATGCCGTGAGCACGCATACGCCGCGTTCGCCATCGACGGGCTCATTCAGGGCCATGCGCGCCGCTGCCAGCCTCAGCGCATTGAAGGTACCCACCAGGTTGGTGCGAACGATCGACTCGTACTTCTCCAGCGAGCCCGCACTGCCATCCCTTTCGACCACGCGCACCGGACCTCCCGCGCCTGCGCAATGGATCAGCACACGCAGGGCGCCGAGCGAGGCGGCCGTATCGCAGGCGTGCAACATCTGCGCGGCATCGCAAACGTCCGCCCTGACAAAGCGCGCCAATGGCCCCAGTTCGGCCGCCGCGGCAATGCCATGGGATTCGGACAGGTCGGCTATCACCACGGCAACGCCCCGGCTGACCAGCTCGCGGGCGCACGCGAGGCCAAGCCCCGACGCGCCTCCGGTAACGACAGCAGACAATGCCGCAATCTTCATTGCCTTTGCACCATGTCCTGTTGATCGGGTGACTGCCCGGCGGGCCGATGCTTGTGCACCTGTTGGGGGTGATTCTTCAACGCCTCGATCAGGACGCGGTCCTGCGGCTTCTCCGATGCGGTCTTCGGGATCTGTTCCAGCACCTGTACAAAGGACGGCACGAAATTCGTCTCGAGACGCGCGCGGCAACTGGCAAACAGGTCGTCCACGTTGAAGGCCTTGCCGCGAGCCGGTACCACGGCCGCGACGACATCCTTTTCGCCCGGTGCCCCGGAGGCGGCTTTGACACCATAGACATAGACGTCGTCGACCAGTCCGGATTCCGCGATGGCCTTTTCCACGAATGCCGTATTGATGAAATCTCCGTTGCGCCGGATGCCGTTCCCCTTGCGGTGATCAAAGAACAACCAGCCCTGCGCATCCTCATGCACCATGTCGCCCGTGTGCAACCAGCCATCCGCGCACTTGACCGCGGACGCCTCGGGGTGGTTCACGTAGTCGACCCGATAAGGCTGGCCGTCGGCGTGCCGAAGCAGCAGCTCGCCTGACGCGCCGGCCGGTACATCGTGTCCTTGCTCGTCGACGATGCGGTGGATGAAGTTGGGACTCGGTCTGCCGATGCTCCCGACCGGGCCAGCGTCCACCGGGTTGAAAGCCATGCCGCCCTCCGCCTGGCCGTAGAATTCCAGGATCCGTGCGCCGAAGCGTTGCTCGAACGGGCGCCACAGCGCTGCCGGCATGCCCGCCGAGATGACCAGGCGCACGCGGTGATTGCGATCGCCGGGCCTTGGCGGCTCCGCGTACAGCGCCGCCGGCATGCCACCCAATAACGTGAGGGTGGTGCAACCGTATTGCCGGGCAATGTCCCACAGGCGCGATTTGGTGAAGCGGCGGGAGAACACTGCGTGCAAGCCGCCGCACAGTGCCGCTCCCAGCGTCACGGTCTGGGCGTTGCCGTGGGTCAGCGACAGTCCGGAATAGAGCGTATCCGTGCCGGTGTAGCCGAACCGTTCCAGCACGCTCCTCGCTGACGTGCAGTAGCGGCGATGGGTCAGCACAATCCCCTTGGGATCGCCGGTGGTGCCGGAGGTGAAGAGGATCTCCATGGCGCTGTCTGGTTCTGTCCCGTCATGCGGCAACTCATCCTGGCAAGGCAGGCGCAGGGCGTCCATGCCGAGTGCCGACGCCGGCCACGCAGATGGCTCTGGCCCTTCGTCCGTAGCCAGTACGAACACGTGCCTGAGGTCAGGCAGCGCGCACGGGATCTCTGCAATCTGAGGCAGGGCATAGTCCGCCATGACCAGGGCACAGGCTGCCGAATCGCGGATCATGAAGCGAAGCTTTTCGCCACGGGTTCTTGGATCAATGGGGACGACTACCGTCCCCAGGATCGCCGAAGCGATCAACAGTTCGACGACCTCGGCATGGTTGGCCATCAGCGTGGCGATGATATCGCCCCGGCGGTAGCCCATCGAATGCAAACCATGGGCCATTGCCTGCCCGTTACGCCACAGATCGCCGTAAGTCCGGACCTGATCCGGGCGTACCGATGCGCCCTCGAAGGTCAACGCAACCCGATCGGGATCGTGCTTCGCGTGGTCGCGCACCACGCCCGCGGTGGTGAGATGGGGGGGAACGTGCATGAGACGGGAGACCCTCAAAGAGTGAAATGCAAAGGCGACATTCTCTTTACGCCTTCCCAACGTCAAGCTACCCGCCGCGTGTGGCCTTTCCAGTACTTCTCCCGCACCTGCCTGCGCTGTACCTTGCCGACGACGCTGACCGGCAACTCGGCGACGAAGGTGATCGCCTTGGGTGCCTTGAACCTGCCAATGCTGCTCTTGACGTGCTCGATAAGCACCGCCTCGCTGACCTCGGCGCTTTGCTTGAGCACGACCTCGGCATGCACGGCCTCGCCCCATTGCTCATGCGGAATGCCCACCACGGCCGAGATGGCAACCGCAGGATGCGAATTCAGCGCGGCTTCGACTTCGATGGCGTAGACGTTGAAGCCGCCGGTAATGATCATGTCCTTCTTGCGGTCCACGATGAACAGGAAGCCGTCTTCATCGACATAGCCGAGGTCGCCGGATTTCCAGAAGCCGTCCTCGAATTCGGCCGCCGTTCCCTCCGGATTGTTGAAGTATCCCGGAATGATCCCGCGGCCCCGCAGCCAGATTTCGCCGGTCTGGCCCGGTGGGAGTTCCTTGCCCGCTTCGTCGGCCACCAGCAGTTCGGTGCCCGCTATCACGCGGCCCGCGGAGCCCAGCCGTTCGTCCGTGGCGGTGGCGTGGTCGGCCTTGGTCAGCGCGCTCACGCGCTGGATGCACTCGGTGGAGCCGTATACCTGCACGAAGATATTGCCGAAGCGCTGCTGCAGCTGCCGCAATTTGACCGGGCTCATCGGCGCCGCGCCATAGAAGAGGGTGCTCAGGCTGGACAGGTCGTAGGCCGACGCCTGCGCCATGTCCAGCAGGCGGTAGAGCAGGGTGGGCACCATCATGCCGATGGTGATCTTCTCGGTTTCGACATTGCGGCACCACTGGTCCAGGTCGGGCATGTTCTGCGTGACCGTGCAGCCGCCGCGGAACAGCGTGGGCAGCATGCCCATGCCCGAGCCGTGGCTGATCGGTGCCATATGCATGTAACGGGTGCCGGCGTCCAGCCAGTGCTCGTCCACCGCATAGAACGAATCGCGGTTGGAGAGCCAGTTGTCCATGGTGTACTGCGCGCACTTGCTCTTGCCGGTGGTGCCGCCGGTGAAGCGGTACACCAGGATGTCGCTGGTGGTGTCGCTTTCGATGCCGGGATCCGTATCCTCGACGCCTTCGAGCAGGTCGCCGAAGCAGGACAGGCCGTCGCGCGCGGTTGCGGGCGGGTCCATGCAGACTACCTGGATGCCGCGCTCGCGCAGCATGTCGAAGTAGCGGTCGAGCAGCGCGTTCTCAAGGAATACGACCTTGGGACGGATGAAATCGATCTGCCAGCGGTGCTCGTCGATGGAATCCCGGTAGTTGGTCCAGGCGACGGCGGCCTCGCCCTTGAGCGCGGTCCAGGCGTGCAGCAGCGACAGGTTGTCGTTTTCGAGGATGCACATGTAAATGTCGCCACGGCGCAGCGACAGCCGCTCGCGCATCATGTTGACGACACGATTGGTGTAGCGATGCAGCTCCGCGTGGGTGAAACGCCGGCTACGCTCGATGTTGACCAGCGCCTCGCGGTCGCGATGGAGCATCGCCAGTTGCCCGGTCAAGCGGGCGAAGTTCATCTTCATTCTTGTCTCCGTCATGCAAAGGTGGCGCATGCCTGGCGTAACATGCGCCGAATAGTCTGTTGGCAGTGCCCTGGCCCTTCTGGCGCCGCGCCTGTGCCGTCAGCGCGCGAGCCAGTCGGCGAGCACGGCATCGGTATGCTCGCCGCGATGGGGAATTGCCCCCGGCGCGCCGGCGGGTGTCCCGGAAAAACGCGGCGCCGGATTCGCCTCCAGCACGCCGCGCTCGCGCGTGTAGACGCCGCGCGCCTGCATATGCGGATGGTTCGCCGCTTCCTCCGGGCTGAGCACAGGCGCAAAGCAGACGTCGGTGCCTTCCAGCTGCGCGCACCAGGCATCGCGGTCGCGGCTGGCAAAGAGGATAGTCAGGCGCTCGCTGAGTTGGGGCCAGATGGCACGGTTGTACTGATCATCGTAGGTCGGATCGGCATCCAGGCCGAGCTTCTCGCGCAACTGCTGGTAGAACTGCGGTTCGACCGGGCCGATGGAGATATGGCGGCCGTCGGCGCAACGATAGGTCTTGTACCAGTGGGAACCGTCCAGCAGGCTCGTTCCGCGCGGGCCATCCATCCTGCCGGATGCCATCAGCCCGTGCAGCAGCGTCATCATGTGGGCGCTGCCATCGACAATGGCAGCGTCGACGACCTGGCCCTTGCCGGTCGTGCGCGCGCTTGTGATGCCCGCCAGCAAGCCCACGGCGAGATACATGGCGCCGCCGCCAACATCCCCGACCAGGCTTGGCGGCGCCACCGGCGCTTCGCCGGGCTGGCCCGCATACCAAAGCGCGCCGGACAGCGCGATGTAGTTGATATCGTGTCCGGCGGCACGGGCGAGCGGGCCATGCTGGCCCCAGCCTGTCATGCGTCCATACACCAGGCGCGGATTGCGCTGCAGGCAGAGTTCCGGACCCAGCCCGAGCCGCTCCATCACGCCGGGGCGCATGCCTTCGATCAAGGCGTCGCACTGTGCGGCCAGGTCCATCACGGTGGCCACGCCAGCCGGCGTCTTCAGATCGATGGCCACGGCGCGTTTGCCGCGCCGCGACAGCGCATGTTGGCTCAGGTCCGGCTCCTGCGCGCCGGCCGGCACGCGATCGACCACGACCACGTCCGCGCCCAGGTCGGCCAGCAGCATGCCGCAGAAGGGGCCGGGACCGATCCCCGCCATCTCCAGAACACGGATGCCGGCCAGCGGGCCCGCCCTGTTTGATTTCATCGTGTTGTCTCCGTACTTGTCTTGCAGGGCCCTGGAACAGGGATTGCGCCGCCTGTCAACCGGTCAGCGGAAGGACGGCTCGGGCATGGGGCCCGGCATGCGGGCCCGTGCCACGCCGAGCATGCGGCGATGCGCCGCCCAGAACAGGACGCGCAATGAGAAACCCCGAGCCCCCGTCATGGCCTGCTTGCATTCATCCGCATGCAGCTCCACCGCAATCCCGAGTTCCGCCGCCGCCGCGTAGCAGAGGATCTTCAGGCGCGGGTCGCTGGCGCGAATGCGGCTGTCGATCATCTGCCGCAGCGTCAGGTTGTAGGCATGGGGGTCGCCGCCACGCGCCGAACTGGCGGCGCACTGCTGCAGGTGCCGGCTGAACTGCCGGACTTCCTGCCGCAGGTCGATGAGCCCTTCCATGCGGGATGGGGATAGCTGTGGCATATCGTCAATCCGGCATCGGCGCCATGCCGCGGGCAACAGGGAGCATGGGGAGTGCCGTCATGGCAGCACGTTGCGCGGGTCGTCCTTCAGCACCAGTTGCCAGGCTTCCCGCGCCATGGGCGCGCTCTTTTCTTCCATCACGTGCGCAAGCAAGCCAGCCGAGCGGCCGACCAGCGACAGGCCGCGCGCGATCAGCGGATCGAGGCCCATGGCCGCGACCACGGCCGCGATCGCACCCACCGCATTGAGCGGCAGCGGCTTGTTCTGTTCCTTGGTCAGCACCTGGCCGATGGCGTCCATCAGGCGCCAGTGCACGCCGTAGTAGCCATTGGCGCGCGACAGTTCGCGCAGTGTCGGCACGCGCGGATCGCCATCGACGTGGATCGGGTGGCCGACGCCGTAGATCGGCTTGCGCAGTTCCTTGTGACGGCGGATCACGGTCCGCGCCGCCTCGAGGATCTGCTCATCGGTGGCGTCGCTGGTCAGCTCGCGGGCGCCCTCGATCAGCATCTCCGCGCCATTCTGCATGGTGCCGAGGAAGACGCTGCCGGCGCCCAGCAGGCCCGCGGCAACCGCGCCCTGGAGCGCCTCGGGCGCGCCAATGTAGGTCAGGCGCGCCGCCAGCGAGCTGGGCGTGATGCCGTGGTCGGCCGTGGTCACCAGCAGGGCGTTGACCATGACCTTTTCCTGCTGGCTGGGCAGGCGCGCCAGGGTGGTGTGGAAGATCATGTCGACGAAGTCGAACTTGCCGATGATCTCGGTGGCCAGGTTCAGGCCACGCACCATGATGGTGTCGGTGGTCGTGTAGCCGATTTCAGTCTTTACCATTGGGAAGGCTCCATTCCTTGATACGAGAGGACAGCGTCCAGCGCGGTCACTCCTTGTCCTTGCGGCCGGACCGCAAGCGGGTTGATTTCCAGCTCGTCGACCTGGCCGGCATGCCTGACGACGAAGTCGCTCAGCTTCACCAGCGTATCGACCAGCGCGTCGATGTCGCACGCGGGCTGGCCACGATGGCCCTTGAGCAGTTCGTGGCAGCGTGTCTCGGCGATCATCTGCCGGGCCGACTTCGGCGTTAGCGGCAGCAGCCGCCGGCTGACGTCCTTGAACAGTTCGATGCTCACGCCGCCCAGCCCGAAAGTGCAGACGTGGCCGAACACGGGATCGCGGTGAATGCCGACCACGGCTTCCACGAAGGGTGAGGGCAGCATGGGCTCCACCAGCACACCTTCGATCTCGCCGGGCGCGCACGCCTTGCAGCCGTTGGCATGTATCGCCTCAAACGCGGCCTTGGCGTTGCTTTCGGATGCGATGCCCAGGCATACGCCGCCGATATCGGTCTTGTGAGTAATCGCGGGGCTGACGATCTTCATCACCGCCTTGCCGTTCGCCACGTCGCGGAAGGCCTGCGCGGCTTCGTCGGCGGAGCGGGCAACCACGCCGTCGGGTACGGGGATCCCCGCCTTTTTGAGCAGAGACTTGGTCCTGGCTTCCGACAGGTTCGCGGTGGCTTCGGCCTCGCCCACGCTGCCCAGCGGCAGCCACTTGTGGTCGAACTCGGCGCGCCAGCGGCCATACGCGATGAAGCGCTTGATGGCCAGCACGGTGTTGCCGATGGCGCGCATGGGCATCAGACCGCCATCGATCATCTTGCGGTGGCCTTCGCCCGTGCGGTCGCTCATCCAGACCGGCACGATGGGCGTCGTCACTTCGCCCTGCACCTTGACCAGGCTTTCGCCGAGCAGGACGGTGGTCTGGCCGTACTCGACCGGAATCGGCACCATCACCAGGTCGGTATTCGGATCGCTCGCCGTCGCCTTCAGGGTGGCGTAGCTGACTTCCGAATTGACCAGCACTTCCGCCGTGACGTCGACAGGATTGTCGACGGCGGCATAGCCGGGCAGGGCCTTCTTCAGCGCGGCGACCGTCTCGGGCGCGAACTCGGCCAGCTTCAGGCCGGCGGTGCCGACCATGTCGGAGGCGAGCGCGGCGGTGCCGCCCGAGAAGCTATATACGGCAAGCTGTTCGCGGCCGGTGGGCGTCGCCCTGGACAGCAGCGAGGCGACATCGATCAGCTCGTCGATGTCATCGACCTCAATGATGCCCAGCTCGCGGAATACGGCGGTGTTGATCTCGGCGGAACCGGCAATGGCGGCCGTATGCGACTGGGCCGCCCTGGCGCCGTACTCCGACTTGCCGACCTTGATCGCCACGATCGGCTTGCCGCGGCGGGCCGCGTGCAGCGCGGCGGCCATGAAGCGCGGGCCGTTGCGCACGCCTTCCAGCGTGGTGACGATGACCTTGATATCCGGGGCGTCAGCCATGTAGTGGATGAAGTCGCTGACCTCCAGATCCACTTCATTGCCGCCGGAGCACCACAGCCCGATGCCGACGCCGCGATCCATCGACTGGATGAACGAGCGTCCGAGGCCGCCGCCCTGCGTGGCCACGCCGATCGGGCCGGGACGGCGGTCAATGCGCCAGGCCGGCGAGAACGTCAGGCCAAGGCGCGCGTTCATGTTGTTCAGTCCCGGGCAATTCGGACCGTAGATCCGCATGCCGGTGCTGTGCGCGATCGCGCGCATCTGCGCTTCCACGGCACGGCCGGCTTCGCCGGTTTCGCCGAAACCAGAGGTGAAGACGATGGCAAACTTGACGCCAATCTTGCCGCAGTCGCGCAGGGTGTCGAGCACCGTGTCCGCGCGCACGGCCAGGATGGCCAGGTCGGGCGCCGCCTTCAGGTCCAGCACGGAAGCCACGCAAGGCCGGCCATGGATCTCCGTGCGGCCCGGGTTGACCAGGAGCAGTTCACCAGTGAATTCCGAGTACTTGGTCAGGTTCTCCAGCGTGCGTCCGCCGATGCTGTCCGGCTTCTCCGAGGCGCCGACCAGCACAATCGATTGCGGCAGGACCAGCCTGGACAGGTCGGTGAAGCTCGGCGGCGAGGGATCGTTGCCTGCGCTCATTGTGCTTCCCCGGGGTGGCGGCGCTTGAACAGGCAGGTGGCGGCCATTTCGGCCACCACTTCGCCGCGTTGGTTGATGCCCTTGCGCAGGAAGCCGACGATGCCGCGGTCCGGGCGGCTGGTGGCCTTCTGCTCCACCACTTCGATGTCCACGCGGATGGTGTCGCCGATGAAGGTGGGCTTGGGGAACTTCAGCCGGTTCTCCAGCACGCTGAATAGCGAGCCTTCGAAGAATTGGTTGGGAATCGAGCGCGAAGTCAGGCCGGCCATGAACGACGCCACCAGCATGCCGTGGGCAATGCGCTGGCCGAAGATGGTGCCCTTGGCGTATTCGGCGTCGACGTGCACCTTGTTGAAGTCGCCGGTCAGCGCGGCGAAGGCAGCCACATCAGCCTCGGTGATGGTGCGCGACGAGGTCGAGTACGTCATGCCGGGAGTCAGGTCTTCCCAGTAAAGCGTGGTATTTGCGATCTGTTCGAGGATGGCGGGTTGGGTCATGTCTGGTGTCTCCGTATAGCGTGCCAGGGCTCAGGTCAGGGCGCTGATGCCCAGGATTTCGCGGCCGATGATGAGGGTCTGAATTTCCGTGGTGCCCTCGGGGATCATGCCGCCGCGGGTGTCACGGAAGATGCGCTCGATGGGGTATTCGGTGGCGTAGCCCATGCCGCCATGGACCTGCAGCGCGAGGTTCGCGACTTCGAAGGCGGCTTCCGTCGCATACAGCTTGGCGATCGAGCATTCCGTGCGCGAGTTGCCGTTCTGCATGGAACGCGCGGCGCGGTAGCCGAGCGCGCGCGCGGCCAGCGTCTTCATGGTCATGTCGACGATGTGCTTTTGCACCAGCTGGAACGAACCGATGGGGCGGCCGAACTGCTTGCGCTGCAGCGCATACTCGGTCGACAGGTCCAGCGCGGACTGCGCCGCGCCCACGGCGCCCATCGCCACGTTCAGTCGCCCGAAGTTAAGGCCGATGAGGATCTGCTTGAGGCCCTGGCCTTCGCGGCCGAGCAGGTTGGCGGCCGGCACTTCGGCATTGTCGAAGGAAAACGCGGCCGTGCCGGTACTGCGCGCGAACATCGTCTCGACCGGGCGGATTTCATACGGCGTTTCGTCCCGTTCGACCAGGAACAGCGACAGTTCGCCATTGCAGGTCTCGCTGAACGTGCGCGCCACGACGATGCCGAAGTCCGCGAACAGGCCGTTGGTGATCCACAGCTTGCTGCCGCTCAGCACGTAGCGGTCGCCGCGCTTGTCGGCCCGGGTCTTGATCTCGGCGACATTGGAGCCGACGTCCGGCTCCGAGATCGACACGAAGGTCTTGCGCTCGTTGCGCAGCAGCGGACGCATGAAGCGCGCCTTCTGGTCTTCCGTGCCGTAGGCGTTGATGATTCCGGAAACGATGTTCAGGCCGTTGAGCAGAATGCGCAGGGACAGCCAGCAATAGCCGGCTTCTTCCATCATCACGGCCCATGTCAGGTAGTCCAGGCCAAGGCCGCCGTCGGCTTCCGGCAGGTAGCCGCCGAGATAGCCGAAGTCCGCCAGGCCGCCGATCAGCTCGTGCGGGAAGCGCTTGTCGGCTTCGGCCTGCTGGATGCGCGGCGTGAAGTTCTCTTTCAGGTAGCGGCGGATGTTGTCGCGCAGCAGTTGCTGGCTGGCATCCAGTCCGTCGACGTCGAGCATCGGCTCAGCCATAGCGGCCTCCGGTCACGAAGAGGGTGGTGCCGGTGATGTAGCGGGCGTGCTCCGACGCCATGAAGGCCACCGCGCCGGCGATGTCGCTGGTCTGGCCGGGGAAGGTCACGGCGTTCTTCGCCATCACGTTCTCGAGGATGGTGTCGTAGTTCGGCAGGCTCTTGATGTATTCGGTCTCGATATAGCCCGGGGCGATCGCGTTGACCGTCACGCCTTTGCGCGCCTGCTCCAGCGACAGCGCGCGGGTGAAGCCGACCAGCCCCGCCTTGGCGGTGGAATAGTTGGCCTGGCCCGGGTTGCCGAACAACGCGCGCGAGCTGATGTTGATGATGCGGCCCCAGCCCTTCGCATGCATGAACGGCAGCGCGGCGCGGCAGCAGTGGAACGCGCCCTTGAGGGTCACGCCCAGCACCAGGTCCCAGTCGGCCTCGTCCATCTTGAGGATGGTGCGGTCCTTCACCAGGCCGGCGTTGTTGACCAGTACGTCGATGCCGCCGAAGGCTTCGTTGCCCGCCGCCATCATCTTGCGTACCTGCTCTTCATCGCGCACATCGCACTGCACCGCGATGGCCTTGCCGCCAGCGGCCTCGATGCCGCGCGCGGTCGCGTCGGCCGCGTCGAGGTCAAGGTCGCTGATGACGACAGCCATGCCTTCCTGCGCCAGCATGCGCGCGGTCTCGGCGCCGATGCCTCGCGCCGAGCCGGTGATGACCGCGACACGGTCTTTCAGTCCTAGGTCCATCTCTTTGTCTCCATTCTCTATGGGTTGGGTTCAACTGTCGGCCAGCAGCGAATTCCGGACTTCGCGCAGTGCCGCCAGGTAGGTTTCACGATGCTTTGCGATGCGTTCCGCCGGGCCCGCCAGCGAAATCCCGACCGGCTGGTCGCCCAGCCATCCCGCGACTGCCAGCGCGGTTACGCCCTCGGTGCCTTCGTCGCGCGCCTCGTACCAGCCGAGTTCGCGCCCGTGCGCCAGTTGCGCCATCAGCGGATCGATGTCGACCACCGTATGCGGGGTGATGGCCCTGCGTTCGATGCCTTCCAGCCTTGCGCGCGCGGCCTCGGGCGGAATCAGCCCAAGCAAGGCCTTGCCCAGCGCGGAGGCGTGCAGGGCAACGCGCTCGCCCACGTCCAGGATGTAGCGCAGCGGCAGCCGGCTTGGCTGCGCTGCGGCGACCTTGACGGCGGCGGATTCGAGCACGCCGAAAAAGGCGCTTTCATTGGTTTTTTCCGTCAGCTGTTCGACCGCCTCCTGGGCCAGCGTGGTCAGCGGGTCGTTCTCCCGGATCTGGCGCGCGGTCTCGAACAGGCGGCCGGTGGGGTAGAAGCGGCGCGTGCGCGACGTCCGCATCAGGTAGCCAAGCGAATGCAAGGTGTGCAGCAGGTCGGAGGAACTGCTCTCGGCGACCGCCAGCAGGCGCGCCATGTCGGAGTTGGAGAGCTCGCGTTTTTCGCGGGCAAACACCTCAAAAACGGCCATGGTTCGGCTGGCTGCCGGGATCGGGGTGGGCATGCTCGGGTTCCTGGAAGATTTCTGTCTACGACATATGGGATAACTATACGGGATTTCGTATCTCGGTCAAGAAATAAAACTGCTGTTAAATACGATAGGCAGAAGTACACTACGGCAATCCGTAGGAAATGGGCTATCCATTTGCGAGAAAAGAGGTGTTGTTAGCACATTTAGTGACGTAAATGCCACATATAGGAGACTGACGAATGATTTGCCATTTCAAACTGAGCTCGCCACGTCCGGTGGGCCGCGCATGGGGCGTTGCCCTGGCCTTGTTCACAACAGGCTTGTGCTGGTCAGCTTCGCCGGCGTCGGCGCAGGCGGCTTACCCGTCAAGGCCGGTCACGCTGGTCGTGCCCGGGCCGCCGGGCGGCATCACCGACCAGCTGGGCCGGCTGGTGGCGGCCAGAATGACGAGCGATTTCGGTGTCAGGGTCATCGTGGACAACCGCCCGGGCGCTGGCGGCAATGTCGCAAGCGAGATCGTTGCGCGGGCAGAGCCCGACGGCTACACGATCCTGCTGGGTACGCAGGGCACCATGGCGACCAACCAGTACCTGTACAAGTCGCTGCGCTTCGACCCGGCCAAGGATTTCGTTGCGGTCCAGGGCTTGATGTCCGTGCCGAACATCCTGGTGGTCAACAGCCGCTTGCCATACCAGTCCGTCCAGGAACTGGTGACGTTTGCAAAAGCGCATCCCGGCAAGCTGACGGTGTCATCCGCGGGCAACGGCACGGGAACGCACCTGGCCGCCGAACTGTTCCAGGCGCAGGCCGGCGTAAAGTTCGTGCATATCCCGTACAAGGGCAGTGCGCCATCGATCAACGACCTGCTCGGCGGGCAGGTCGATATGACGTTCGACTACCCGGTGTCGACGCTTGCCCAGGTCCAGGCCGGCAAGCTTCGCGCACTCGCCGTGACCGGGTCAACGCGTTTGCCGTTCCTGCCGCAGGTACCTACCATCGCGGAGGCCGGCTATCCCGGTGCGCAGTCCACCTCCTGGATCGGGTTGTTCTTTCCCGCACGCACGTCGACCCCGGTTGTCATGAAATGGCAGACGCAGGTTGGGCGCTTGCTGGAAGACAGCGCGGCCGTGGAAGCGATCAGCAAGATGGGGGGAATGCCGCTGCCCCTGAGCGGCGAGCGGTTTGCCAGCTTTGTGCAGGCGGAGCGCATCAAATGGAAGGCAACAATCCAGCATTCCGGTGCGACTATCGATTAAGGGCGCAAGCGCCGGCTGGCTGCCGGTGCCTGGCTGGTTCGGGCCGGTTTGAACGCCGGCGCCACGAAGTGCCGAATGCCCATCGCACCGGGGTTCGGTCTATCTGTTTATCCGCTGCGCCAGTCCGCTGCTCCGGGAAGCGCCGCGGGAAGCGGAGTCCTTTATGGACGGACCCAGGCGCTACCGGATCGCGCCCACGCCGCGCATCGTTTCAATGTCTCCCTTCCCATAGCCGGCTGCCAACAGGATCTCGTCGGTATGCTCGCCCAGCATCGGCGCGCGCTGGCGCACGCCGCCCGGCGTACTGCTCAGCTTGATCGGCACGCCGGCAATCTTCACCGGCGCGGCCGAGCCCGGCTGTTCCACGTCGACCAGCATCTCGCGCACCCGGTAATGCGGGTCCTCGAAGATCTCCGCCGAGGTGTAGACCGGGCCGAACGGCACCTTGCCGCCCAGGCATTGCGCGATCTCCTCCTTGGTGCGCACGGCGGTGAACGTCTCGATGGCGTCGATGACGCGCTGGGCGTTTTGCACGCGCGCCGCGTTGGTGGCGAAGGCTTCGTCGCCGATCAGTTCGGGGCGGCCGATCGCCAGCGCCAGCTTTTCCCAGAAGGCGTCGTGCGCGCAGGCGATGGACACATAGCCGTCGCGCGAGCGGAACAGCCCGAAAGGGCAGAGCAGCGGGTGGCGGTTGCCTTCGGGCGCCGGCACCGCGCCGGTGTAGGAGGTCTGGTAGACGATCCGCTCGCACATGGCCAGCACGCAGTCCGTCATGGCCACATCGACGAACTGGCCTTCGCCGCTGGCGCGGGCGCGATGCACGGCGGCGAGGATGCCGATGCACAGCATCAGCGCGGGTACGGTGTCGCCCACGCCGGGGCCGATCTTGGTGGGCGTATCCCGGTCGGGGCCGGTGATGCCCATCATGCCGCCCATGGCCTGGGAGACCACATCGTAGGCTGGCCAGTGCGCGTAAGGGCTTTCGCCGCTGCGGGGGTCGCCGAAGCCGCGCACGGTGCCGTAGACGAGCCGGGGGTTGGTCTCGCGCAGCACCTCATAGGACAGGCCGAGCCGCTCCATCACGCCGGCGCGGAAGTTCTCCACCACGATGTCGGCGCCGTCTACCAGCCTGCGCACGATGTCGCGGCCGGCGGCGCTCTTCAGGTCGACGGCGATCGAGCGCTTGTTGCGGTTGACGCTCTGGAAGTAGCCGCCGAAATCACGCAGGGCATCGTCGTCCCGGAACGGGCCGGTGAGCCGCGTGCCGTCGCCGGCCATCGCTTCCACCTTGATCACCTCCGCGCCGTGGTCGGCGAGGATCTGCGTACAGAAGGGCCCGGCGAGCATCTGCGTCAGGTCGATGACGCGCAAGCCGGTGAGGGCGCCGGTCGCCTGTGCGGGTTTATCCATACTGGGTTTGGCCATGTTTTGCTCCACTGCGCTTATCACGCGGCAACCTTGCCCAACAGCGCATCGGAAATGATGCGCATCTGGATCTCGGACGTGCCTTCGAAGATTTTTGTCAGGCGGGCATCGCGCCAGTAGCGTTCCGCAGCGAAATGCGTGGTGTAACCGGCGCCGCCGTGGATCTGCAGGCCTTCGCTGGTGACGCGCTCGGACATCTCGCTGGCGAACAGCTTCACCATGGCGGCCTCGGTGTCGCAGCGCGTGCCCTCGTCGATCTTCTCGCAGACCGAGTAGAGCAGGGCGCGGGAGGCTTCGATCTGGGTTGCCATGTCGGCCAGCTTGAAGCGGATCGCCTGGAAGTGGCCGATGGGCGAGCCGAACTGCGCGCGGTCGCGGGCGTATTGCAGCGCGTCTTCCAGGCTGCCCTGCGCCAGCCCGACCGAGCGCGCGGCGGTGTGGGCGCGGGCGGTTTCCAGCCCGGCGGTGGTGAGGTAAAAGGCCTTGCCTTCCTCGCCGACCATCTTCGAGGCCGGCACGCGGCAGCCGTCGAATGCCAGTTCCCAGGTGGTCCAGCCGTGGTAGCCGATCTTGGGAATCACGCTGCCCTTGACGCCCTCGGGCAACTGCCCGCGCGGCTTCTCCACCATGAAGGCGGACAGGCCGCGGTGGCGGGCCTTGGGGTCGATGACGGGGTCGGTGCGGCAGGTGACGAGGATGAAGTCGGCCTCGTCGGCGAAGGTGCACCAGTACTTGCTGCCGGTGATGACCCACTCGTCGCCGTCGCGCACGGCGCGGCAGGAGATATTGGCCACGTCCGAGCCGGCATTGGGCTCCGACAGCGAGAAGGCGCCGAGGAACTCGCCGCGCGCCATGCGCGGCAGGTAGTCCGCCTTCTGCTCGGGCGGCAGGCCCTTGAGCGCGCCGATCAGTCCGTTGCCGCGCGCGATCAGGCTGCCCACGCTCATCCAGCCCCGCGAAAGCTGCTCCGCCACGAGGCAGTACTCGTAGGCGCCGAGACCCAGGCCGCCGTACTCCTCCGGGATCAGGATGCCGAAGTATCCCAACTCGGCCATTTCATCGATCAGGTCGCGCGGGATCTGGCCCTTCTCGGGATCCAGCTTGTTGGCGATCGGCAGCACACGCTCCATCGTGAATTGCTGTGCGGCTTCCTTGATCATGCGCCGCTCTTCGGTCAGTCGTTGCACCTTGCGCTCCTTTTGGTGTTTGGTTTGCTGTGATGTCGTCAGTTTGTACGTACATAATGTGCCATTGCCATGCCGGAGGTCAAGACAAATGACGACCATCCCTCCATTTAAGGCTAGTTTTTATGGGTATTTAACCGGATGTGCCTTGGTGCTCCAGGCTTGACAATGCTGAATTTGCGAATCACTATGTACGTACAAAACAAATGGCAAATGTCACAAGTGACGGTTTTGCCGCCTGGAGAGCGCGATGGGTAAGAACAGATCTGGCAACTACTTCGAGGACTTCCGGCTGGGGATGACGTTGCGTCACGCCACGCCGCGCACGCTGACGGAAGGAGACCGCAGCCTCTACATCGGGCTGACCGGCAGCCGCGGCGCGCTGTACACCGCGGACACCAGCGCCAGGCTGGCGGGACTGGAGCGGCGTCCGCTGGAAGACCTGCTGGTCTTCAACACGGCCTTCGGCAAGACCGTGCCGGACATTTCCCTGAATGCCGTGGCGAACCTCGGCTATTCGGACGTGCGCTTCCTGGCCCACGTCTACGCGGGCGACACGCTTGCCGTGGAAAGCGAGGTCATCGGCCTGAAGGAGAACTCGAACCGCAGGAGCGGCGTGGTCTATGTGCGCTCCACGGCGAAGAACCAGTCGGGGCGGGATGTGCTGACCTGGATCCGCTGGGTCATGGTGCACAAGCGCGATCCGGCCGCGTCATGCGGCGCCACCGTGATCCCGCCACTCCAGGCTGTGGTGGCGCCGTCGCGCCTTGCGCGGCACGGGTACACGGCGGGCGTGCAGGACATCTGCATGACGACCGGCGTATCCGACTTGTGGGAAGACTATGAATCCGGCGAGCGGATCGACCATGTTGCCGCAATGACGGTCAACGATAGCGATCACAGCATCGCCACGCGGCTGTACCAGAACACGGCAAAGGCCCATTTCGACGGCTTCGCCATGGCATCCACGCCCGGCGGGCAGCGGCTGGTCTACGGCGGCCACATCATTTCGATCTGCAAGGCGCTGTCTTATGACGGCCTGGAGAACGCACTGTCCATCCTCGCCGTCAACGGCGGCAGCCACGTCAATCCCACCTATGCCGGCGACACCATCTGCTGCGCGACGATGGTGCTGGACAAGCTGGATCTTGCCAGCGCCCACGTTGGCGGGCTGCGGCTGCGCACGATCGGTGCAAAGAACATCCGCGGCGCCGCGGAAATCCGGTTTCCCGGCATGGAGGGCGGCAGGGCGGAGCATCCGTCGAATGTGGTGCTCGATCTCGATTACACCATCGCCATCCCTCGAACCGCACAGTAAAAACACAGCAACTGGAGAACGTCATGACCACTGCCACCCATCCGAAACTTGCGCTCTTTGCCGGCGAAAAGGCATTCCCCGCGCTGTCGGCCTGCGAACACTTCGCCGGCAGCGAAAAGCTGATCGGCAAGGCCATGGACCTGCAGGTCGAATACGGCCCGGTGTTCGATATCACCTGCGACTGCGAAGACGGCGCCGCCGCCGGACAGGAGAAGGAGCACGCGGCCATGGTCGTGCGCATGATCAACTCCGGGCGGAACCGCTTTGACAAGGCGGGGGTCCGCATTCACGATCCCGCGCATCCCGCATGGCGGCAGGACGTGGACATCGTCATCGGGCAGGCCGCAAGCCGGGTGGCCTACATCACCATCCCCAAAGCGACGAACCACGAGCAGGTGCGGGAGGTGATTGACTATATCGGCCGTAAAACCCGCGAAGCCGGTGTGAACCGCGTGGTGCCGGTCCATGTCCTGATCGAAACGCACGGTGCGCTGCGGGACGTATTCCACATCGCAGCGTTGCCGCATATCGAAGTGCTCGACTTCGGCCTGATGGACTTTGTCAGCGGCCATCATGGCGCCATTCCCGCCGCGGCCATGCGCAGTCCGGGCCAGTTCGAGCATGCGCTGCTGGCCCGCGCCAAGGCCGACATGGTGGCCGCCGCGCTGGCCAACGGCATCGTGCCCGCGCACAACGTCTGCCTGAACCTGAAAGATGCCGAAGTCATCGCCAGCGATGCAAGCCGGGCGCGCACGCAATTCGGCTTCCTGCGCATGTGGAGCATCTATCCGGCGCAGATCCAGCCCATCGTCAACGCCATGCGGCCCGACTTCACGGAAGTGGCCGATGCGTGCGAGATCCTGATCGCCGCGCAGGATGCCGACTGGGGGCCGATCCAGTACAAGGGTGAACTGCACGATCGCGCTACCTACCGCTACTTCTGGAGTGTCCTGGAGAAGGCCAGGATCACAGGCATGCCGCTGTCGCCCCAAGCCGAGGCGCGCTTCTTCGGGGACGGCGCCGGCGCTTAGCGCAAGGGGCGATGGCGCAGGCGAATGTGCGTACAATGTGCGCACAGTTTGCGATGCAAACGCCTCACCAATACTGCAATCCGTTTATGAGCGCCAGACCCAAAGACACCCGGCCCGAGCCCACCGGCTCCCACACGCGCTACGCGGAACTGGCCAGCACGCTGGTCACCGATATCGTGGACGGCCGGCATGTGGTCGGCAGCCTGCTGCCCACCGAGCACGAACTGGCGCAACTGCACGGCGTGAGCCGCCACACGGTTCGCGCCGCACTCCAGCGGTTGCAGGACCTCGGCTATATCTCCCGCAAGAAGTCCGTGGGGACCATGGTCGAGAGCGTCAATCCCAAGGCGTCGTTCACGCAATCGTTCGGCACCGTGGAGGACCTGGTACGGGTCGCGGCCACGGAAGTCCGCGCCATCGAGGACGTGCGCACCGTCACGCTGGATCGTGCCGCCGCCAGGCACTTGCAGGCGCCGGTCAAGAGTGAATGGCTGGTGTTCTCCGGCACGCGCGTTGCCGCGAAGAAGGGCGGCACGCCGGTGGCATGGGCCGAGATCTACGTCGACACCGCGTTCTCCCGCATCAGCCAGGCGATCCGCGACAACCCCGACGTCCTCGTCAGCGCGCTGATCGAGCGGGAATGCGGCCAGTCCATTGCCGAGATCCGGCAGGTCGTGACCGGGATGCTGATCGGGGAACCGCTGGCCGGCAAGCTGGGCGTGCCCGCGAATTCCGCCGGTTTGCGCCTGATCCGGCATTACAAGGATGCCGGCGGGCGGATCCTGGAAATTACCGATACCGTCTATCCCGCGGATCGCGTTTCCGTGGCGTTTCAACTCAGGCGCACCCAAGGCTAGCGGCTGTCCCCGAAGCCATGCAAAGCGATCCGGCGGCCTGGAGGCGCGGGGAGCTAACAGACCACACTGCGGGAAGATTCGCGCACTATACTTTTCCTGCACCCGACGACGAAGCCGCTTCCAGGCAGGTTGCCGGGCGCAATGCGCTGGCAGCCGCCGTGCCGGCAAGAGCACTGCATCGCGCGTGGTGATGAGGTTACGCAATGAACCGCATTGTGACTCGGGTATTTGCCGCAGTTGTCATTGCCGGCTGCGCCGCGCCCCCACCGCCGCCGCCCTTGGCCGCACTCGACTACAAGAGCCGTGCCCTGAGCCGTACCGACGGCGGCTTGCGGGTGTCGGCCGCCGTTCTTTCGAATGAGGAAAGCGCGGACGTGTATCGGGTTCCGCTGGAGAGGCTGCAGATGCAGCCCGTCTGGATCGAGGTCACCAACAACGACGACCGGGGCTATTACCTGATGTCGTCGGGTCTTGACCCGGGGTTCTTTCCGGCATCCGAGGCAGCCGAGGCATTTTCCCAGGGCGGCTCGCCTGACGAAAAGGCCAGCGTCGACCAGCGCTTCCGCCAGCTCGCCTTCCGCAATCCGGTCCAGCCCGGACAGACCGTGTCGGGGTTCGTGCTGACAAACGCCAGCGAGGGGGCGAAGCTCGTCCAGCTGGACCTGGTGGCGAGCGGGCGCGCCAAGACATTCTCGATCCTCATGGTCGTGCCAGGCTTCCATGCCGACTACCATACCAGCGAAGTCTTCCGGCGCGAGATCTATCCGCCCGAGGAAATCGTGGACTACACGGATGACGAGGCCTTCCGCGCAGCACTCGAAGCCCTGCCGTGCTGTGTCACCAACAAGGATGGCTCGAAGAACGGCGACCCGCTCAACCTGGTGGTCGTGGGCGGCATCGACGATGCGTTTCCCGCGTTCGTACGCCGCAGCTGGCGGCCGACCGAGCAGAAGTGGTCGGGTGCGATCACAAAGATGATCACCTCGGCGCTCAAGGGCGAGCCCTATGTCAACGCGCCGGTGAGCGATCTGTACCTGTTCGGACGCGCGCAGGACCTGGCATTGCAGAAGGCGCGCGACAACATTCACCAGCGCAACCATCTGCGTCTCTGGCTTAGTCCGATGCGCTATCACGGCAAATCGGTGTGGGTGGGCCAGATCAGCCGCGATATCGGCGTGCGTCTCACCATTCACTCGCCAACGCTGACGACGCACAAGGTCGATCCGGACGTGGATGAAGCGCGCACGGCGCTGGCGGAGGATATGGCCTATTCCCAGAGTCTCAACAAGATCGGGCAGGTGAAAGGCGTGGGCGCGGCGCCGCGAAGCGCCCCGCGCGAGAACCTGACCACGGATCCGTATTTCACGGACGGCTATCGCCAGGTGCTGGTATTCGACCGTAAGCCCACATCGCTCTCGGCGATCGAGTTCTTCCCGTGGAGCGGGATCTATCAGACCGATGGCGCGCGCCAGGGAGCGAAACAATGAGCGTGTTGCCGCTGTTGCATCCTGCGCTACGGTACGCGGCGGGCATGGCGATCCTCTCGCTTGCCGTGGCCGGCTGCGCGACATGGCAAGCGCCCGCCAGTGCCGACGACGCCCCGCTACGCGAGCGCGCGGTGAGCGAAACCAAGCAGGGCGTGCGCGTGAGCGCGGCAGTGCTGGGCACGGAAGACAGCAAGCGCATGTTCGGCGCCGACATCAACAAGTCCAACGTGCAGCCCGTCTGGTTCGAGGTGCATAACGGGACCTCGCATCCGTTATGGCTGTTGCGCTCGGGAACGGACCCCGACTACTTTTCGCCGCTCGAAGTCGCGTGGTCCCTGCATGGCACGTTCAGCGGGGCAACCAATGCGCGCATTGACGACTACTTCAATAAACTCGGGTTCAAGAATCCGATTCTGCCTGGGACGACACACGAGGGCATCCTGTTCACCAATCCCGACCGCATTACGAAACTCGTCAATGTCGATTTGTTCGGGACCAGGACGCTGATCCCGTTCAGCCTCTTCGTGCGTGTGCCCGACGATATCTCGGATGCGGGTTTTGCGCGGTATATCTTCCAGTATCCGGATTCCGCGGTCACGGACTACAAAGACCTTGCCTCGCTGAGAGCCGCACTCGAACGATTGCCGTGCTGCGCCACCGATGCGGGCGGGGCGGCGCAGGGCGATCCATTGAATGTACTGATTGTCGGTGAACTCGGCGACATCGGCGCGGCGGGGGTGCGGCGTAATTACCGCCGCGATTTGCGCGAGGGTGATACCGAGCAGCGGGTCTTCGGCCGCGCGCCGGACGCCGTGCTGCGCAAGCAGGCGCAAGGCGGCGCGCCGGCGACCTGGATACGCGTGTGGCTCGCGCCGGTCCGCTTCCAGGGCCAGCCGGTTTACCTCGCTCAGGCAGGCCGGCCTGTCGGCGGACGTTTTGCGCCCGCCAAAACGGCAAAGATCGTCCTGCACGGGGATGTCGACGAGGCCAGGAACCTCCTGATCCAGGACATGATGTACTCGGGCGGTCTCGACAAGCTCGGATTCGTGAACGGTGTCGGCCCGGCGCCGCAGGCGCAACCACGGGCAACGCTGGATGGCGCTCGCTACTTTACCGACGGGCTGCGCGCGGTGCTCTTCTTCGCGCCACGGCCGCTGAGTCTTTCCGACGTGGAAATTCTCGACTGGGTACCTTACCTGGAGGGGCGCGGAGCCGCTTCACGCGAGGAGAGCGGCAATGCGCGCAAGTGATTCGGTCCCGGAGCCGCCGCAGGCCGTAGCCGGGCAGCCGGCTGGCGGCTTCCGCGCGCGGTTGACCGGCGGCGTCTTGCCGGGCGTCATCGCGGCTTGTCTCGTGCTCGGCGGATGCGCCTCGAAGCCGCTGATCCCTTACTCCGCCGATACGCCGCCTTTGGCACTGCTTCCCGCATCGCAGTCCGGCGTGCAGGACAAACGGGCGCGTTTCCGCGAGATCTACTGCGCGGTGCTGCAGGCGCGCGGACCGGAGCTTCCCGATTACCGGCGCTGTGAAGACGCGCTGAACCGCATAGGCGCCGAGCCCGCCGGCACTGGCAAGCCCGTCGATCTGGGAGAGTCCCGCCGGCACCTGATCGCAGTGGTGGTGCCGGGCATCGGCTATGAGTGCTTCGAGCCGTGGCTGAATGCGCCCGGTACGGTCCCGAAGCACCTGCGGGAATTCGGCTATGACGGCATGCTGCTCAAGGTCGATGCGCTGTCGAGCTCCGCGAACAATGCGCGCCAGATCCGCGACGCAATCATGGCCATGCCGCCGGCGGCGGGGCCGCCGCGCCTGGTGCTGGTCGGATACTCGAAGGGCGCGCCCGACATCCTCCAGGCAGTGGTGGAGTATCCGGAGATCCACAGCCGCGTGGCGGCGGTGGTCAGCGCAGCCGGCGCGGTCGGCGGCTCGGCGCTTGCCAATGACGCCGAGCAGTACCAGGCCGACATGCTGCGGCATTTCCCGGGCGCAACCTGCAAATCTGGAGATGGCGGCGCGGTGGAGAGCCTGCGGCCCGCGATACGCAAGGCATGGCTGGCGGGAAACCGGCTGCCCCGCGACCTGCGTTACTACTCGCTCGTCACGCTGCCGCGGCCGGAGCGCATCTCGTCGATCCTGACTTCGAGCTATGACAAGCTCGCGCGTATCGACGGGCGCAACGACAGCCAGGTGATCTTCTACGACCAGATCGTGCCCGGCAGTACGCTGATGGGCTACGTCAATGCGGATCACTGGGCGCTGGCAGTGCCCATCGCCCGGACGCATACCACCATCGGCTCGATGTTCGTGACGCAGAACGCCTATCCGCGCGAGGCGCTGACGGAAGCGGTGTTGCGCTTTGTGGAGGAGGACCTGGCGGCGCCGGGACCGGCACCCGGCGGCCTGTGACATATGGCGTACCGTCTCGCGAAGCCGGACACCGCCATCCCCGCGGACTCAGGCTGGCAGCGTGCCAATTGTCTCGGCAGGGGACGGCACCAGGAAGCCATGCAGGGGTGCCAGCCATTCGATGTCTTGGTGGGGCAGTACGGCCAGGGAGTCGATATGGACGCCCCTATCGCCGCCGGTGAACAAGGTCCTTTCCTCTTCGAGCAGGTAGCACAGGTGGCCGGAGGCATGGCCGGTGATATGCCATGCCCGTAGCGTGCAGCCCTCGCCAATGGCCAGGCGCGTGCCGTGCTGCAGCTCGCCCCCGGCCAGTTGCGCACCGGTGGCCTCATTGAGCTTGCGCGCGGCGGGCGAGTGGCCCGCGTGTGTCTGGGTGGACAGGATCCAGCGGATCGGCCCCGGCGCCGCGGCGAGCACCGCCTGGATATGCGCGTCGTCATCGGGGCCGGGGTCGATCACGGCCCATGCGTTGTCGTTGCCGCCTCCCACCAGATAGGTGTTGGTGCCGAGGCCGCCAGCCACGCTACTGCCATCGCGGGCGGTGATCCGCCAGATGCGCGCGCCGAGGCGCACCGCAACGCCGGGCTCGATGATGCAGCGCGCGTTGCCACGCCCCTCTGGATCGATATGGCCGAGTTCGGCGTAGCAGGGCTCGTCCGGCATGACCGCGCGCAGGCCGCTCTCGCCGCGCCCCAGGCGGGGCATGATGCGGGCAATGCCGCTTAGCGCCGCGGCATGCTGGTAGCAATCCTGGGCACGCCCGAAGCGGGCAATGGCTGCCAGGGTGCGCCGCGTGGGCGGCTCCAGCTTGAGACCGCTGGCAGGGTCCAGAAGCTCCGCCGGACGCTTCCAGCAATGGCCGGAGGCCTCCTCGCCGTCGTGCGCGGCGGTCTGGCCGGTGGGCGCGATCGCCACGAAGAAACGGGTGTCGAAACGCTTGGGCAATCCCGGTGGCGTCAGCCAGTGGCTGAAATACGCCAGACGGTCGACGGCGAGCCGCAGGCCCAGCTGGGCGCAGGCGTGCGCCAGCCCGAGTCCATCGTGCCTGGCGGCGTCGCGCAGCAGGGCGCGCTGTGCCTCCTCCAGTTGGTCCAGCGCCAATGGCTGTCCCGCACTGTCGCGGGCGAACAGCAGTCCAGCTTCCTCGAAGCATTCCCGTACCGCCGCCAGATAGAAATCGAGCCCGCCCGCGTCGACGCCCAGGCGCTGGCTTGCGGCGTGGTCATCGAGACCATCGGCGTAGGCATGAAGCCGCCTGTCCTGCGCATCCAGCGTGCCGCCGGGATACACATAGGAGCCGCTACTGCGATCGCCGGCACGTTCGGCGCGGCGAACCATCAGTACTTCTATCCCTAGCGGGCCGTCGCGCAGCACCAGCAAGGTCGCGGCATTGCGCAGCGAGGGGAAAGGCGCAGCGGGTGGTGCGCTTTCGTGGGATTGACTCATGGCGGGGGAGATCCTCGATTCGGTGTTGCGTGCCAATGCCTCGGGGGCGTGGTATGGCAGGGCGGCCGCGAGGCCACGCCTGCCGCGTAGTCAGGATAGGTCCTTGAATTCGATCAGCAGGTCCTTGGCGGCAACGCGGTCGCCGGGGCGCACGTGCACCGCGGCGATTTCGCAGTCGCGTTCGGCGGCGATATGCGTCTCCATCTTCATCGCCTCCAGCGAGACCAGCGCGCTGCCGGCGGAGACCCGCTGCCCCGGCTGGACCGCTACCGTCACCACCGCGCCCGGCATGGGGGCGGCCACATGCAGCGGATTGGTGGGGTCGGCCGCCGGGCGGGCCTGGCGCGACGGCCCCGCCTGCGCCACGCCGCGCCGCTCGACGCGGGCGGTGCGGGACTGCCCGTTAAGCTCGAACTGGACCTTGACGATGTTCTCCTCCGTGTCCGGGTGCGCCCCCTGCAGCATGATCAGCAGCGTCTTGCCGGGCGCGATGTCGACCGCCACCTCCTGCTGCGGTTGCGGGCCGTAGAAGAACGCGGGAGTGGGCAGGACGGATGTGTCGCCATAGGCGCGCCTGTGCTGGAAGTACTCGCTGGTCTGCCTGGGATACATCAGGTAGGACGCCAGTTGCCGGTCGTCCAGCGCGTGTTCGCAGGCGGTTTCGCCTTGCGCGCGGGCTTGTTCCAGGTCGACCGGGGCGAGATGGTCGCCGGGACGGTAGGGTTCGGGGGGATCGCCCCTGAGCACCTTGCGCGACAAGCCGGCGGGGAAGCCGTCGGGCGGGAAGCCCAGCTCGCCCTTGAACAGCGAGACCACCGACTCGGGGAAGGCGATCTCCCTGGCGGGGTCGCATATCTGCGCGGCGCTCAGGTCGTTGGCGACCATCATCAGCGCCATATCGCCCACCACCTTGGAGGTCGGGGTGACCTTGACGATATCGCCGAAGAGGTGGTTGACCTCGGCGTAGGCGCCCGCGATCTCGCTCCAGCGATGTTCGAGCCCCAGCGAGCGGGCCTGTTCGCGCAGGTTGGTGTATTGCCCGCCGGGCATTTCGTGGCGGTAGACGTCGGCGGTGCCTGCGCGGATCTCGGACTCGAAGGGGGCGTAGTAGCGGCGCACGCCTTCCCAGTACATCGATGCTTCGTGCAGGCGATCCAGGCTAAGGCCGGGATCGCGCTCGCTGCCGGCCAGCGCGGCGGCCATGCTCGACAGGTTGGGCTGCGAGGTCAGGCCGCTCATCGCGTCGAGCGCGCCGTCCACGGCGTCGCAGCCGGCGCCGATCGCGGCCAGCACGGAAGCCGCGGAAATGCCGCTGGTGTCGTGGGTGTGGAAATGGACCGGCAGGCCGGTCTCGTCCTTGAGCGCCCTGACCAGTGCCGCGGCGGCCTGCGGGCGGCAGATCCCGGCCATGTCCTTGATGCCCAGCACATGCACGCCGGCGCGCTGCAGTTCGCGCGCGATGCCCACGTAGTATTTGAGGTCGTACTTGGGCCGTGCCGCGTCGAACAGGTCGCCGGTGTAGCAGATCGCGCCTTCGCACAGGGCGCCGCTCTCGCACACCGCGTCGATCGCCACGCGCATATTGCGCACCCAGTTGAGCGAGTCGAACACACGGAAGAGGTCAATGCCGGCGCCGGCTGCCTGCCGGACGAAGAAGCGCACCACGTTGTCCGCGTAGTTGGTGTAGCCCACCGCGTTCGAGCCGCGCAGCAGCATCTGGAACAGGATATTCGGCACCCGCTCGCGCAATTGCGCAAGGCGCTGCCAGGGGTCCTCCTTCAGGAAACGCAGCGCCACGTCGAAGGTGGCGCCACCCCAGCATTCCAGCGAGAACAGCTGCGGCAGTTCGCGCGCATAGAAGGGCGCGATGGGGAGCATGTCGGCAGTGCGCATGCGGGTCGCGAACAGGGACTGGTGCGCGTCGCGCATGGTGGTGTCGGTCAGCAAGACCTGCTTCTGGTCCAGCATCCAGCGGGAGAATTTCTCCGGCCCCAGCTCGCGCAGCCGGTCGCGCGTGCCGGGCGGCATCGCGCCGGCACTGTCCACCCTGGGGCGCTGGGGCCTGGGCAGCGGCAACTGGGGCGGCGTGTGCCCCGCCATACCCGGGTAGCCGTTGACGGCCAGTTCGCCCAGGTAGCGCAGCAGCTTGGTGGCGCGGTCGCGCCGCTTGGTAAAAGCCAGCAGTTCGGGTGTGGTGTCGACGAAGCGCGTGGTGACCTCGCCGCTGCCGAAGGCCGGGTGGTTGATGACGTTTTCCAGGAACTGCAGGTTGCAGGCCACGCCCCGGATGCGGAACTCGCGCAATGCGCGGTCCATGCGCCGGATGGTTTCCGCCGCCGTGGGCGCCCATGCGGTGACCTTGACCAGCAGGGAGTCATAGTAGGGCGTGATGATGGCGCCGCCATAGGCGGTGCCGGCGTCCAGCCTGATGCCGAAGCCCGCCGCGCTGCGGTAGGCGGTGAGTTGCCCGTAGTCTGGCAGGAAGCCGTTCTCTGGGTCTTCGGTGGTGATGCGGCATTGCAGGGCGTGGCCGTTGAGCGGGATCAAGTCCTGCGCCGGGACACCCGTGGCGCGCACCACGGTATGCCCGTGCTCGTCCAGTTCGTCTTCGATCCGGCCGATCCGGCCGCCTTCGGTAATGCGGATCTGCGCCTTGACGATGTCCACGCCGGTGATCACCTCGGTCACGGTGTGCTCGACCTGGATGCGCGGATTGACCTCGATGAAGTAGCTCTGCCCGGTGTCGGCATCCATCAGGAATTCGACGGTCCCGGCGTGGCTGTAGCCGACCGCGCGCATCAGCCGCAGCGCCGCCTCGCACAAGGCCTCGCGGCCCGCGTGGTCGAGATAGGGGGCGGGCGCGCGCTCGACTACCTTCTGGTTGCGCCGCTGCACCGTGCAGTCGCGCTCGTACAGGTGCACCAGGTTGCCGTGGGTATCGCCCAGGATTTGCACCTCGACGTGGCGCGCCCGGCGCAGCAGTTTCTCGACATAGACCTCGTCGTTGCCGAACGCGGCCAGCGCTTCGCGGCGGGCGGCGGCCAGCGCGGTGGCGAGATCGCCTTCGCTCTCCAGCACCCGCATGCCGCGTCCGCCTCCACCCCAGCTCGCCTTGAGCATCAACGGATAGCCCACTTCCGCCGCCAGCCGCTTGCATTCGTCCAGGTCATGGGGCAGCGGCGTGGTGGCGGGCATCACCGGCACGCCGGCGGCGATGGCCGCATTGCGGGCGGCGACCTTGTTGCCCAGCGTGCGCATCACGTCCGGGGACGGGCCGATCCAGCGGATGCCGGCATCGATCACGGCTTGCGCGAACTCGGGGTTTTCGGAGAGGAAGCCGTAGCCGGGGTGGATCGCGTCGACCCGGGTCTGCCGGGCGATGCGCAGGATGTCGTCGATGTCCAGGTAGGCGGCCAGTGGCTTCTTGCCCTCGCCAACCAGGTAGCTCTCGTCGGCCTTGAAGCGGTGCAGGGCGAGGCGGTCTTCCTTCGAGTAGATCGCCACGGTGCGGATGTTCATCTCGGCGGCGGCGCGCATTACGCGGATGGCGATTTCGGAGCGGTTGGCGATGAGGAGAGATGTGATGGGGGCGTGCTTCATGGCGGTGCCTTTGGGGGGAGCTTGTTTTTTTGTATTTGGTGGTGGGTTATTGGTGGATGACTGCAACTGCAACTGCAACTTCAAAGGCTTAAAGTCAAAGGCGGTTTCACCCCCCTGCGGGGGGCGACCTACTTTCTTGTCTTGCCAAGAAAGTAGGCAAAGAAGGCGCGCCGGATGGGGCGACACCCCCTCGGGATCCGGCGAAAAGAGCGGCCGGGACCCAAACTCGCATCGC
>NZ_JBFTOX010000049.1:0-73440 GCF_056398185.1 Cupriavidus sp. 05L310
GCGCCGGCACGCTGGCGGCGGGAGCCGGTGCCGCGGCGGCAGCTGCGGGAGCCGGGGCGGCGGCAGGCGCGCTGGCCGGCGCGGCGGCAGCGCCTTCCAGGATCAGGATCAGCGTGCCTTCGGCGACATTGTCACCGACCTTGATCCGGACTTCCTTGACCACACCGGCGCTGGGCGACGGCACGTCCATGGTGGCCTTGTCGGATTCCAGCGTCACCAGCGCGTCTTCCGCGCTGATGGTGTCGCCCGGCTTGACGTGGACTTCGATCACGGGGACCGAGTCGTAGTCGCCGATGTCCGGCACCTTGACTTCGACCGGGCCTGCAGCAGCGGCCGGCGCGGGGGCGCTTGCCGCGGCCGCTGCCGGAGCCGCTGCCGGAGCCGCGGCGGGCGCCGCAGCGGGTGCAGGCGCGGGCGCCGGTGCTGCAGGGGCCGGCGCGGCCGCGGCGGCGCCGGCGGGCTCCAGCATCACCAGCACGGTGCCTTCGGCGACGTTGTCGCCGACCTTGATCCGGACTTCCTTGACCACGCCGCCCTGGGGCGAGGGCACGTCCATCGTGGCCTTGTCCGATTCCAGCGTCACCAGCGCATCTTCCGCGTTGATGGTGTCGCCCGGTTTCACGTGCACTTCAATGACGGGAACGGCGTCGTAATCGCCGATATCCGGCACCTTGATTTCAATCGCTTGACTCATTCAGTGTCTCCTGGGCAGGCCGGCGCACGCGACAAATACGAGCGTGTGAGGTTACCCTCACTGCCTGCATCTGTCACGCCGCCGCGCCGCAAGGCGCCGGGCATTTGCCCGGCACCCGCGGCGCGGCGCTACCGTTTCTGCGGGGGGTTCGTGCAGCCGGTCCGCTTAGACCGACATCGGGTTCGGCTTGTTGGGGTCGAGGTTGTACTTCTTGATGGCTTCCGCCACCTTGTCGCGACCGATCGCACCCTCGTCGGCCAGCGCCTTCAGTGCAGCCAACGTCACCCAGTGACGATCGACCTCAAAGAAATGACGCAGCTTTTCGCGGGTATCCGAGCGGCCGAAACCGTCGGTGCCGAGCACCACGAAGCGGCGCGGCACGAAAGGACGGATCTGGTCGGCGAAGGCGCGCACGTAGTCGGTCGAGGCGATCACCGGACCGCGCACGGACTTGAGGCTCCTGGTCACGTGCGATTCGCGTTGCGTCTCGGTCGGGTGCAGCAGGTTCCAGCGCTCCACGTCGTGGCCTTCGCGGGCCAGTTCGGTAAAGCTCGGGCAGCCCCACAGGTCGGATTCGACGCCCCAGTCCTTCTTGAGCAGGTCGGCGGCGGCAATCACCTCGCGGAAGATCGTGCCCGAACCCAGCAGTTGCACGCGCGGCGCGTTGCTGTTTTCGACGCCCTTCCTGAACTGGTACATGCCCTTGACGATGTCGCCCTCTACGCCAGCCGGCATTTCCGGATGCTCGTAGTTCTCGTTCATCACCGTCAGGTAGTAGTACACGTCTTCCTGCTCGGCATACATGCGGCGCAGGCCATCCTGCATGACCACCGCCAGCTCGTACTGGAAGGTCGGGTCATACGAGATGCAGTTCGGGATCGCGGCGTGGAACACGTGCGAGTGGCCGTCTTCGTGCTGCAGGCCTTCGCCGTTCAGCGTGGTGCGGCCCGAGGTGCCGCCCAGCAGGAAGCCGCGCGAGCGCATGTCGGCAGCCGCCCAGCACAGGTCGCCGATACGCTGGATGCCGAACATCGAGTAGTAGATGTAGAACGGGATCATCTGGATGCCGTGCGTCGAGTACGACGTGGCGGCGGCAATCCAGTCGCACATGGCGCCGGCTTCGTTGATGCCTTCCTGCAGCACCTGGCCAGTCTGCGATTCCTTGTAGAACATCAGCTGGTCATGGTCTTCCGGCACGTACTTCTGGCCTTGCTGGTTCCAGATGCCGATCTGGCGGAACAGGCCTTCCATGCCGAAGGTGCGCGACTCGTCGGGCACGATGGGCACCACGTGCTTGCCGACCTGCTTGTCCTTGAGCAGGGTGTTCAGGATCCGCACGAAGGCCATGGTGGTGGACACTTCGCGGCCTTCGCTGGTGGCTTTGAGCAGCGCGTCGAACGCGGACAGCTCGGGCACCTTCAGGGCTTCGGCCTTCTGGCGGCGGGCCGGCAGGTAGCCGCCCAGCTCCATGCGGCGGTTGCGCATGTATTCCAGTTCCTTCGAGCCTTCCTCGAAGGTGACGTACGGCACTTCCTCGATCTTGTCGTCGGCGACAGGAATATTGAACTGGTCGCGGAAGCGGCGGATCGCGTCCACCGGCATCTTCTTCTGCTGGTGGCTGATATTCATGGCCTGGCCGGCGTCGCCCATGCCATAGCCCTTGATGGTCTTGGCCAGGATCAGCGTAGGCTGGCCCTTGTGCTCGTTGGCGGCGCTATAGGCGGCGAAGATCTTGTGCGGATCGTGGCCGCCGCGGTTCAGGCGCCAGATGTCCTCGTCGGACCAGTCGGCCACCATCGCCTTGAGTTCGGGCGTGTTGAAGAAATGCTCGCGCACATAGGCGCCATCCTTGGCCTTGAAGGTCTGGTACTCGCCGTCCACGCAATCCATCATGCGCTTCATCAGCAGGCCCTTCTTGTCGCGTGCCAGCAACTGGTCCCAGCGGCTGCCCCACACTACCTTGATCACGTTCCAGCCGGCGCCGCGGAACTCGGATTCCAGTTCCTGGATGATCTTGCCATTGCCGCGCACCGGACCGTCCAGGCGCTGCAGGTTGCAGTTGATCACGAACACAAGGTTGTCGAGCTTCTCGCGGCCGGCCATGCCGATGGCGCCGAGCGATTCCGGCTCGTCGGTCTCGCCGTCGCCGAGGAATGCCCATACCTTGCGGCCTTCGGTCTGTACCAGGCCGCGGCTGTGCAGGTACTTCATGAAACGGGCCTGGTAGATGGCCATGATCGGGCCCAGGCCCATCGACACTGTCGGGAATTGCCAGAAGTCAGGCATCAGCCACGGGTGCGGGTAGGACGAGATGCCCTTGCCGTCGACTTCCTGGCGGAAGCTGTCGAGTTGCTCGGTGCTCAGGCGGCCGAGCAGGAATGCGCGCGAATACACGCCGGGGGCCGAATGGCCCTGCACGAACACCAGATCGCCGCCGTGTTTCTCGGACGGGGCGTGCCAGAAGTGGTTGTAGCCAACGTCGTACAGCGTGGCCGCGGAAGCGAACGAGGAGATATGGCCGCCAACGTTGGTGTGCTTGTTGGCGCGCAGCACCATCGCCATGGCGTTCCAGCGCGTGTACGAGCGGATGCGGTGCTCGATGTCCTGGTCGCCGGGAATGCGGGCCTGCTGCTCCACCGGGATGGTGTTGATGTACTGCGTTTCAGCGTGGAACGGCTGATTGACGCCGTTCACGCGTGCGTATTCGATCTGCTTCTCGATCAGGAAGGCGGCCCTGTCGGTGCCTTCGGCGGCGATCACGCCCTGAAGCGCATCGAGCCACTCGTGGGTTTCCTGGGGATCGGCGTCGTTGGCGCTGCTGGCGCCGAGGATCTGCTCTGGTACAGCTGACATGACTGTCTCCTGGTGAATTCCTGCCTCGGCGCTCCCCTGATTCATGTCGTGAGAGCCCCGGCCTGACGGTGTGACTACGGTACGGCGCGCGGGCCACGAATGTTTCGCATCCCCATCGCTAGCGCTTCGCCCGGGCTTGCCAGATTCAGCTGGCAGGACCGGACACAGCACTACCGTCCGCACTTTTCGGTCGGACCGATTCTATGGAAGCACATTGGGCAAGACAAGCCTAATTTTCAAATTACGATATGGTTTCTCATAATGTGGGATATTGCCGCAACGCACCACAACATCGCGCCAGCCCTCGCCGGAAAACACCTGTCGCCCGCCGCGCCCTCGGCAGGAATGCCGCACTGCCGCATTGGCGCTTACCCCAAGCGACGCGCGCCTGCAATCCCGTTACACTGGTCGGTCAGTCGTCAATCCCGCCATGCCGTCCCTCAAAGATTTCTTTTCCCACCTCCGCGCCGCCATCGTCCCTCCCTCCGCTTCCGGCACCGCCAAGGCGAGCGGCGGCGACCCTGCGCTAGCCGCGCCGCCCAGCCCGCTGACGCACCTCGATACGCTCGGCCATGCGGACGAGCCCGCGGCCGTCAACGGGCCGCCGCGCGGCTTGTGGTGGCTGCGCTGGCGCAACCTGGTGGCAACCAGCTGGTTCATGTTCATCCCGCTGGTGGCGATCGTGCTGTTCACCGTGGCGATGGGGGTGATCCTGTGGTCGCTGCATGAAACCGAGCGCCAGCAACAACGCGACGCGCTTTATCGCGACGCGGCCTGGGCCCAGCAACGCGTGCGCCTGTCGCTGCTGAGCAACCAGGACCAGCTTGCCTCGCTGGCGCGGGACATTGCCGCCGCCCAGCTCGACCAGGGCGCCTATCGGACAGCCGCGCAGGAAATCCTGCGCGAGAACCCCGAGATCGTGTTCGTCAACTGGCTCGACGCAACCCGGCGCGGGCGCTGGTCCTTGCCGTCCACCTCGGAATTCGCCGGCCGCCTGCGCGAAACCCAGGACCAGCCGCTGGAACCCGAAGTCCTCGATACTTTCGACGCCGCGCGCGAAACCCAGCGCGTGGTGTACTCGCGCCCGCTGGTCAACGACCGCGGCGACAGCTTCATGCTGATGGAAGTGCCGATCGTGCGCGACAACGAGTTCCTCGGCACGCTGGGCGCGCTGTACTCCGTCAATGGCATCCTGACCCACCTCCTGCCACCGGAGCTGACCGAGCGCTACCGCTTCTCGCTGATCGACAAGAACAACCAGATCCGCGCCAGCACCTCGCTGCGGCCAGTACCCGGCAATGCGCTGTCGTACGAGGTGCTGCTCGACCCGCCTGGCCATTCGCTGTCATTGCGCGCGGACGCCTACCCGCCCGCCTCCAACCTGCCCAACAACATGTTGCTGTGGCTGGTGGTCGGGCTGTCGTGCTTCCTCCTGTGGAGCCTGTGGAGCATGTGGCGGCATACCAGCCGCCGCTCCGAGGCACAGCGCGCCCTGCTGGCCGAGACCTCGTTCCGGCGCGCGATGGAAAACTCCATGCTGATCGGGCTGCGCGCGCTCGACCTGAACGGCCGCATCACCTACGTCAATCCCGCCTTCTGCCGCATGACCGGCTGGCAGGACGCCGACCTGGTCGGCCGTGTGCCGCCCTTCCCCTACTGGCCGCCCAACGACCAGCAGGAAATGCAGAAGCAGATCGACCTGACGCTGCAGGGCAAATCGCCTGCCGGCGGCTACGAAATGCGCGTGATGCGGCGTGACGGCAGCAGCTTCTACGCCCGCATGTATGTGTCGCCGCTGGTGGACGGCCGTGGCAGGCATACCGGCTGGATGAGCTCGATGACGGATATCACCGAGCCCAAGCGCGCCCGCGAAGAGCTGGCCGCGGCGCACGACCGCTTCACCACGGTGCTGGAAAGCCTGGATGCCGCGGTGTCCGTGCTGGCCACCGACAAGCCCGAACTGCTGTTCGCCAATCGCTACTACCGGCAGTTGTTCGGCTGGGAAGCCGAGGGCCACCTCAAGCTGGCCGGCGGCGAGATCGACAAGGAGCAGGTCTCCAGCGATGCAACCGACTTCGTCGACGCCTACGCCGGCCTGCCGGCCTCGGAGTTGATGCCCTACTCCTCGGACGCGCGTGAAGTGTTCGTGCCCGACATGCAGAAATGGTTCGAAGTGCGCCGCCGCTATATCCAGTGGGTGGACGGCCACCTGGCGCAGATGCAGATCGCCACCGACATCACCGTGCGCAAGGCCGCCGAGGAAATGGCGCGCCAGCATGAGGAGCGGCTCCAGTTCACCAGCCGCCTCACCACCATGGGCGAGATGGCTTCGTCGCTGGCGCACGAGCTGAACCAGCCGCTGGCGGCGATCAACAACTATTGCATGGGCGCGGTGGCCCGGCTGCGCTCCGGGCGCAGCACCGCCGAAGACCTGATCCCGATCCTGGAGAAGACTTCGGCGCAGGCGGTGCGCGCAGGCACCATCATCAGCCGCATCCGGGGCTTTGTGAAGCGCAGCCAGCCGCAGCGGCGCGAAGCCGCCCTGCATGACATCGTGGCTGACGCGGTCGGCCTGGCCGACCTGGAAGCCACCCGCCGCCGCGTCACCATCCTGACCCGGCTACCGGCCCCGCCTTTGCTGCTGTTCGTCGATCCGGTACTGATCGAGCAAGTGCTGGTCAACCTGCTCAAGAACGCCGTCGAGGCCATGGCCGGCCTGCCGGCCATGCGCGCCACCGGCGTGGTCCGCCTGCACGCGCGCGTGGAGCCGGGCGAGTTTGGTCAGGTCATGCGCATCGACGTGATCGACCAGGGCCCCGGCGTGGACGAGGCCACCAAGGAACGGCTGTTCGAGCCGTTCTTCAGCACCAAGTCCGACGGCATGGGGATGGGGCTGAATATCTGCCGCTCCATCATCGAGTCGCACCAGGGACGGCTGTGGGTGGAGAATAATGCCGACGGCATCGGCTGCACATTCAAGATCATGCTGCCCCTGCTGCCGGCGCATATCGACCAGTAAATCGCTGGCCGTGCCGCCAGGTTCCCTGCCACGCGCCCCAGGGCGGCCCCTGTTGCTTGCCGCCCGGCCCGGTTACACTTGGCGGCAAATGACTTTGTTGTCCCAGGAGACTTCATGACCGTAACGCCAAACCCCACCTCCCACCGCGGCGAGACCGTCTTCATCGTCGACGACGATGAAGCCATGCGCGACTCGCTGACCTGGCTGCTGGAGGGCAATGGCTACCAGGTTCGCAGCTTTACCAGCGCCGAACAGTTCCTCTCCGCCTACGACGCAGGCCAGGTTTCCTGCCTGATCCTCGACGTGCGGATGCCGGGCATGAGCGGGCCCGAGCTGCAGGAACGCATGATCGCGGAGAACATCAATATTCCGATCGTCTTCATCACCGGCCACGGCGACGTGCCGATGGCGGTCTCCACCATGAAAAAGGGCGCGATCGACTTTATCGAGAAGCCGTTCGACGAGTCCGAACTGCGCTCGCTGGTGGAGCGCATGCTGCAAAAGGCCCGCACCGACCACTCCGCCGCCCGCGAGCAGCGCGCCGCCAAGGACCTGCTGGGCAAGCTCACCACGCGTGAACAGCAGGTGCTGGAGCGCATCGTGGCAGGCCGGCTGAACAAGCAGATCGCCGACGACCTGGGCATTTCCATCAAGACCGTGGAAGCGCATCGCGCCAACATCATGGAAAAGCTCAACGTCAACACCGTGGCCGACCTGCTGCGCCTGGCCCTGTCCAAGAGCAGCTGAGCCCGCGCCAGAAAGAAGAATGGCAGTCCGGCCCCGCTGGCCGGCGGACGGGCTGCCTGCTCAACGCCTGAGATATTCCTCGTCGCGGAAGGTCACAACCCATTGCGGTTTGTAGACCACGAACACCGCCACCAGCATGCCCGTGAGAAACGCCTCGCCAAACGCCAGGATCAGCACCGCGGTCAGCGTATCGGGCAGCGACAGCACGCCATCGCCCACGCTGTAGCTACGCCAGATCGCCCTCGCCGCGCCGGCGCCCAGCGCGGCCAGGCCGGCGGCAAAGTAGCCGTGGCCAAGGATGAAGACAAAGGGATGGCGCGGCAACAGCCGGCGCATGGCGCCCTGCAGCGCAGCCGACAGCAAGGCCGGCAACAACCCCATCCAGACATAGCGCGGCCAGAGCGCGGCCCAATCCAGCTGAGCCCAGCCGTGCCCGGCCAGGTACCCGAGGCCGAGCAAAGACACCAGGTCGATCACGAACAGCGACAGCAGGGCCAGCGGCAGCCCGAACAGCGTCACCATCAGGGTGGCGCCAAACAACTGGATCACCATGCCGCCCGGCAGCGTCGCCCTTAACGTCCACAACAGCGCCAGCAATACCAGCGCGCCCAGCCAGCCATTCTGCAAGGCGTCGCGGCGCAGCAGTTGCCAGGGGCGCCGGCTCAGCGCCCAGGCCAGTCCGGCCAGGCTGAATGTCAGCAGCACGGCATGTTCGGCTGGCGTGCCAGGCGTAACGAGAGGGGTCAGGGCAGGCATGCGGACATGCTACCAGCGCCCCAAGCTACTTCGCCCCGGGTTGCGTCAACCTTTATAATTCCGCTTTGACCACCTCCCGCCCTCCCGCGCCCATCCCATGCCCGCCCAATTGATCGACGGCAACGCCCTTGCCAAGCAACTCCGTACCGAAGCCGCCCGACGCGCCGCCAGCCTCACCGAACGCGGCCACCGGCCCGGCCTGGCCGTGGTCCTGGTGGGCGAAGACCCGGCCAGCCAGGTTTATGTGCGCAACAAGGTGAAAGCGTGCGACGACAATGGCTTCCACTCTTCCCTCGACCGCTATCCGGCCGACCTGTCCGAGGCCGACCTGCTGGACCGCATCGACACCCTGAACCGTGACCCGCATATCCACGGCATCCTGGTGCAGTTGCCGCTGCCCAAGCATATCGACAGCCACAAAGTGCTGGAAGCGATCGCCCCGGAAAAAGACGTGGACGGCTTCCACGTGGCCAATGCCGGCGCCCTGATGACCGGCGCCCCGCTGTTCCGCCCATGCACGCCTTATGGCTGCATGAAGATGCTGGAATCGGTGCAATTCCCGCTGCGCGGCGCCCGTGCGGTGGTGGTTGGCGCGTCCAATATCGTCGGCAAGCCGATGGCGATGCTGTTGCTGCAGGCCGGCGCCACCGTCACCATCTGCAATAGCAAGACGCGCGACCTGGCCGCGCATACCCGGGATGCCGATGTGATCGTGGCCGCCGTGGGCAGGCGCAACATCATCACCGCCGATATGGTCAAGCCGGGGGCGGCCGTGATCGACGTGGGCATGAACCGCGACGACAACGGCAAGCTGTGCGGCGATGTCGACTTCAACGGCGTCAAGGAAGTGGCCGGCTATATCACGCCGGTACCGGGCGGCGTAGGCCCGATGACTATTACGATGCTGCTTATCAATACGCTGGAAGCCGCCGAGCGCGCGGCCGGCTGAAGACCGCCCGCCGTGCGGTGCGCCCGCACGGCATGGCACTGGAAATCCTGCCGCCCCGCCCCAATGTGCGGGGTATTGCCCTTACTGGCCCCGCCAAGAGAGACGCCATGGACCAAGCCGCCAACCAGGCCAATGAAGCCAACGCCACAACCGGTGCCAATCCGCTGCTGGATTTCACCGACCTGCCGCGTTTCGCCGAGATACGCCCCGAACACATCGGGCCGGCGCTCGACGTGCTGCTGGCTACCGCGCAGGCCGCGGTCGACCGCGCCGAGGATCCCGCCACCCCTGCCACCTGGGCCAACGCCGTGGAAGCGCTGGAAGCCGCCACCGAGCCGCTCGGACGCGCCTGGGGCGTGGTCGGCCACCTGAGCGCCGTGGCGGATACGCCGCCGTTGCGCCAGGCGCACGCCGACAACCTGCCGCGCATGACCGAATTCTGGTCCTCGCTCGGCCAGAGCCTGGCGCTTTACGACAAGTACAAGGCGCTCGCCGCCAGCCCGGAATTCGCCACCATGAGCGCGGCCCGCCGCCAGTTGATGGAAAACGAATTGCGCGGTTTCCGCCTGGGCGGCGCCGAACTGCCCGAAGACAAGAAGCCCCGCTTCGCCGCGATCCAGGAACAGCAGGCCCAGCTGTCCAAGGCTTTCTCCGATCACGTGCTCGACGCCACCAACGCCTACGCGCTGCTGATCGAGGACGAAAGCCGGCTCAGCGGCGTGCCTGAGGACGCGCTCGAGGCCGCCCGCGCCGCCGCCGAGAAGGACGGCAAGCCGGGCTGGAAATTCACCCTGCACTTCCCGTCCTATTTCCCGGTGCTGCAATACGCGGACGACCGCTCGCTGCGCCAGACCATGTACGAGGCCAGCGTCACCCGCGCCTCCGAGCTGGCTCAGCAATACGGCCAGGGCAAGGCCGAATGGGACAACACGGCCAATATGCGCGAGCAACTGGCGCTGCGCCGCGAGGAAGCCCAACTGCTCGGCTACGCCTCCTTCGGCGAGGTTTCGCTGGTGCCCAAGATGGCGGAATCGCCGGCGGAAGTGCTGCGCTTCCTGGACGAACTGGCTGCCAAGGCACGCCCGTACGCCGAGAAGGACTGGACCGAACTCAAGGCCTTCGCCGCCGCCGAACTCGGGCTGACCGAACTGGCGCCGTGGGACGTGGCCTACGCCTCGGAAAAGCTGCGCGAACAGCGCTACGCGTTCTCCGAGCAGGAAGTGAAGCAATATTTCCCGGAACCCCAGGTGCTCAAGGGCTTGTTCGGCGTGGTGGAGAAGCTGTTCTCCGTGCGCATCGAGCCCGACCAGGCCCAGACCTGGCACGACGATGTGCGCTTCTTCCGCGTGGTATCGCCTGAAGGCGAACTGCTGGCGCAGTTCTACATCGACCTGTACGCCCGCGAAGGCAAGCGCGGCGGCGCGTGGATGGACGATGCCCGTGGCCGAAAGCAGCTCGATGCTGGCCGCGTGCAGACCCCTGTGGCCTATCTGACCTGCAACTTCACGGCCCCCGTGGGCGGCAAGCCAGCGCTGTTCACCCACGACGAAGTGATCACGCTGTTCCATGAGTTCGGCCACGGCCTGCACCATATGCTCACCCAGGTGGGCGAGCTGGGCGTGTCCGGCATCAACGGCGTGGAATGGGATGCGGTGGAGCTGCCCTCGCAGTTCATGGAGAACTTCTGCTGGGAATACGAGGTGCTGGCGGACATGACCGCGCAGGTCGACAGCGGTGAGCCGCTGCCGCGCGACCTGTTCGAGCGCATGCTGGCTGCCAAGAATTTCCAGAACGGCATGATGACGCTGCGCCAGATCGTGTTCTCGTCGTTCGACATGCACCTGCACACCGACTTCGAACCGGCGGGCGAGAAGTCCGTGCTCGCGCTGTCCAGGGAAATCAACGATCGCGCCCACGTGGTGCCGCAGCACCCGCTTTCGCGCTGGCCGAATACCTTCAGCCATATCTTCGCCGGCGGCTACGCGGCGGGCTACTACAGCTACAAGTGGGCTGAAGTGCTGTCCGCAGACGTGTACGCCGCGTTCGAGGAGGCCGCAAAGCTCTCCGGCACCGTGCTGGACGCCGAGACCGGCGCGCGCTACCGCCGCGAGATCCTGTCCGTGGGCGGCAGCCGCCCGGCCATGGAATCCTTCACCGCATTCCGCGGCCGCGCTCCGCAGATCGACGCCTTGCTGCGGCACGGCGGCATGGCGGTGGCATAAGGCAGGGTAGGGGAAAGCAAGGAAGCGTAACGAAGAAAGCGGCTCATATCGAGCCGCTTTTTTCATGGCGGCCGGCACGGGCAATACACGCTACCGAAGCCAACGCGCAGCATCCGCTCGCTGCAATCGCGGCCGAATAATTGCCGCAGGTATCGAAGAGCCAGCCCGCGAAGCTACCGCCGGCCATCGCGGCAACCCCGACCGCGATATACAGCGCCCCGAGGATGGACCCGAGGTTGGCCGTGCCGAACCAGGTCGCGGCGAGCGCGGGATACAGGGAGATGCAGCCGCCGTTTGCCGCGCCGAACAGAATGGCGAACAGCGCCAGCGCGGGAAAGCTAACGGCACCGAGCCACACGCCGTTGAGTACGGCCAGCGCCAGGGTCAGGCACATCAGCAGCCGCCCTGGGCCGAGCCTGTCGCCGAGCCCGCCCAGCGACAGGCGGCCCAGGATATTGCCGACGCCCACCAGCCCGATCAGCAGGTTCCCGCCAGCGGAAGAGATGCCATGCTGCCGCGCATAGGGGTGGATATGAACCAGTGCGGCGAACAGGCCGACCGAGCCTAGCAGGATAGCAGCGAAGTACCACCAGAACCGTCCGCCGCGCGCCGCCTGCGCCAGGCTATGCCCCGCCTGCGGGCTGGCCTGGACGGCGCCTGGCAGGGAAGCAGCGCCATCGGGATGCAGGCCGGCCTCCTCCGGCCGCCCCTTCATTACCATTGCCATCGCCAGCCCGACCACCGCGATGACCAGTGCGAAGCACCGCATCGTTGCCTGCCAGGACATCTGCTCCATCAGCAACCCGGCCGCCACCGGTCCGGCAAACGTACCAAGCCCGGTGCCAGCCAGCGCCAGGCCCGAAGCTTTGCTGCGATGCCTTACGAACCAGCGCTGGACCGCCGTCACCGCCGGTACATAGACCAGGCCGACGCCCAGCCCCACCAGCGTGCAGAAGGCAACCAGGAACCACGCCAGTGAATCCGTGGCAATACTGGCAATGGCAAAGCCTAGCGCCAGCAGCACGATCCCCAGGGCAATAACCCGGCGCGTCGAGATCCGATCGGCCAGGGCGCCGGAGAAAACGCCCACCGCATAGTAAATCAGCGCGGTGAACGAAAACACGGAAGCCGCGGATGAGCTCCCCACCTGGAAGCCCTCCTGGATACTCGCAAAAAAGGCCCCGAACGAATACGCGGCACCGAAGATCAGAGCCAGCAGCATGTGTGTCGCGCCGACCACATACCACCCCTGAAAAATTTTCACCTTTGCCATGCCACCTCCGATAGCGCCTTCAGCGCAGCGCCCTTCTAATTTCACCCGGGAGTCACTTTCTTGTTGCTTATTCTTGTATATACAAGAAAGGACAACAAATCAACGAGTCGGGACTACCCTGACACGGGCCATGTCCTGGCGCCCTACTCCCTTGGAACCTTCGAAAATGGAAATTGGCTAGACAAGCCCGGTCAAGTAATATGCGTGCCATGACCTACCTGCCACCCGCCGCTGCCTACGCGCATATCAAGAATTACCTCAAGGAAGGACTCAGCGCCGGGCGCTGGCCGCCGGGCACGCTGATGCCGTCGGAGTCCGAGCTGGTCACGCAGTTCCGCGTCAGCCGCATGACGGCCAACCGGGCGGTGCGCGAACTGCAGGCAGAAGGACTGGTGGAGCGTGTACAGGGCGTGGGCACGTTCGCCACCCAGCCCTACCGCGCGTCGTCGACCCTGACCATCCGCGACTTGCACGACGAGATCACCGAACGCGGCCACCGCCATCGCTCGGACGTGCATATGGCGCGCGCCGAGGTGGTCAACGAGGCCCTGGCTCAGCGCATGGGACTGCCCGTCGGCAGCCCGGTCTTCCACACCCTGATCGTCCATAGCGAGAACGGCGTGCCGCTGCTGTGCGAGGACCGCTACGTCAACCCCGCCCGCGCGCCCGACTACCTGGACGTGGACTTCACCAAGACCACGCCCACCAATTACCTGCTGACCGTGGCACCGCTATGGGAGGCCCAGTACTCGATCGAGGCGCAACTGCCCACCGAGCAGGAGGCCGAGTTGCTGGGCATCAAGCCGGCCGAGCCTTGCCTGATCGTGGTCCGGCGCACCGAAAGCCAGGGCTCGCCGATTACGCTGGCGCGCCTGGTGCATCCGGGCTCGCGCTATGCCATCGAGGGCTCCTTCAAGCCTTGAGGCCGCGCCGGCTTGCGTCCAGCCGGGAATGTTTTTGCGTCGGGGTTGCGCTCGCCAGCCTGCTGTTGGGACAGCTTCTCATCGAGAACCACATCGCCGATCTGGCTTCCGTGCGCGGCAACGGCTTGCTCGCGCGCCACGCCGCAGTTCGTGCTTGCGGGCGGCGCCAAAGGGTTCCCGCCCTGTAAAATGCGTTTTAGATCTTTAGATCAACAGGACAAACAAAGATGAGAATCGCCACCTGGAACGTCAACTCGCTCAAGGTCCGGCTACCGCAAGTGCTGGACTGGCTGATCGAGCAGGAAAAAGCCGACGCGCCGATCGACGCCCTGTGCCTGCAGGAGCTGAAGATGCCGGACGACAAGTACCCGCTGGCCGAACTGGAGAGCGCGGGCTTCCACAGCGTGTTCACCGGCCAGAAGACCTACAACGGCGTGGCGATCCTGGCGCGCAACGCTAGCATGGCGGCGCCCAGCGACGTGGTGCGCAATATCCCCGGCTACGAGGACGCCCAGCAGCGCGTGGTGGCGGCCACCTACGGCGACGTGCGCCTGGTGTGCGCGTATTTCCCCAACGGCCAGGCGCCGGACTCCGACAAGTTCACCTACAAGCTGGGCTGGCTGCAGGCGATGACGGTGTGGCTGCAAGAGGAGATGGCGAAGTACCCGAAGCTCGCGCTGCTGGGCGACTTCAATATCGCACCCGAAGACCGCGACGTGCACGATCCCAAGAAGTGGGAAGGCCAGAACCTGGTATCCCCCCCGGAGCGCGACGCCTTCAGGGCGCTGGAGGCGCTCGGCCTGACCGATGCCTTCCGCATGTTCGAGCAGCCCGAGAAGAGCTTCTCCTGGTGGGACTACCGCATGTTCGCCTTCCGCCGCAATGCCGGCCTGCGCATCGACCACATCCTGCTGTCGCCGGCCTTGCGCGATGTGTGCAGCGCCTGCGTGATCGATCGCGTGCCGCGCACCTGGGAGCAGCCGTCGGACCACACGCCGGTGGTTGCGACGCTCGCCCTGGGTTAAAGCGGTATGCGCAAGTCCGCGTTCGGGATATCCGGGAAGCCACCGTCTCGCTTCCGGGCCGCCGCACAGCTACACTTGCCGGCATGAAACCGGCCACCTTCCGCCACCGCAACCTTCCCCACCTGCTGCTGCAAGCTCGCGAAACGCTGATGGCGGGCTTTAGGCCCATCCTGCGCCAGCACGGCATGACCGAGCAGCAATGGCGCGTGGTGCGCACCCTCAACGAGCAGGGCGAGATGGAGCCGAACCAGGTCGCCGACGCCTGCCTCATCCTGAGCCCGAGCCTGACCCGCATGCTGTCGAGCATGGAGGAAGCGGGCCTGATCCTTCGCTCCCGCTCCACCACGGACCAGCGCCGCCAGCTGATCTCGCTGACCGACAAGTGCCGCGCCGTGATCGCCGAGATGGAGCCGCTGATCGACCGGCGCTATGAGGAGCTCGAGCAGATGATCGGCGCCGAGCGGCTCGGCAAGGTCTATGGCGCGCTCGACGAACTGCTGGAAACCTTCACCGAGCGAGACCCGCGCGCATGACCGTGCCTGCAGCGCAAGGCGGAACAGGCGGCGTGCTTGGGCGCCTGCTGCCAGCATGGCGGCACCGCATAAGCCCGGCCTCCTTGCGCGCCGACCTGATCGCGGGCCTGCTTGGCGCCGTGCTGGTGCTGCCGCAGGGGGTCGCCTTCGCCACACTCGCCGGCCTGCCTCCACAGTACGGCATCTATGCGGCCGTCATCCCCTGCATCGTGGCGGCCTTGTTCGGGTCGAGCTGGCACGTGATGTCCGGGCCGACCAATGCCAACTCGCTGGCGCTGTTCGCCATGCTGAGTCCGGTGGCGTTTGCCGGCAGTCCGGAGTACATCAATCTCGCGCTCGCCGTCACCGTCATGGTCGGCTTGCTGCAGCTTGCCGTGGGCACCCTGCGCCTCGGTTCGCTCGCCAACTTTATCTCGCCCTCGGTGCTGCTTGGCTTCACCTGCGGCGCGGCGACGCTGATCGGGCTCTATGCGCTCAAGGACCTGTTCGGGCTGGCCGTGCCCACGGGCACGAGCGCCTTCGGCGTAGTGCGCTTCCTGCTCGACAACGCCGACACCATCAACTGGAGCGCGTTCACCGTGGCCGCGGTCACACTGGCGGTCACGCTCGCCGTCAAGCGCGTCTCGCGCCGGCTGCCCTTCATGCTGATCGGCCTGCTGGCAGGCTACGGCATCGCCCTGCTGCTCAATGCGCCGGGCTGGAGCGAAGGCGCGCGCCACGTCAACGTGGTTGGCCCGATACCGTCGGCCGTTCCGCCCTTGCACGTGCCCGACATCTCCTGGCAGGCCATCCCCGACCTGCTGGGCATCGCCGCCGCGCTCACCATCGTGGCGCTCGGCCAGTCGATTTCGATCGCCAAGGCGGTTGCCCTGCGCTCAGGCCAGCACATCGACGCCAACCGCGAGTTCATTGGCCAGGGCTTGTCCAATATCGCGGGTGGCTTCTTCTCCGCCTATATCTCCTGCGGCTCGCTGAACCGCTCGATGCCCAACTATGAAGCGGGTGCGCAGACGCCGCTGGCCAGCATTTTCTCGGCCGTGCTGCTGGTCGTGCTGGTCACCGCAAGCGCACCACTGCTGGCCCGGATTCCGCTCGCGGCAATCGCCGCGATGCTGATGCTGGTGGCCTGGGGCCTGTTCGATTTCGCCCGGCTGCGCCGCATCGCCAGCCTGAGCCAGACCGAATTCGCCATCGCCGTCAGCACCTTTGCCGCCACGCTGGCCATTCGCCTGGAAATGGCGGTTCTGCTCGGCACCATCTTGTCGCTGGTTGCCTATCTCTATCGCACGTCGCGGCCGGCTGTGCGCAGCCTGGTGCCCGACGCGGACGATCCCGACCGCCGCTTTACGCCGCTGGACGAGTTGCACCGCCCGCAGCCGGAATGTCCTCAACTCAAGCTGCTGCGCATGGAAGGCGCAATCTACTTCGGCGCCGTCCAGTACGTCACCGACCGCCTGCACGAAGCACGCAGCGCCCATCCTGGACAGATCCACCTGCTTGCCATGACCAAGAGCATGAACTTCATCGACCTGGCCGGCGCCGAAATGTGGGAAAGCGAGCTGGCCGAACGGCGTGCCACCGGCGGCGACCTGTATTTCCACCGTCCGCGCACGCAGGTCCTGCAGACATGGGATCAGACCGGCTTTGCGCTAAAGCTGGGCGAGGGGCATATCTTCTCCACCAAGCGGCAGGCGCTGCACACCATCATTGCCCGCCTGGATCCCGCCGGATGCGCGCAATGCCAGGCGCGAATCTTCGAGGAATGCGCAAGTCGCCCGGGCGGAGCACTCCATGGCACGGCGTAAGAAAGAGTACGACTAGATCTGGAACGTGACCTGAACCCGGCAAGGCATGACCGCGGGAACGGAAAAGAGAAACGCCGGCGTGGAACCGGCGCCAGGCGGCGAGAAGCCGCAACAACATGAAACGTTAGCACGGGATCGGACCGATGACCGACCCGGCCTGAGACCCGTTTCAGAGCGGCGCCACATGGGCGCGCTTGACCACCACCGGCTGGGCTGCGCCCTGCTCGATCAGCACCACGGCGGCACGCTCGATTGTCTCGCGTCCGGCGCGGAAAGCCTCTTCCAGCGACAAGACCTGGTCGGCACTGAAGCCTTCCCACAGCGCTTCGCGCGTCACCACGCAGGTGACTTGTTCGCCGTTGACAACAGCGTGGAATAGCAAGCCTTCATTATTGATATCGTAGCGATCTTGCTCTTGGAATTTGATATCCATCGGTACAGCCCTCCATTGCAAGTGAAGATTCATCCTAACATGGGTCGGCCCGACTCGTCCGCAAAGGCCTACGCCTCGCTCGCCTCCAAGCATGACTACCGATGCACAAGGCGAGTTCCCATGGCATGAATGCATGGATCCGGTGCATGAAAAAGCCCCTGCGCCTTCGCATCGCTGCAGGAACCGGGGCAATTCGGACATGCCATACGTGGCCCTGCTCGCACAGGAAAGATTTCGCAGGGAGGGGGTTTGACAAACGCAAAAACGATGATACAATCTTTTTCTTCGTTGGGGCGTTAGCTCAGTTGGTAGAGCAGCGGACTCTTAATCCGTAGGTCGAGTGTTCGAGTCACTCACGCCCCACCAGCGAATTCTAAAAGCCGGAAGCAGCAATGCTTCCGGCTTTTTTCATTGGCGCATCATCTCCCCGCCCCCCCCCCCCCAAAAAATCTCATCAAAAAGACATACAAAAAAAAGCCCGCGACAATTGTGGCGGGCTGAGAAGGGTCAGGGGCGTTCGGAGAACGTCCCGTCGCCTAGTTTGAATACATTGGAGACATGACGCAGCCCCACTCGAGTGGGGTCATGCGCGCGCCGCATCCGGGACTCGCATCAACCTGCGCTCGCGCGCTCGAACAATTCGCGCGCGAGCCCGCGGTGCCGCGCCAGCACGCGCGGCAATTCCACCGTGCGCAGCTCGCCGTCGCGCACCACCACCTTGCCGTTGATCACACTGGTGGCGACATTGCCCGGCGTGCAGAACACCAGCGCCGCCACCGGATCGTGGCCCGCGCCGGCATAAGCCACCTGCCCCATGTCGAAGGCCACGAAGTCAGCCGACATGCCCGGCGCCAGGGCACCGATATCGTCGCGGCCCAGTACGCGCGCGCCGCCCAGGGTGGCAATCTCCAGTGCCTCGCGCGCGCTCATGGCGGCGGGCCCGTATCCTACCCGCTGCAACAGCATCGCCTGGCGCACCTCGCCCAGCATATGAGCACCATCGTTCGAAGCGCTGCCGTCCACCCCCAGGCCGACCGGCACGCCGGCATCGCGCATCGCGCGCACCGGCGCAATGCCTGAAGCCAGCCGCATATTGGAGCAAGGGCAATGGGCCACGCCCGTGCCGGTGCGGGCGAACAGCGCGATGCCTTCGTCGTCCAGCTTGACGCAGTGCGCGTGCCACACATCGGGTCCGACCCAGCCGAGTTCCTCGGCGTACTGCGCGGGCGTCAGGCCGAACTTCTCGCGCGAGTAGGCGATGTCGTTATCGTTCTCGGCAAGGTGGGTGTGCAGCGACACGCCATAGTTGCGCGCCAGCAGCGCCGACTCCCGCATCAGGTCGCGCGACACGGAAAACGGCGAGCATGGCGCCACCACCACGCGCAGCATGGCATGGCGCGAAGCGTCGTGGTATTGCTCGATCAGCCGCTGGCTGTCGCTCAGGATCGCCTGCTCCTCCTCCACCACCGAGTCGGGTGGCAGGCCGCCCTTGCTGCGGCCCACGCTCATCGATCCGCGCGCGGCATGGAAACGCATGCCCATTTGCGCCGCCGCCGCAATCGAATCGTCCAGGCGCGAGCCGTTGGGGTAAAGATAAAGATGGTCACTGGTGGTGGTGCAGCCGGATAGCATCAATTCCGCCATCGCGGTCCGGGTCGACACATCGATCATCTCCGGCGTCAGGTGCGACCACAACATATAGAGATTGCTCAGCCAGGAGAACAGCTCCGCGTCCTGCGCGGCCGGCACGGCGCGGGTCAGGCTCTGGTACATGTGGTGGTGCGTATTGACCAGACCCGGAATCACCACCTGGCCACTCATGTCGAGCACCTCAGCGCGGCCTTCGTCGATCAGCCGGCGGTATTCCTGCGGCAACTCGGCGCTGGCGCCCACCCATTCGATCGACGGGCCTTGGGCCACCAGCGCGCCGCCCGGAATCTCGCGGCGCTGCGCATCCATGGTGACCAGAATGTCTGCATTGATAAGGATGAGGGTCATGACGGGATCTTCGGATCAGGGGTGGATAGCGATGCTGCGCCGGGGCTGGCCAGCCGGCGTCGTATTGACCGGCCCAGACAGTCTAAGACGGCGGCGGCCAGCCGCAAAGCATCGAATTCCACCGACGGTGTACGCAAAAACAGCACAGCCACCGTGTTGTGCCAGGGCCAGGTCCAGCGGGCCGCTAGCGCAGGCTCCCAAACAGTTCCGCCAGGCCTGCGCCGATCCGCTCCGCCATCAGACTCGCCGCCGGGCTCAGCGGGTTGCGCGCGCGCACCACCAGCCGCAACGTCTGGCACGGCAGCTTGCCGTCGCGCAAGGGCACCCATGCGAGCGCGCCGCGCGCGCGCTCCTCCAGCACATCGAGGGGGTTCAGGAAAGCGACGCCGGACCCAAGCATGACCAGGCGCCGCATCAATGCCGTCGAAGTGGTCTCGGTCACCGGCGACACCTCCATGGCCGCGCGCGCGAAGGCCTCGTCCAGGATGGCACGGATCGACAGCGACGGCGCGGGGAGGATCACTGGGTAAGCCAGGCATTCACCTAGCAGCGCCGAAGGCTGCGCAGCCAACGCGTGCGAGGGCGAGACCACCGCGCCGATATGCCAGTCACTGCTGGCCAGGATGCGAAAGGCCGCGATGTCGGGCAGTTCGTAGGCGAGGCCGAGGTCGGCATCGCCGCGCTCGACGGTGCTGACGATGTCCACCACGGGCAGATCCAGCAGGCGCACCAGGATGCCCGGATATTGCTGGCGGAAGCCGTGCACCAGCGAAGGCATCAGCGACCCGGCCAGCCCCGCGGTCGTGGCGATTGTCACTTCGCCCTGGCGCACACCTTTGACGGCCGCGATACGGCTGCGCAAGAGCTCGTGCTCGCGCAGCGTCTGCCGCACGTGCGCCAGCACCATCTCGCCCAGCGGAGTCAGCCGGAGGCGTTTGTTGATGCGCTCGAACAGCGGTGCGCCCAGTTCAGTCTCCAGGTCCAGTATCTGCCGGTTGATCGCGCTCGGCGCCACGTGCAGATGCAGCGCGGCCTGGCGGATCGAACTGCGGTTCACCACCTCATCGAGGTAGCGCAGGACTCTGGCATGCATGACGGGCTCCGGATTCTGGCTCGACGCGGCAGCGGCGGCCGCGGACATGGAAGACGAGCGCATTGTAGCCGCTGGCCATGCGCGCCGGCCGCCCGCGGGCGAGTGACAATGGCAGCGAGCCGGCATGGCATGGAGTACGCTGACATCAGTTCGCCGGACGGCCGACGCTGCCAGCCCGGCCCTTTCCTCTTGCCAGCGCGCGACGCCCCCGACACCATGACATCCAAGACAAGCAACAAGAAGCCCGTTGCGAAGTCCGACAGGAAGACGCACCCGAAAGCCTCAGGCGGGGCCGCCGGCAAAGCCACCGGCAAGCGCAGCGGCAAACCTGGCCTGCCCGGCCCGGCCCGGCAAAGCGCGAGGATGAACTGATGCGGTGCCGGAACCTGAAGATGGCGCGCTCCGCCCACGCCTACGTGCGCGGCAATACGCGCAAGTTCTACGAGTGGCTGGCGGCCAGGCAGCCGCACGCGCTGCCCGAGGACCCGGAGATCTGGATCTGCGGCGACTGCCATGTGGGCAATCTCGGGCCGATCACGGATATCCCGTGAACGCCTGCGGGATACCACGCCTTCCATCCCGCTCGGCAAACGGTTCTGGCGGCTGGCCCCCACCGAGCGGCGCGAGATCGCCCACCTTGCCACGCTGCTGACCTCTCGCGACGAAGGCGCGCGCGTGGAGGTGATAGATGCCGCTTACTGGGTCAAGGGTTGCAGCTCCCTGGGCCGCCTGCGCTTCGCCGTGCTGCTGTCCGTTGACAGCAATGACAGCCCCGGCCCAGAAATCTGCCTGATCGACATCAAGGAGGCGGCGAAGGCAGCCGCACCGAGCTACCCCAAGGCCAGCATGCCGCACGACAACGGCGCGCGCGTGGCCGAAGGCGCCCGCCATCTCTCGCCGGCGCTGGGCGATCGCATTCTTTCCGCGCAATTGCTCGACAAGGCGGTCTTCATCCGTGAACTGCTGCCGCAGGACCTGAAGCTGGAGATCGATACGCTGCCCCAGGAGGAGGCCAGCCGCGTCGCGATGTACCTCGGCGAGGTGGTCGGCAACGCCCACGCGCGCCAGATGGATCTCGCCACCCAACGCGGCTGGCTAGCCGAACTGGCCCGCAACCGGTCAAAGCAACTCGATGCCCCGTCCTGGCTCTGGTCGAGCGTGCTGGGCCTGATAGCCAGCCACGAGGTCGGCTATCTCGAACACTGCCGCAAGTTCGCACTGGGCCAGACAGGGGGTCTTTGAAAAAACAGCAAAATAGGTATTGCGCAGTCACAATCGCCTAGCTATAATCTTGGACTTCGTTGGGGCGTTAGCTCAGTTGGTAGAGCAGCGGACTCTTAATCCGTAGGTCGAGTGTTCGAGTCACTCACGCCCCACCAGCGAATTCCAAAAAGCCGGAAGCAGCAATGCTTCCGGCTTTTTTCATTTCCATTTGGCTCATCGGCGCCCAAGCCGCGCAATGCAAGTTTCCGCGGCTGCCGATACGTTCGCCCTACCCGCTCCGCGCTGCGATCCATACGCGGGTTGATACCAATTCCGCCGGCCAAGCTTTCACGGTTGAATTGCGCCTGGAGCACATTGCGGAACATGGTTCCGCATCACGGAACCAGCCAAAAAACTCCAGCGTTCCGCGGCAGCCCTTGCCGCGGCAACGTTGCGGCGCGTCGGCGGGATAAACAAGGGCAACGTCGACGCAGATCGCCGCATCCCGCGCCTGGCCGAGCAGTCCGCTCACATACTTAGAACCCTCGGGAGCCTCTCTTGAAAGCAGTACTGAATGTTGGCAGCGCAGCCTGCCTGGCCCTCCTTGGCCTGTGCCACAGCGCCATGGCGCAAACCTATCCGAACAAGCCGATCCGCCTGATCGTGCCGTTCGCCGCTGGCGGCACCACGGATATCGTTGCCCGCGCGGTCTCCGACGGCATTGGCCGCGAACTTGGCCAGGTGGTGGTGGTGGAAAACCGCGGCGGCGGCGGCGGTGCGATCGGCGCCGATGCCCTCGCCAAGTCCGCGCCCGATGGCTACACGCTGGGTATCGCCACGGTGAGCACCATGGCGACCAACCCGGCTACCAACGCCCGCAACCCCTACGACCCGATCAAGGATTTCGCGCCCATTACCAACCTGGTCAATGTGCCGAACGTGCTGACGATCAACCCCAAGGTACCGGCCAAGAACCTGCAAGAGTTCATCGCGCTGGTCAAGGCCAACCCCGGCAAGTACAGCTACGCGTCGGCCGGCAAGGGCAGCATCTCCCATCTCGACGGCGAACTGTTCAAGTTCCTGACCAAGACGGATATGGTCCACATCCCCTATCGGGGATCGGGTCCGGCCCTGAACGACACGCTGGCGGGCCAGGTCAGCGGCCAGTTCGACAACCTGCCGTCGTCCATGCCGCATATCCAGGCTGGCAAGTTGCGCGCCCTCGCCGTGGCGGCGCCGAAGCGCGTGGAGGGCTTGCCTGACGTGCCGACGTTCGCCGAGGCCGGCATGAAGGACATGAACAACATGGCCTGGTATGGCCTGGTGGCGCCTGCCGGCACGCCTGCCGCGATCATCACCAAGGTCCATGACGCTGCCGTGAAGACGTTGCAGGATCCGAACGTGAAACGCCGCCTGGCCGAGAGCGGCGCCTATCCCGACGGCAACACGCCGCAGCAATACGCCGCGCAGATCAAGCGCGAACTGGACCTGCGCAAGAAGATCGCGCACGACCAGAACATTACGCTGGAATAAGGACCGGAGGGCCCGGCCGCCTGCGGCCGGGCCTTGCCGGGGCCAGTGCCTGCGGCTGTACTGTCACCCAGCCCCCCGTTCTCCCCTCCACGACTTTCCCCAGGAAGATGCCGCCGGACTTGATCTGGCTCAGAAGCCGCGCGGGCGCAAAGTGGTTCAATACAGTGGGAAGAAAGATTAACTTCGCAGGGTCATCCCAAGTCGGTAAAGTCTTCCGGTCAAACGACCATTTATGCGGCCATGCCCCCTGCCCGTGGCCACTACTCATTACTCACGAGGATGAATATGCGCAACAAGACCGTAGCCGCCCTGACGATCGCCGCCCTGACAGCCCTTGGCGGCGCGCAGCTGGCGCACGCCCAGAAGAACTACACGGAAGGCGGCGACCTTTACGGCGGCGCCCATGCGAACAAGACGGACCCCAATAAAAGCGCCGCAAAGTCCGGCAAGTTCGATCCGTACACCGATGGCGCGAAGAAATCGACCAAGTCGAACCTGAACGCTTCCGGCACCAAGAAGAAGGCCGATCCCTATACGGAAGGCGCCAAGGCCGGCAAGTTCGACCCGTACACCGACGGAGCAAAGGCCGGCAAACCCGACCCGTACACCGACGGCGCCAAGGCCGGCTCGTTCGATCCCTATACCGACGGCGCCAAGACCAAGCAGTAAGCCGCGGGCACAGGCAGCAGGCCGTCCCGCCGGACGGTGCGCCAGCGCACTGTCCGGCCTGCGGGAGGCAGGCAGGATCAGGCCAGCATCGCTTGCCGCATGCACTGGTTTCCCCGCTGCGTGGCGTGGCAGGCCTTCTCCTTTTCGGAGACCATCATGCTAGACGTGCTGATCCTCATGGCTTCCTCCCTGGTGCTGGCAGTGCTTATCTTCAAGGGATAGGGAGAACCAGGGATACCCGGGGAGGACGAGGCGCCGGAAAATCGCGCGCCGCTTACGCAGCCGCCAGCGCTGCCTGGGGACCGCCCATGGTGCCCTCCTCGCGGTAGCGCGCGTGCCAGGCCAGCGCTTCCTCGATAAGGTGCGGCGTATGTCCGCCGCGGCGCGCGGCGCGCGTCACGTAATCACGCAGCAGATCCCGATACAGCGGATCGGCGCAATTGGCAATGACCTGCTGCGCGCGCTCGCGCGGCGCCAGACCGCGCAGATCGGCCAGGCCATGCTCGGTCACGATGACATCGACATCATGCTCGGTGTGGTCCACATGCGAAACCATCGGCACGATGCTGGAAATGGCGCCGGCCTTGGCCACCGACTTCGTGACGAATACGGAAATGTGCGCATTGCGGGCAAAGTCGCCAGAGCCGCCGATGCCGTTCATCATGTGCGTACCGCCCACATGGGTGGAATTCACATTGCCATAGAGATCGCACTCGAGCGCCGTGTTGATGGTGATCAGGCCGAGCCGGCGCAATATCTCCGGGTGGTTGCTGATCTCCTGCGGGCGCAGGATCACGCGTGACTTGTAGCGCTCCAGGTCTGCCAGGAAGCGCGCGTAGACGGCGCTGGTCAAGGTGACGGATGAAGCCGAGGCAAAGGTCAGCCGCCCGGCATCGAGCAGTTCGATCGTGCTGTCCTGCAAGACTTCCGAATACATCGTGAGATCGCGGAACGGCGAATCAATCAGGCCATGCAGCACGGCGTTGGCGATCGTCCCGATGCCGGCCTGCAGGGGTTGCAGTGACGGCGCCAGCCGGCCTGCCCGGACCTCATGCAGGAGGAAATCGTTCAGGTGCCCCGCGATCTGCCGCGTTTCCCGGTCGGGCGGCTGCGCGGTGGATGGACTGTCATCCTTCTGCGTGATCACGATGGCCGCAATCTTCGCGGGATCGACCGGAATATAGGGCAAGCCGATGCGCTGATCCACCGAAACCAACGGGATCGGCTCGCGGTGGGGGCGCTGCGCAGGCAGGTAGATATCGTGCAGGCCCTCGAGGCCGCCCGGCATATTGAGGTTGATCTCGACAATCACCTTGCTGGCCAGCATCGCAAAGCTCGCGGAATTGCCCACCGAGGTGGTTGGCACAATGCCGCCTTCCTCGGTGATCGCCACGGCTTCCACCACCGCCACGTCCACCGGCGCGATCTGCCGCCCGCGCAGTTGCTCCACGGTCTCCGACAAATGCTGGTCGATGAACATCACCTCGCCCGCATTGATCTTGCGCCGCAAGGTCGTGTCGACCTGGAACGGCAAGCGCCGCGCCAGCACATTGGCTTCGGCCAGGAGCTTGTCGGTGTCGTTGCCCAGCGAAGCGCCGGTCATCAGCGTAATGCGCAGCGGTTCGGTCGCCGCGCGCTGCGCCAGCGCCTCAGGCACCGCCTTGCAGTCGCCGGCGCGGGTGAACCCGCTCATGCCCACGGTCATGCCGTCCCGGATCATCGCCGCCGCGGCCTGGGCCGGCATCACCTTGTCGAGCAGACTGGCCAGCCGGATACGTTCCTTGTACATCTTTATGTCTCCATGATGCCTGTCCCGGCGGCTGGGGCTGTACCGCGCGCAGTGGCAGGACCCGGTGCCCCGCTCGGCTCGCGCGTCCTACCGGCCGGTAAGGCGCAGGTAAGCAGTGTAGCCACGGGAAAAGCATTCCTGCGAAGATATAAAATCATAAAAACCAGTCGTAAATTTCATAGCCACCCTTTCGCATGCCAGCGCCTCGCCATGCGGCAGCTCCCCACAGGCGTGCAGCGCACTTTGTGCGCGGCGCCCCCCTTTATGCTCTACAGTAGTTAGCACGGTCATGCTGCCACCGCGAGGACACCGCGCATCGGTGCCACGCCGGGTTATCCCAGCATGAAACTGCCGAAACAAGCCGTCTGGGGGAGACACCATGCTGGCGGAAAGCGAAGCGCGACTGGCCCAGTTGCTGGCCGACCTCATCCAGTTTGCACAGGGCCGCCTGCCCGGCGACACGTTCGTCAAGGTCGAGCCTTTCCTGCGCCACTACTACGACCTGGCCGATGCCGAAGACCTGCTCAAGCGGGAGGTAGCGGATCTCTACGGCGCGGTCATGGCGCACTGGCAGACCGCCCAGCGCTTCGTCCCTGGCAACGCGCGGCTGCGTGTCTACAACCCCAATCTTGAACAGCACGGCTGGCACTCCGATCACTCGGTGGTGGAGATCGTCAACGATGACATGCCGTTCCTGGTCGACTCCGTCACCATGGAGGTCAACCGGCTTGGCCTGGCCTTGCACTCGGCGATTCACCCGGTCTTCCAGGTCTGGCGCAACGCGGACGGCACCATTGCGAAAGTGGGGCTAGGCAGTGAGGGCGACGCGGCCACGAACGAACCCGCCGGCGGCCCGCGCCTCGAATCCTTTATCCATTTCGAAGTGGATCGCTGCGGCGATGCTGCCACGCAAGAAGCCTTGCGCAGCGGCATTGCGCGCGTGCTGGGCGATGTGCGCGCCGCAGTGGAAGACTGGCCGCAGATGACGGCCATCACGCGCACCACCATCGAGAAGCTGGCACAGGGTCCGGAGGGCGGCCAGCCCGATACGCAGGAAGCCTGCGCCTTCCTGGAATGGATGCTGGACGATCATTTCTGCTTCCTGGGCCAGCGCGACTACGAACTCGTGAACCAGGACGGCCGCTTCTACCTGCGTGGCGTGGCTGGCTCCGGTGCCGGCATCCTGCGCGAAAGCCTGCGCACGCCCGACGCGGACACGCTCACCGAGTTGCCCGCGGCGGCCACCACCGTCATCGAGGGCAGTTCGCCGATTTTCCTGACCAAGGCCAACTCGCGGGCCACCGTGCACCGGCCCGGCTACCTGGACTACATCGGCGTCAAGCTCATCGGCGCCGACGGCAAACTGTTCGGCGAGCGCCGCTTCGTGGGGCTCTACACTTCCACCGCCTACATGATGTCCAGCGCGGACATCCCTCTGGTACGCCGCAAGTTCGAGAATATCCTGACCCGCGCCGGGTTCCTGACCAAGGGCCATCTCTACAAGTCGCTGGTCACCATCCTCGAGCAATACCCGCGCGACGAACTGTTCCAGGCCGATGAAGATGAGTTGTTCGGCATTTCTCTGGGCATCCTGCGCCTGCAGGAGCACCAGCGCATTCGCCTGTTCGTGCGGCGCGACCGCTTCGACCGCTTCGTCTCCTGCCTGGTGTTCGTGCCGCGCGACAAGTACAACACCGACTTGCGCCAGCGCATCCAGAAGCTGATGATGACCGCCTTCCACGGCAATAGCTGCGAGTTCACGCCGCAACTCTCCGAGTCGCCGCTGGCGCGCATCCAGCTGATCGTGCGCGGCGATCCCGGCACCATGCCCGATGTCAACGCCGCTGAGCTGGAAGAGCGCATCGTGCAGGCCGCCCGCCGCTGGCAGGACGACCTTGCCGCCGCCCTGCTGGACAGCACCGGCGAAGAGCAAGGCAACCGCCTGCTGCGCCGCTACGGCGACGCCTTCCCCGCCGGCTATCGCGAGGACTACCCGGCTCGCACCGCGGTGCGGGATATCGAACTGATGGAAGCGGCGCAGGCCAGCGGCGGCATCGCCATGAACCTGTACCGGCCGATCGAAGCCGCGCCGGGTGCGTTCCGCTTCAAGGTCTACCGGGCACGCGAGCCGATCGCGCTGTCGCTCAGCCTGCCGATGCTCGAGCATCTCGGCGTGCGCGTGGACGAGGAGCGCCCCTACCTGGTCGAGCCCAACGGCGCGGCGCCGGTATGGGTCCACGATTTCGGGCTGGAAATGGCCGATGGCGTGGCTACCGGCATCGACCTCGGCGCCGATATCGCACGCATCAAGGCGCTGTTCGAGGATGCCTTCGCGCGCGCCTGGAACGGCGAGATCGAGAACGACGACTTCAACCGGCTGGTGCTGCGCGCCGAACTGGCCGCGCGCGACGTGACCATCCTGCGCGCCTATGCCCGCTATCTGCGCCAGGTCGGATCGACCTTCAGCGATGCTTATATCGAACGGGCCCTGACCGGCAACCCGGCCATCGCCTCGCGGCTGGTGGAACTGTTCGTGGCACGCTTCGATCCCGTCGCGGAAAGCGCCCGCGCGGCGCGCTGCGAGCGCCTGCTGCAAGCCATCGGCACCGCCCTGGACCAGGTGCCCAACCTGGACGAGGACCGCATCCTGCGCCTGTTCCTGGGCGTGATCAATGCCACGGTACGCACCAACTATTTCCGCCAAGGCCCCGATGGCGGGCCACGCCCTTACCTCTCGTTCAAGTTCAATCCCGCGCTGGTTTCGGGCCTGCCCGAGCCGCGGCCAATGTTCGAGATCTGGGTCTATTCCCCGCGCGTGGAAGGCGTGCACCTGCGCGGCGGCCCGGTAGCGCGCGGCGGCCTGCGCTGGTCCGACCGGCGCGAGGACTTCCGCACCGAAGTGCTGGGGCTGATGAAGGCCCAGATGGTGAAGAACACGGTGATCGTGCCGGTGGGCAGCAAGGGGGGCTTCGTGGTCAAGCGGCCGCCGGCGGCAACCGACCGCGACGCCTTCCTGCAGGAAGGCATTGCCTGCTACCAGACCTTCCTGCGCGGCCTGCTGGACGTGACCGACAACCGTGTCGCCGGCACCCTGGTGCCGCCCCCGGAAGTGGTGCGCGAGGACGGCGACGACCCCTATCTGGTGGTCGCCGCGGACAAGGGCACGGCGAGCTTTTCGGATTACGCCAACGCGATCTCAGCCGAGTACGGCTTCTGGCTCGGCGACGCCTTCGCGTCAGGCGGCTCGGTAGGCTACGACCACAAGAAAATGGCCATCACGGCGCGTGGCGCGTGGGAATCGGTCAAGCGCCATTTCCGCGAGATGGGCATCGATATCCAGTCTACCGATTTCACCGTCGCCGGCGTTGGCGACATGTCCGGCGATGTCTTCGGCAACGGCATGCTGCTGTCGCCCCACATCCGCCTGGTGGCCGCGTTCGACCATCGCCACATCTTTCTCGACCCCAGCCCCGACCCGGCTTCCAGCCTGCGCGAACGCCAGCGCATCTTCGAGCTGCCGCGTTCCAGCTGGGCCGACTACGACATGAGCCTGGTCTCGGCCGGCGGCGGCGTGTTTCCACGCACCGCCAAGACCATCGCCATCACACCCGAGGTGCAAGCCTGCCTTGGCATCACAGCCACTACGGTGTCGCCCGCCGAACTGGTCCACGCCATCCTGCTGGCTCCGGTCGACCTGCTCTATAACGGCGGCATCGGCACGTACGTCAAATCCAGCCACGAGAGCCACCTGCAAGTGGGCGACCGCAGCAACGACGCGGTCCGCGTCAACGGCGCCGAGCTGCGCTGCAAGGTAGTCGGCGAAGGCGGCAACCTTGGCTTCACGCAACTTGGCCGCATCGAATTCGCGCTCAATGGCGGACGCATCAATACCGATGCCATCGACAATTCCGCCGGCGTGGATTGCTCGGATCACGAGGTCAATATCAAGATCCTGCTCGGGCTGGCGGTGGCGGATGGCGAGATGACCGAAAAGCAGCGCAACAAGCTGCTGGCGGAAATGACGGACGAGGTCGGCCTGCTGGTGTTGGAAGACAACTACTACCAGACCCAGGCGCTGTCCGTGGCGGGCCGCAACGCCGCCTCGCTGATCGATGCGGAAGGCAGGCTGATCCGCTGGCTGGAGCGCGCAGGCCGCCTCAAGCGCGCGCTGGAATTCCTGCCAACGGAGGACGAACTGGTGGAACGCAAGGCCGCCGGACTGGGACTGACCTCGCCCGAGCGGGCGGTGCTGCTGGCCTACAGCAAGATGTGGCTGTATGACGAATTGCTTGCCTCGAACTTGCCCGAGGACCCGCTGGTGGCCGGCCTGTTGCCCGCCTACTTCCCGCAGCCGCTGCGCGAGCGGCATGCCGACACCATGCTGCGCCACCCGCTGCGCCGCGAGATCCTTTCCACGCACCTGACCAATACACTGGTCAACCGTGTCGGTGCCACCTTTGTCCATCGCATGCTGGAAGAGACCGATGCGCGTCCCGCCGACATCGTGCGCGCCTGTCTGATCGCGCGCGACGTGTTCCGCCTGGAGCCACTCTGGGCGGACATCGACGCGCTGGACAACCGTGTCGACGACGCGGTACAGGCGCAAATGTTCGTCGCTGTGGGGCGGCTGCTGGAGCACGCCAGCCTCTGGTTCCTGCGGCATCCTCAGGCAGGCGGACCGGCAGACAGCCACAGCGCACGCTACGCGGAGGCCGCGGCATGGCTCACGCCGCAATTGCCCGCGCTCCTGGCCGGCCCCGAGGCCACGGCGCTGGCCGAGCGGCGGCAGGCGCTGAGCCAGTCCGGCGTGGGCGATGGCCTGGCCCTGTGCGTGGCTGCGGGAGAAATCTCCGCTGCCGCGCTGGATATTGCCGAGGTAGCCGGCGCCACGCAGCGTAGCCTGGCGCTGGTGGCAGGTGTGTATTTCGCGCTCGACACGGAGTTCAGCTTCGGCTGGCTGCGCGAACGCGCGCTGGCACTGCCTGCCGAGAGCCACTGGGACCTGCTGGCACGCACCACGACACTGGAAGATCTCGGCCGCCTCAAGCGCGCGCTGACGGTAAGCGTGCTGGCGCAACCGCAGGAACTGGACACCCCGGCCCAGCTCATCGAGGCATGGCGAGGTGGCCGGCAGGCGCAGATCGAGCGCTTCTCGCGCATGCTGGCAGACCAGCGTGCAACGGGCGCTGCCGGCTTGTCGATGCTGTCGGTAGCCGTGCGGGAAATCGGCTTGCTGGAGCGCAGCCAGCCGGGCGGGTAGACGCAGACGCTGCCGATTGGAGACAATGGCGGAATGTCAGCCAGCAACGGTACAGCCTCGCTGTACCGTTGCATGCGCTCCAACCGGGAACCCGATGAACAAACCTGCCAAAGCCGCCATCGCGGCGGTGATCGCCGTCGCTGCCAGCAGCTACGCCAGCCCGTACTGGGCGCTCTACCAGATGCGCTCCGCCATCGAAGCGCGGGATGCCGACAAGTTCTCCCGCTATGTCGACTATCCCGCCCTGCGCGAAAGCCTGAAGGCACAGCTGAACTTGTCCCTGCAGCAGAAGCTTGGCGGGACCGGATTGCAGAACATGCCCTTTGCCGGTATCGGGCAAGCGATCGGCCTGGCGGTCATCAACACCATGATCGACACCATGGTGTCGCCCGCCGGCGTCATGGCGCTGATGGCCGGCGAGAAGCCCGGCACGCAGGCGCAGCCGAAGCCCGCACCTCCCGCCCCGCCGGGCATTAATAGCGAGCCGGCCGGACAGGCAAAGCAGGAGGCCGCAAGGGATGCGCTCAAGTACGGCCTGTCTTATCGTGGCTGGGGCAGCGTCGAAGCCTCCGCCACCAAGGACAACGGCGAACGCGTTGTCATCGGCCTGAAGCGAGAAGGCCTATGGACCTGGAAATGGAGCAGCATCGTGCTGCCTGAACTCTCCAGGCCCTAGCTTCACCGCCCCCATTTCGCCTCAAGCAACACCGCCGCCTTAATGGCGTCGACGGTCTCTTCTTCGGTCTTGAAGTCCCCCAGCAGCCGCTTTGACTTGCCGCCGAGCACCGCGGCCCGGAGTGCGTTGCCGGAGGCCTCGGAGGTGCCGGGGCTCCAGCAATAGCGCGCGGTCCATGTGCCGTCCTGCAAACGCTCGGCCACCCAGATGACGCGAAAATCCTCGAACACAACCCCGAAAGGTTCGTCTTCGTCCATAACATACCTCCACAACACGCGATCGCTCCCCTCGAACGCCACGGCCGTGCGCGCGCGGGCCGTGTCGGCATCATCGCCCGGTCGGGATCGGCATCGGACCGGGCGACACGTCGCCATCAGTGCGGCGATCTGGTTGTTCAGGACTGAAGGCCGCGTTGCGCCACAGATGGACCTGCATGCCATTGACCATGGCTGTCCGCTGTGACGGTCGATTGCTGCGTCAACGCCCCGTTTTCGCGAGATGCTAGCACGCAGCACGCCCGCCCTGCCAGCCGGTCCGCGTGCCCGTTAGTCGGAGGGAATCTCGTGATTGCCGTGCGCCAGGAGCCCGCCCCGGATATCGCCCAGCACGCGCGGCCTGCGGGGCTGCAGCTCCAGGCCCAGGCGAATCAGCAACTCAAAGGCATCGGCCAGCAGATGCTGCTGGCGCGGCAGCAGGCTGGCGTAGGGCATATCGTAGATGGACTGGTGCGAGCCACGCGCGCCCTTGAAGCCGCGATCGCGCGCCATATCCGACAACAGCGCGGCGAAGCCGTCCAGATCTTCTGCTGCCAGGGCAGTATTGAGCACGGCGGCCAATACGTGGGGGGGCGAAGACCCCCAGCCCATGACATCGGCATTGGCCGCGCCGTCTTCGCAAGCATCGAATGATTTCATATCGGGATTAACGACCGCCAGACCGCGCCATGTAGGCCCACCCTCAAAACTTCTGCCGAATACGAACAATGCTCCGGCTGGCGCATCCGGCGCAAGACAAACCAGCAACCGATCGTGCCAGCGGGCACAGGCACGACGATCAATCAACCCGCGGCATAAGCTACGTGGTCCACGGTCGCGTCGATCAGCCGGCATGCGCGCGCCTGAGCCCGATCGGCCACTTCCAGCAGTTCGCCCTGCTCATGCCCCTCCCAGGATTGCAAGGGCGAAGGATTGCGCACCGCCCCCTTGGCCTCCTGGACGATCGAGGCGTTCACCAGGCACCCCCGCTCCTGCTGCTGCACCGAGATCAAAATCACGTAGCCTCGGTAGTTCTGCGTTCTGGATTCATTCATGAGTAGCGTCTCCCTTTGCGGCCATCGTAGCATGCCGCAGCGCAGCGCCCGGCCAGGGAGAGCGGCGGCGCGAACCCGCCGCCGGGTCTAAGTCCGGTCCTGGGGGCGATCCTGCGGGCGGCGCCCCATGCGCCAGACGTTGGGCGGCTCGCCGTGGGCAGCATTCTGGAACATCCAGGCGCCGCAGACCGTGCAGCGCCATGGCCGGTCCACCCAACGTGAATTGATGTCCAAGCCAAGCGCGCCCGCACCGGATGCAGCCAGATTCTCATGCGGCTGCACCGTGGCCGGTGCGCCAACGAGAAGGTGGCAGGGATCGCAAGCCTGCATGTCGTTACTCCAACGAAGCCCTTACTCCGGCGAAGAGGGAATGCCGAAGGGATCAGCGCTTTGCTGGCCCGGCACCTCGTTCAGGTCGAATTCGTCGCGTGCCTTGTCCACCACGGCCCGGATACTCCGTTCGTAGCCTGCGGCGTTGCCGAAGACCTTCATATCCCAGTTACGCCCTCTCGCATCGCGTGCATGCGCTTGCGGCACAGGCACCCGGATCTTTGCGCCGTCCTCAATGATGTCATCGATGCGCTGGATGCGCCGGCTTACCTCGTCCTGCAAGGCGCGGGCGGCGCGCTCGCGTTTGGCCATCATGCACTCCTGTCATTCGCAAAAGTCAGCACAAGCGGCATCCGGTGAGGTCTGCTGCCCGGCGCCGTGGGCCGCGAACTCCTGCCCGGCAAGACATGTATGCCGCGCCGTCGATGGGTTGATTGTAGAAGCGGCCAGCACTTCCCGACAAACCTGTTTGCGCTGCAAGACGGGCTCACTTGGCGCATGCCCGATTCTGGGTATGCGTACCCAGAGCCAAGTTATGGCAGGCGGATATAAGAGTTCGCCAACATCATTGGCGACCGCGCTGATACAGAAACAGAAATGAGAAAAGCCCACGTAATCGATTGATTACGTGGGCTCTAATTTGGTCGGGGCGAGAGGATTTGAACCTCCGACCACCTGCACCCCATGCAGGTACGCTACCAGGCTGCGCTACGCCCCGAAAGAAAAAGATTATATCAGACGCTTTTCAATATTGGCTAGTCCTTGCTGCACTTTTTATTCGTGCTTCGCGATCTGCTGAAGCTGCGCGAGCAAGTGCTGGATTTCCACGAGTTCGTTGCGCAGATTGTTCAGGTCGAGCGAGAAAACCGGTGCTTCATCCGCAGCCGCTGCAGCAAGCGCTTGCTCGTCCTCCGCGGACGCATGGCTGTGCTGGCGCCCTTCGTCGAGGCGATTGCGGGCGCCATTGATCGTAAAGCCCTGCTCATAAAGCAGGTCGCGGATGCGTCGGATCAGCAGGACTTCATGATGCTGGTAGTAGCGCCGGTTACCACGCCGCTTGACGGGCTTGAGCTGCGTGAACTCCTGCTCCCAGTAGCGCAGCACATGCGGCTTGACGGCGCAAAGCTCGCTGACTTCGCCAATGGTGAAGTAGCGTTTGGCGGGAATCGGCGGCAACAAGATGCGTTCGCTGGATCTTTCCGACATACGGTCAATGGGCGGGCTTCAGGCCGTACCGGGAGAGGTTGTGGTGTCCGCGCGGGATAGCGCGCGGACAAACGAGACAAGCAGGATAACGAGTGCTCGCGCTACTGGCAAACGATCAGCCGGCCACCGCCACCAGGCCGGCCCGCTCTTCCACCAGACCCTTGAGCTTCTGGCTGGCATGGAAGGTCACCACGCGTCGTGCCGTGATGGGAATGATCTCGCCGGTCTTGGGATTGCGGCCGGGACGCTGAGGCTTGTCGCGCAACTGGAAATTACCGAAGCCGGAGAGCTTGACGCTGTCGCCATGTTCCAGCGCTTCGCGGATCACGTCGAAGAAGGCTTCGACCATATCCTTGGATTCGCGCTTGTTGAGACCGACCTGGTCGAACAGCATTTCGGCGAGCTCGGCCTTGGTCAGGGTCGGCACCTCGGCAACGCGGGCGTCGGACGTCTCGTCATCATGGGAGGCTGCCTGCCGGTCGCCTGCCCCGCCCATTGCTGCGGCCATGAGATACGCTTGTCGATCGTTCATTGTCATTCAGTGTGGCGATCCGCCCGGATGCGGAAGTCCGGGCGCTCCATTGTCATGTCAGCTGGTGGATCAGCCGCGCATCCGCGCCTGGAATGCAGCGCTGGCGGCTTCGACCATGCAACGTACCGCGCTATCGACGGTTTCGTCCTGGAGGGTCGCCCCAGTATCTTGCAAGGTCACGCGGAACGCAAGGCTTTTCTCGTCTGCGCCAATGGCTGCCGAAGCCGCCTTCGGACGGAACTCGTCGAACAGCACCAGGCTCTGGCAATAGCGGGCGGAGCCTTGTTTTTCCAGGGCTTCGCGCATGGCGTCCAGCAGGTCCTGCACGCGCACCGACTGCTTCACCACCAGTGCCAGGTCGCGTACGGCGGCCGGGAACTTGGAGATTTCGGTGTAGCCGGGCAGGCCTACTTCACGCAGTGCCTGCAGGTCCAGCTCGAACACAACCGGCGCTTGCGTCAGTTCGTACTCCTGCAGCCAGCGCGGATGCAGTTCGCCGATCACGCCGGCCACCTTGCCGTCGATCACGACTTGCGCGGCGCGGCCTGGGTGCAGCGCGGGATGCGATACCGGCTCGAAGCGCGCGACGCGCGGGAACAGCAAGGCTTCGACATCGCCCTTGACGTCGAAGAAGTCCACCGGGCGGGTGGCGATGCCCCACTGCTCCTCGAAGGCCGGGCCGTAGGCAATGCCGCCGGCAACCATCGGCTGGCGATAGCCGGCCACCGTCAGGCCGCCATCGGCAACCGAGGCGTCGCGATGGAACACGCGGCCCACTTCGAACATCCGCACGCGCGATGCCTTGCGGTTGAGGTTGTAGCGCACCTTGTCGAGCAGGCCGCCGATCAGCGTGGAACGCATCACCGCCAGCTGGCTGGCGATCGGGTTCAGCAGGCGGATCGGGTTGTCGTTGCTGGCAAAGTCGCGCTCCCACTTCTCTTCGACGAAGGCGAAGTTGATCACCTCCTGGTAGTCGCGCGCGGCAATTGCGTGGCGCACGACATGGGTCGAGCGGCGTGCTTCGTCGGTCGGGCGCATCTCGCTTTCGGCGATCGGCGGACGTGCCGGGATACGTTCGAAGCCGTAGATGCGGGCCACTTCCTCGATCAGGTCTTCCTCGATCTCGATGTCGAAGCGATAGCTCGGCGGAGTGACCACGAACACTTCGCCGTCCGCACCCTGCTCGCGGGTGAACGGCAGCTGCAGACGCAGAAACACGTCGGCGATGACCGCGGGCGACAGCTCGATGCCGAGCACGCGCTCGGCGCGCGCCACACGTAGGCGCACCGGCTTGCGCTGCGGCAGGTTGACAACCTGGTCGTCGACCGGGCCGGCCTGGCCGCCGCAGATCTCGAGGATCAGCGCGCTGATGCGCTCGATATGCTCGACCGTGGTGGCGTAGTCCACGCCACGCTCGAAGCGATGCCCGGCATCGGTCGAGAAGTTGAAGCGGCGCGAGCGGCCCTGGATCGCTTCCGGCCACCAAAAGGCGGCTTCCAGGTAGATGTTGGTGGTGTCCAGCGTGACGGCGGTGCTGTCGCCGCCCATGATGCCCGCCAGGCTCTCGATCTCCTTGTCGTCAGCGATCACGCCAACCTGCTCGTCGAGCTCGACAGTATTGCCGTTGAGCAGCTTGAGCTGTTCGCCCTTGCGGCCCCAGCGCACATCCAGGCCGCCGTGGATCTTGTCCAGGTCGAACACATGGGAGGGACGGCCAAGTTCAAGCATCACGTAGTTCGAGATGTCGACCAGCGCGGAGATGCTGCGTTGCCCAGCCCGCTCCAGGCGCTGCACCATCCACGCCGGCGTGGCCGCGTGCGCGTTCACGCCGCGGATGACGCGGCCAGAGAAGCGCCCGCACAGGTCGGGCGCCGACACCTTGACCGGAAGCTTGTCGCTCAGCGTCACCGCTACCGGCTTCATGTCGGGCAGCCGGAGCTCGGCACCGGTCAGCGCGGCAACTTCACGTGCCACGCCGTGGATCGACAGGCAGTCTGCCTTGTTGGGCGTCAGCTTGATCACGAAGACCTGGTCATCAAGATCCAGATACTCGCGGATGTCCTGGCCGATCTTCGCATCTTCGGGCAGCAGCATCAGGCCGCCGTGTTCTTCCGACAGCTTGAGTTCGCGCGCCGAGCACAGCATGCCGAAGCTATCGACGCCACGCAGTTTGCCGACCTTGATTTCAAACGGCTTGCCACCCGTCTCCGACGGCGGCAGCACTGCGCCAACCAGCGCGCACGGCACCAGGATGCCGGGCGCGACGTTGGGCGCGCCGCAGACGATCTGCAGGTTCTCGCCGGTGCCGGCATCGACCTGGCAAACGTTGAGACGGTCCGCGTTGGGATGGCGCTCGGTGGAAAGCACGCGCGCCACCACCACCTTGTTGAAAGGCGGCGCGACCGGGCCGACCTCTTCCACTTCCAGCCCGGCCATGGTCAGGCTGTGCGAGAGCGCATCGGTGGAAATCTTGTCGGGATTGACGAAACTGCGAAGCCAGGATTCCGAGAATTGCATGGCGCTTCTGATCCGGTAAGTATTCTGTTCTGTGGTGTCGGTGACGATGTGCTCGGGCGCGGCGGGCGCCTCAGGCGAACTGGCGCAGGAAACGCGCGTCGCCTTCGAAGAACAGGCGCAGGTCGTTGATGCCGTAGCGGAGCATGGTCAGGCGTTCGAGGCCCGAACCGAAGGCGAAGCCGATGTAGCGCTCCGGGTCCAGGCCCATATTGCGCAGCACATTGGGATGCACCTGGCCCGAGCCCGAAATCTCCAGCCACTTGCCGTTGCCGAAGGCCATGTCGATTTCCGCCGACGGCTCCGTGAACGGGAAGTACGAGGGGCGGAAACGCACCTGGATGTCGTCGCGCTCGAAGAACTTGCGCAGGAAGTCGGTGTACACGCCCTTGAGGTCGGCAAAGCTCACGTCCTCGCCGATCCACAGGCCTTCGACCTGGTTGAACATCGGCGAGTGCGTGGCATCGCTGTCGACGCGGTAAGTACGGCCCGGGCAGATCACCTTGATCGGCGGCATCTCGCGGCCCTTGTACTTCTCCACGTGCATGCGCGCGTAGCGCACCTGCATCGGGCTGGTGTGGGTACGCAGCAGCAGCAACTTGCCTTCGCTGTCGCGGCCGTCCACATAGAACGTATCCTGCATTGAACGGGCCGGATGGTTGTCCGGGTTGTTCAACGCGGTGAAGTTCATCCAGTCGGTTTCGATCTCGGGACCATCGGCCACGTCGAAGCCAACCGAGCCGAAGATCTGCTCCACCCGCTCCCATGTGCGCATCACCGGATGCAGGCTGCCGCGGGCAACCGCCCTGCCGGGCAGCGTCACATCGATGGCTTCTGCAGCCAGCCGCGCGTTCATCAGCGCATCGGCCAGTGCCTGGCGGCGTGCCTGCAGCGCGGCCTCGACCTGCTGCTTGGCCTGGTTGATGCGCGCGCCTTCGCTCTTGCGGGTTTCCGGGTCAAGCTTGCCGAGGCTCTTGAGCAGTTCGGTGAGCGCGCCGGTCTTGCCGAGAAAGCGGGCTTTTTCGTTTTCCAGCGTGGCGTTATCGTTGGCTGCGGCGAAGGCGGCCTGGGCGTCGGCGACGATTTGATCCGGATCCAGAGACATGGCGGCGGTCGGCGATAAATTTGGCGTCCGGGTCACGCAGGGCCCGGGCGTGGGTTGGCACTAGGTGCGATGTGGGTGCAGAGTCCGTGCGGCACCGGGGGCGGCGCGGGCTTCGTTTCGGATGTCGTCTTGCGGCGTGCGGTGGCACGATGCAAAACGGCATTCGAAATAAAAACGGGGCTCGGTGAGGAGCCCCGTTTCTGCAGGTCCGGCTGAATCGCCGCTGCAGCGACGGGCGCTGCTCGGGCAAATTCGGCGGAAATGCTGTCGACCTTGCGGTCGGTGCTTGCGCCCGGGGCGCCGCGCCAGGAACTAGCGCGGCATCCCGGAGCCGGCATCAGGCAACGGTGGCTTTCACCTGGTTGACGATGGCGGCAAAGGCAGGCTTGTCATGAATAGCCATGTCCGACAGCACCTTGCGGTCCAGCTCAATCGAGGCCCTCTTCAGACCATTCATGAACACGCTGTAGGTCATGCCATGCTCACGCGAAGCAGCATTGATACGCGCAATCCAGAGAGCGCGGAACACGCGCTTCTTGTTGCGGCGATCGCGGTATGCGTACTGACCAGCGCGCATGACCGCCTGCTTGGCGATACGGTAGACGTTATTGCGGCGGCCGCGGAAACCCTTGGCAGCGACGATGACTTTCTTATGGCGGGCCCGTGCAGTGACCCCACGTTTTACTCGAGGCATGAAATGCTCCTTTCGTTTTCGTTAGGGTTATGCGTAAGGCATCATTGCGCGAACGGACTTCAGGTTCGTCTCATGGACGTCCTGGGTGCCGCGCAGTTGACGCTTGTTCTTGGTGGTCTTCTTGGTCAAGATGTGACGCTTGAAGGCCTGGCCACGCTTGAACGAACCATTCGGACGCGCAGTAAAGCGCTTGGAAGCGCTTTTCTTGGTCTTCATCTTCGGCATGAAAAACTCCAGCTTCTATGACATGCATGCAGGTGGCCAGCTGGCGCCAGCACTTGCAAAACCCGCATCCACTTATTGTTGCGCGATGCCGCGGAGGCACCTGCGCCGCTTTCGCACGACACCGCGCCCGGAGGAATCCCCTCCGGGCCGCGGCGGCGCGCAAAAATCTTACTTCTTCTTCTTGGGAGACAGCACCATCACCATCTGGCGGCCTTCCATCTTCGGCATCTGCTCGACCTGGCCGACTTCTTCCAGATCCGCCTTCAGGCGTTCGAGCACACGTGCGCCGATTTCCTGGTGCGCCATCTCACGGCCGCGGAAGCGCAGCGTGATCTTGGTCTTGTCGCCGTCTTCAAGGAAACGCTTCAAGTTGCGCAGCTTGACGTTGTAGTCGCCATCATCCGTACCCGGCCGGAACTTGACTTCCTTGACCTGGATGATCTTCTGCTTCAGCTTGGCGTCGTGCGCGCGCTTGGCTTCCTCGTACTTGAACTTGCCGTAATCCATGATACGGGCAACCGGCGGCACCGCTGTCGGAGCGATTTCCACCAGGTCCAAGTCCTTATCCTCAGCCAGGCGAAGCGCGTCCATGAACTTGACGATGCCGAGCTGCTCATTATCAACCCCGACCAGGCGCAATTCGGGTGCGCTGATTTCGCGATTGATGCGATGACCTTTGTCTGTAGCGATGTTGCGTTACCTCAAGAAGACAAAAAACAAGCCGTGCTCATCCCATCAGGCTTTGCTGGAAACGTCCTGTTGCAGACGCTCCACAAACGCGGAGACGGGCATGACACCCAGATCCACGTTGCCACGGGCACGCACGGCCACTTGACTGGCATCCCGCTCCTTGTCGCCCACTACCAGCAGGTAGGGAATCTTCTGAAGGGAATGCTCGCGGATTTTATACGTAATTTTCTCGTTACGCAAATCCGCCTTTGCCCTAAATCCTTGTTTTTGCAGAAGTTGCACGACGTTTTCAGCATATTCCGCCTGGGAATCGGCAATATTCAGCACCACGACCTGCTCCGGTGCCAGCCAGGCGGGCAGCGCGCCGGCATGATTCTCCAGCAGGATGCCCAGGAAGCGCTCGAAAGAGCCCAGGATAGCCCGATGCAGCATCACCGGACGCTTGCGCGAGTTATCCTCCGAAACGTACTCGGCGTCCAGGCGCTCCGGCAGCACCAGGTCCAGTTGCAGCGTGCCGCATTGCCAGGAACGGCCGATTGCGTCCTTGATATGGTATTCCACCTTGGGACCGTAGAAGGCGCCCTCGCCCGGCAGTTCTTCCCACTCCACGCCGCAGGCGCGCAGCGCCAGCCGCAGGCCTTCCTCGGCATGGTCCCAGACCTCGTCCGAACCGGCGCGCTGATCAGGACGCAGCGAAAGCTTGACCGCGATGTCCTTGAAGCCGAAATCGTCGTACACGGAGAATGCCAGTTCGTTGAACGCCTTCGCCTCCGCCACGATCTGCTCTTCCGTGCAGAAAATGTGCGCATCATCCTGCACAAAACCGCGTACGCGCATCAGGCCATGCAGTGCGCCCGAGGGCTCATTGCGATGGCAGGCACCGAACTCGGCGAGACGCAGCGGCAGGTCGCGATAGGAGCGCAGGCCATGGTTGAAGATCTGCACATGGCCGGGGCAGTTCATCGGCTTGATCGCGTAGTCGCGCTTTTCCGACTCCGTGACAAACATGTTCTCCTTGTAGTTCTGCCAGTGACCTGACTTTTCCCACAGCGAACGATCCATCACTTGCGGCGTACGTACCTCTTCATAGCCAGCCTGCGTCAGGCGGCCACGCATGTACTGCTCCACCGCCTGCCAAACCTGCCAGCCCTTGGGATGCCAGAACACCATGCCAGGCGCTTCCTCCTGCAGGTGGAACAGGTCAAGCAGCTTGCCCAGCTTGCGGTGGTCGCGCTTCTCGGCCTCCTCCAGCATGTGCAGGTAGGCTTCCTGATCTTCCTTCTTGGCCCAGGCCGTGCCGTAGATGCGCTGGAGCATCTCGTTCTTGGCGTCGCCGCGCCAGTAGGCGCCGGCCACCTTCATCAGCTTGAAGACCTTGAGCTTGCCCGTGGACGGCACGTGCGGACCACGGCAGAGGTCGACGAACTTGCCTTCGCGGTACAGGCCGATCTCCTGATCCTGCGGAATCGAGGCAATGATCTCGGCCTTGTACTTCTCGCCCATCGACTCGAACAGCTGCACGGCTTCGTCGCGGCTCCAGACCTCGCGCGTCACCTTCTCGTCCTTCTTGGCAAGCTCGGCCATCTTCTTTTCGATGGCAACCAGATCCTCGGGCGTGAAGGGGCGCTTGTAGGCGAAGTCGTAATAGAAGCCGTTCTCGATCACCGGGCCGATCGTCACCTGCGCCTCGGGATACAACTCCTTGACGGCGTAGGCCAGCAAGTGCGCCGTCGAGTGACGGATCACGTCGACGCCGTCGGCATCCTTGTCCGTGACAATGGCCAGGCTAGCATCGCGATCGATCAGATGGCTCGTATCGACCATCTGGCCGTCCACCTTCCCGGCCAGAGCGGCCTTGGCCAGGCCCGAGCCAATGCTCTGCGCCACTTCGGCAACCGTCACCGGGCCGGGAAATTCGCGGCGGGAACCATCCGGCAGCGTGATTGCGATCATCTTGCACCTCATCAGGAATCCACCCGCCGGGGCAATGCCTCCGGCAAGCGAATGAAAAGCATCTTATAGCGCCGGGCACATGCGACAGGCATGGACCATGCAGCGGGGATTTCACTCGGTTGCACTTACCGGCGACCGAGCAGGATATCAGGGAGCCAAGAAGCGACAGACGAAAAAAAACGCAGCCAAGGCTGCGTTGTTTTTCGATTTAACCCCAATCCACCGGGTCCGAAGGCGCACCTCGACTACTGTCGCTAATTAGCGGTAGTAGTTCGCTGTGTCTTGAACATGGCGCCTTTTCCGTTCCAGGTTGTCGGGGTTGAACCGGACTGCTTCGGTACTGCTTGCTACTTCTTACTGCTATGCGTTGGTAGGCTCGATTGGACTCGAACCAACGACCCCCACCATGTCAAGGTGGTGCTCTAACCAGCTGAGCTACGAGCCTATGGCACTACTTGAACTTCACTGCACTACTCTTACTACTTATGCGTTGGTAGGCTCGATTGGACTCGAACCAACGACCCCCACCATGTCAAGGTGGTGCTCTAACCAGCTGAGCTACGAGCCTGCGGAGAACGAAAGTATAGCATCACTTTCTTTTCGCCTGCAAGACCCCCACCACATCTTCTATCAATCCGAGTGCGCGCTGCAGTTGCGTGGCCTCCGAAACCTCGGCGGTGAACTGCATCCGGGCAACGCCTTTGCTCGATAGCGTCTTCACGCCGGTGACGTTGATCTTCTCGCGCGACAGCACTTCCGAGATGTCGCGCAGCAGCCCTTGCCGGTCGATCGCCTCCACGTGAATGTCCACCGGATACACCGCATCGCTCTTCTTGCCCCACTCGGTCTGGATCACGCGCTCAGGCGCGCGCGCCGAAAGCTGGCCGAAGGTGTGGCAGGTGCGGCGATGGATGGAAACACCGCGCCCGCGCGTGACGAAGCCCACGATCTCGTCCGGCGGCGCCGGCTTGCAGCACTTGGACATCTGCGTCATCAGCGAATCCACGCCCACCACCAGCACGCCGCTCTTGGCGCCGCGCGCCACGCTGGTGGCGCGGCTCTTCTTGGTGACTGCCTCTTCTTCGCTCTGCACCACCGCGGCCTCGCCTTCGGGGTGCCGCAGCGCCTGCTCCACGTGGCGCAGGCTGAATTCATCCTTGGCGACCGCGGCGAACAGGTCGTCCGGCATCTTGAAGCCGAGCCGCGTAGCGAGGTCATCCAGGTTGACGGCGGTCTTGCCCTCGCGCTGCAGGGTCTTGTCGATCAGCGCGCGGCCTTGCGACATGGTCTCCTGCGAATCGAGCGCATTGAACCAGGCGCGTACCTTGGCCCGCGCGCGCGGGCTGGCCAGGTAGCCCAGCTCCGCATTGAGCCAGTCTCGCGACGGCCCGCCCTGCTTGACAGCGATGATATCCACCGTCTGGCCGTTCTTGAGCGGCGTGTTCAGCGGCACCATGGTGCCGTCCACGCGCGCGCCGCGGCAGCGATGGCCAAGATCGGTGTGCAGGTAATACGCAAAATCCACTGGCGTGGCGCCTTGCGGCAAGGCCACCACGCGCGCCTGCGGCGTCAGTACATAGATGTGGTCGTCGATGGCCGCATGCTTGAGCTGCTCCCATGGCGACTCGTCGTGCGCCACGGAATGATCGGCATCGTCCTTCCAGGCCAGCAACTGGCGCAACCAGGCAATCTTCTCGTCGTAGCGCTCACTGGCCGAGAACTGCCCGCTGTAACCCTTGGCGCCGGCCTCCTTGTAGCGCCAGTGCGCGGCCACGCCGTACTCGGCGAAGTGATGCATCTCCTGGGTGCGGATCTGCACCTCGAAGGCGCGCCCGTCGTCGCCGATCACCACCGTGTGCAGCGACTTGTAGCCGTTCGACTTCGGCCGGGAAATATAGTCATCGAACTCGCGCGGGATCGGCTGCCAGATATGGTGCACGATGCCCAGCACGGTGTAGCAATCCTTGATGTCGTCGACGATCACGCGGAAGGCGCGCACATCATAGAGATCGGCAAAGTCGAGTTCCTTGCCGCGCATCTTCTTCCAGATGCTGTAGATATGCTTGGGGCGGCCGGTCACTTCCGCGCGGATGTCCGCCGCAGCCAGCTCGGACTGGAGCCGCGCGATGGCGCTCGCGATATAGCCTTCGCGCTCGATCCGTTTTTCATCAAGCAGGCGCGCGATGCGCTTGTAGGTGTCAGGCTGCTCGAAGCGGAAGGCCAGGTCTTCCAGCTCCCACTTCATCTGCCAGATCCCGAGCCGGTTGGCCAGCGGCGCGTAGATGTCCAGCGTTTCGCGCGCGACACCGGGCAACGGCTGCGCCTTAGCCTGCGCCAGCCAGCGCAGCGTCTGCAGGCGCGAGGCCAGCCGCACCAGCACCACGCGGATGTCCTGCGCGAAGGCCAGCAGCATCTTGCGCAGCGCTTCCACCTGCTCCTGCCGCGCGGCGATTTCGTCCTTGGTGGTTTCGGGCGCGCCGCTGTGGCCCACCGCGATCGCACCGATACGCAACAACTGCCTCACGCCCTTGACGAGCCTCGCGACCTCCTCGCCAAACAGCGGCTCGATTTCCACCTCGCTGCCGGGCACGAACGCCGCCAGCGCAAACAGGCAGGCCGCGGCGCGCGCGGCATCGTCGACGCGCAGCCCGTCGAGAATGCGCAGCATGCCCTCGGCATGCGAGAACACGGTTTCGCCGGTGGGCAGCATCGCCTCGCTGCCACGCTCGCGCACGAAATCCAGGGCGCGCTCCACCAGCCCGGAATCGGGCGTGCCGGCAATCTGCCCGGTCAGGTCAGTCGACGTCACCATCTCGCTGCCCCAACCTCACTTGAGCGCGGCGGTAACCACCACTTCGATCAGGTATTGCGGATTGGCCAGGCGCGCCTCCACCGTGGCGCGCGGGGGCGTATTGCCCTGCACCACCCATTCATCCCAGACCTCGTTCATGATGCCGATCTGGTCGATGTCGGTGAGAAATATCTGGCACGACAGGATCCGGCTCTTGTCGCTGCCGGCTTCGTTCAGGAGACGCTCGATGTGGCCCAGCACCTCACGGGTCTGGCCGCGCAGATCCGCGCCGGGATCGACCTCCGGCACCTGGCCGGCGAGGTAGACCACGCCGTTGTAGATCGCGTATTCGGACAGGCGCTTGCCCACATGGGCGCGCTTCAGTTCACTGGTACTCATGGCAATACTCTAGTTGTCGGTAAGACTTCAAACATCGGATCCGGGCCGCGGCCGCCTTCAGGCCGCGCCCAGGAAAAATTGCTTGGCAATGGCCACTTGCGCGGGGTCGATGAACGTCGGGGCGTGCCCGACGTCCGGCACCTCCACCGCGCTCACGTCGCGTCCGCGCGAGACCATTTCCGCCACCGTCTCGCGCGTCAGCAAATCGGACTGCGCGCCGCGCACCACCAGCGTCGGCGCCTGGATGGCCTCGAACATGTGCCACAGCGCCGCTTCGCCGGCAGTCACCTGCTCGGGCGTGGTCTCGCGAAACGGCAGCGCCATCGCCGGATCGTAATGCAAACCCCATTCCAGGCCTTCCACGCCCTGCACCGGCTTGAGAATGGCGCCGTTAAGCTCGCGCCACTGCTCGGGTGTGTGACGGCCAAAGGACGCGCTGATGGTCTGCAGGTAGGCCAGGCCTTCCTCGAAGGTCTTGAAGCGCACCGGCAGGCCCAGGTAGGCGCCGATCCGCTCCACCGCCGAGGCGGCGATGCGCGGGCCCACGTCGTTGAGCAGCAGCTTGCGCACCGGCGTCTTGGGCAACCCCGCCAGCCCCATGCCGATCAGGCCGCCCATCGAGGTACCGAACCAGTCGACCTGCTCCACATTGAGCCGGGCGATCAGGGTGACCATATCCGAGACGTACTGCGGCACCACATAGCGGCGCGGGTCCGCCAGCCAGTCCGAACGGCCACGCCCGACCACGTCTGGGCACACCACGCGGTACTCGCCGCACAGCGCGGCGGCGACGGTGTCGAAGTCGCGGCCGGTGCGGGTCAGGCCATGCACGCACATCAGCACCCTGGGATTGGTGGGGTCGCCCCACTCGTGATAGGCCATGCGGTGAAGACCCGCCGGGCTGATGCACTGAACGAAGCCGAGGCGCGGGCTGACTGACATCTGAACTCCCTGGCAAGACGGTAGCAAGAACGGCACCGCCAACAGGCGGCGCCCAGGTTAAGCAAAGCTGGATTGTACGCTGCAGCAGTTACAATGCCACAGCATCCGGGTTCGCGCCGCCATGCCTTTGCCGCTGGCGGACGACAGCCTGTTCACGCAGTCCAATTCCAACATCAAAATCTCCCGACGGAGGGCAAAACATGCTCAAAGGCAAGACGGCGCTAGTCACGGGTTCCACCAGCGGTATTGGTCTCGGCATCGCGCAGGCACTCGCCGCGCAGGGCGCCAACATCATCGTCAATGGCTTCGGCGACGCCGACGGCGCCAAGCGCGAGATCGCGCAGTCCGGCGCGGGCATCCGCGTTGGCTACCACGGCGCGGACATGAGCAAGTCCGCGGAGATCGAGGACATGATGCGCTATGCCGAAACGGAATTCGGCGGCGCCGATATCCTCGTCAATAACGCCGGCATCCAGCATGTGGCCAATATCGAGGACTTTCCGCCCGAGCGCTGGGACGCGATCATCGCCATCAACCTGACCTCCGCCTTCCACACCACCCGCCTGGCGCTGCCGGGCATGAAGCGCAAGGACTGGGGCCGCGTCATCAATATCGCCTCCGCCCACGGACTGGTGGCGTCGGCGCAGAAGTCCGCCTATGTCGCAGCCAAGCACGGCATCGTCGGGCTGACCAAGGTGACGGCCCTGGAAACCGCGCAGACCGGCGTCACCGCCAATGCGATCTGCCCGGGCTGGGTACTGACGCCGCTGGTGCAGAAACAGGTGGAAGCGCGCGCCCAGAAGGACGGCATCCCGGTCGAGCAAGCCAAGCATGAACTGGTGATCGAGAAGCAGCCTTCCGGCCAGTTCGTTACGCCCGAGGAGCTTGGCGCGCTGGCCGTGTTCCTCGCCAGCGACGCGGCCCGGCAGGTGCGCGGCGTGGCCTGGAACATGGATGGCGGCTGGGTGGCGCAATGAGCGCACCAGCACAAACCATGCAACGGCGCCGCTTTCTCCGCACCCTGGCCATCGGCGCCACGGTCTCGCTAGGGCTGCGTGCCGGCGCCAGCACCGCTGCCGCCCCGCTCGCCATCGAGGTGTACAAGAGCCCACAATGCGGCTGCTGCGAGGGCTGGGTCGAGCACCTGCGCGCGAACGGCTTCGCCGTCACCGTGCGCGACGTGGAAGACACCGGCGTTTATCGCGCCCGCTTTGGCATTCCCGAGCGCTTCGGCTCCTGCCATACCGGCCGTATCGCCGGCTACGCGGTCGAAGGGCATGTGCCGGCGGCCGACATCAAGCGGCTGGTGGCCGGCAAACCCAAGGCCGCGGGCCTGGCGGTGCCGGCCATGCCGGTGGGTTCGCCGGGCATGGAACAGGGTTCGCGCAAGGATCCTTTCGATGTCCTGCTGGTCCGCGCGGACGGTGGCGCCTCGGTCTTCGCCAGCTACAACAAGCGCCGCGCCTGACGAAGCCACCGCAGCGCCAGCAAAAAGCCCCGCGAACGCAAGCTCGCGGGGCTTTTTCATTGCCACTCCGCGCCCGCCACGAAGGCCGGCGCGGCAAAGCGCATCAGAGCAGCGGGGCGCCCGTCTTGCTCTGGATCTCTTCGCGGCTCACGCCCGGCGCCGTTTCCACCAGCTTGAGGCCGGCTTCGGTCACGTCGATCACGCCGAGGTCCGTGATGATGCGGTTGACCACGCCCACGCCGGTCAGCGGCAATGCGCACGTCGCCAGGATCTTGATGTCCTCGGTGCCGTCCTTCTTCTTGGCCGTGTGCTCCATCAACACCACAACGCGGCCCACGCCTGCCACCAGGTCCATCGCGCCGCCCATGCCCTTGACCATCTTGCCCGGGATCATCCAGTTGGCCAGGTCGCCCTTCTCGCTTACCTGCATGGCGCCCAGGATGGCCAGGTTGATATGGCCCCCGCGAATCATCGCAAAGGAATCCGCCGAGGAGAAGATCGACGAGCCCGGCAGCGTGGTCACGGTCTGCTTGCCGGCATTGATCATGTCGGCGTCGACCTCGGCCTCGGTCGGGAACGGGCCGATGCCCAGCAGGCCGTTCTCGGATTGCAGCCAGACTTCCATTCCCGCGGGAACGTGGTTGGCCACCAGCGTCGGCAGGCCGATGCCCAGGTTCACGTAGAAGCCGTCCTGCAGTTCGCTAGCGGCGCGCGCCGCCATTTCGTCACGTGTCCATGCCATGATGTTTCTCCTTAGCTGGCGGCACGCACGGTGCGCTGCTCGATGCGTTTCTCGGGATTGGCGTTCAGCACGATGCGCTGCACAAAAATGCCTGGCGTGTGGATCTCGTCCGGATCCAGCGTGCCGGTATCGACCAGGTGCTCGACTTCGACCACGGTGAACTTGCCGGCCATCGCGCACATCGGGTTGAAGTTACGCGCGGTGCGGCGGAACACCAGGTTGCCGGCGCGGTCCGCCTTGTACGCCTTGACGAGCGCCACGTCGGCGGTCAGCGCGCGTTCCATCACGTACTGCTGGCCATCGAATTCGCGGATTTCCTTGCCGTCGGCCACGATGGTGCCCACGCCGGTCTTGGTGAAGAACGCGGGGATGCCCGAGCCGCCGGCGCGCAGCTTCTCGGCCAGCGTGCCTTGCGGGGTGAACTCCAGCTCAAGTTCACCGGCCAGGTACTGGCGCTCGAACTCCTTGTTCTCGCCCACATAGGAGGAGATCATCTTCTTGATCTGGCGCGTGGCGAGCAGCAGGCCGAGGCCAAAACCGTCCACGCCGGCGTTGTTCGAGATACAGGTGAGTTGCTTGGCGCCGCTGTCGCGCAGGGCGGCAATCAGCGCCTCCGGGATGCCGCACAGACCGAAACCGCCAACCGCGATCGTCTGGCCGTCGCGAACCACGCCCGCGAGCGCCTCCGCGGCGCTGGCATAGACCTTGTTCATGTTTGCTCCTTCCTCGGTGATTTCCTGTCTTTGCGCCCGCCTCCGGGTGATGCCGGCGAGTCACGCAGGGAAATTGTAACGGTACAATCGGACGGAAATCGCCAGATTGCCGACTGCCCGACAGCATACGCAAGCGCCGCAGCCCGCGCCAATACGTACAATTACATAAGCAAATGCCCGCTATCGACTACCAGACCGCTTTCCAGCTCGCGCCAGTGGGCCTTGTGCTGTCGCGCGAGCGCATGATCGAGGACTGCAATGACGAGCTTTGCCGCATCTTCGGCACCACCAGGCAGGCCCTGATCGGCGAGTCGTTCCAGGTACTCTATCCCACCGCGGATGAATTCGAGCGCACCGGCGCGCGGATCGTGCCCATCATGAACGCCAAGGGCACTTACTCCGACGAGCGCATCATGAAGCGCGCCGGCGGCGAGCTGTTCTGGTGCCATGTCACCGGACGCTCGCTGGATCGCCAGCAGCCGCTGGGCGCCGGCATCTGGACCTTCGAAGATCTCTCGCAGAAGCGTCCGGTCACCGCCGAGCTGACGGCCCGCGAGCGCGATATCGCCGCGCAGCTGGTCGACGGCAAGACCAGCAAGCAGATCGGCAAGCTGCTGTCGATCAGCCCGCGCACGGTGGACATCTACCGGGCCAGGCTGATGAAGAAATACGGCGCCCATACCTCGGTGGACCTGGTGCAACGCCTGGTCAACCACTAGGGGCGCGGAACGCCTACGCCATCAGCGCACGGATCGCCGGCGGCACGGGTACCGATTTCTCGGCCTCATAGTCACACCACACCACCTTGGCGCCGCCCTCCGCATACACCACATCGGGCTGATCGGTGCGGCGGATCTCCATGTGGGTCTCGAAGCTGGTGCGTCCCAGATCGCCGGCAAACAGGCGGCACTCGATATCGCCCGGATAGCGTAACTGCCTGATGAAGGTCATGTGCGCGTTGATGATGATCGGGCCGCAACCGTTGGCATCCTTGCCGCCAAGGCCGAGCGACTCGAACCAGGCAATGCGCGCCTGCTCCAGGTAGCGGAAGTAGACCGTGTTGTTGACATGGCCCATGGCGTCCATGTCGCCCCACCGGATGGGCATGAGGAGAGTGAATACGGGTTTCATGGCCCCGAGCCTATCACGGGGGCGCTTCGCTTCCATCGGCGGAAACGACGGTTCGCGCCTGGCGCGCCCGCCTTAGTCGTCGATCAGCCGGGCATGGCCTTGCAGTTCGAAGCGCATGTCAGGCGGCACGAATGCGACTGCGCTCGGGCGCAGGTCGATATCCGGGGCGCCTGAGACCGGCAAATCGGCCGCCTCGCTGCGCGGCTGCGTCTGGCTGTCGTTGCCGCTGGCCGAGGGCACGAACCGGACCGGAGCGGCATACGGCTGCCTCCGTGTGACCGCATTCGCAGCCGGCGTCACCGGGCTGGCTGCCGTGGCCGTAGCCCCCCTTTCGCCCGCCTTCGGCCGGCCCCTTTGGGCGATTACGACGGGATGAGGCACGGCGACCGGTTCGGGCTCGTAGCCGGCGGGTTCCGCAGGCAAGGCAGCAACGGGATCCGGCGGCGCGGGCAAGTTCTGCACGTCTGCCGCCGCAGTTTCCGGTCGCTGGACGGTCACGGCTTGCAATCCGGCGGTAGCGGGCGCGGGTAATGGCGCCGGAGCCACCAGTAGCACTGTCACAAGCCACGCCACCACGACAGCCAGGCCGCCGCCAAACGCACCGGCCGCCAGCCCGCGCAGGCGCACGCGACGCAACGACTGCGCATGCGCAGGACCGGTGGCAGCAAGATGCTGCTTGATAGCTGCGGTACGCATTGCCGCCAACGCATCGCGCACATCCAACTCCGTGCCCCATGGGGGCGGCACATCAAGATTGGCGTACGATGGAAAAATGGAATGGGACACTGGGGCTCACCTCTGCAGCGCAAACGCGACGCGGCCTCGCCAGCCTATGCGGGCGAAACGGGTCCGGGCGAAATCATAGCGCTACGGAAAGATAGGGAAATTCAGACAGTTCTGCTTCAGCATTCGGAAATTTCTGCCAAGCAGGCGCAAACGGCTTATTGGCGGCGCGCCGGACGGTCACTCCCCGGCGCCCCGGGGATGACCAGCCCGGAATCCGTCAGCGACGACTCCATGCGGCGAATCTGCTGCTGCAGCTGCTCCAGGCGGATGCGCGAGGCACGGCTCTCGATTTCCGCGCTCTGCACCTCGACGCGCGACACCTTCTGCTCCTCGGCGATGCGCTGGCGCTGCGCCTGCATCACGCGCACGTCTTCGTTGAGCGCGTTTGCCCGCGCCTCGCTCTCTTGCAAGGCCCGGTCAAATGCGCGTTTCTGCGATGCCAGCACCTGTCGGCGGATATCGTCGTCCGCCCAGGCCGTGCTCTGCTGGGTCAACTGGCGGTAAGCCTGCTCCGCCGCAGCGAACGACTCAAAGCGGAAAACCCGCCAGAGGTTCTTCTGATAGAACAGCGCCACGTAGCAGACCACCTGGTCGTCCGCAAGCATCAGCGTGGTGCCGTAATCGCCGTTGTAGCTGGTACGCAGTTCGCGCACGGCCTTGTCCCGCAGCCGTTGCTGTAGTTCCGCCACAAGCCCCAGCGAAGAGGCCGATGCCGGCAGGCTGTCCTGCGCCACCTGGACGGCAGGCGATGCTGCCTGCGCCATCGCAGCCTGCGCACCAGCCACGGACAGCAGCAGGGCTAGGCCCGTCAGGCGGGCAGGCAAGGAGGTACGGCGAGGCTTGTTCGGCATGACATTCCGGTCGGGACACAGGACGGGACCTTCTTGGGATCCCGGGCCGCCGCCGCGCGCGCGGCAGGCGCGCGGCGATGGAATTCCCATGCGCCGCGAAAGGCGCATTCTATCAAACGACCGGGATATTCCCAAATTTGTGACAATTGCGATCATTTTGGCGACGCAATCCGTCCGCCAAAGGAGAGCAGGGTCCGCGAACGGCCCCTGCTCTCCGTGCCCTCGCAGGCACCGCGATCCCTCCTCACGGCTTACCGCTTGGCGATCGAGGCTTCAGCCTTGCTGACCAGGTCGGTGCCGATCTGCTTCTTCCACTTGTCGTAGACCTTGGCCGTGGCCTTGCGAAAGGCATCGTGCTCGGCCGGCGTCAGTTGCGACACCTTCACACCGTGGGCTTCCATATCCTTCCAGCCCGGCACGCCCGGCTCAACCAGGCCCTTGCGCGCCAGCGCGATTTCCTGCTTGCCGGCATCGATGGCGGCCTGCTTGACGATCTCGCGGTCGGCCGGCGTCCAGCTTTCCCAGATCTGCTTGTTGACCACGAAGATCAGCGGGTCGGCCACGTAGCCCCAGGTGGTGACGAACTTCTGACCCACCGTGTAGAGCTTGGCAGCGGCGAACACGGATTGCGGGTTCTCCTGGCCATCCACGGCGCCCGAGGCCATGGCCGGCTGCGCGTCGGCCCAGCTCATCTGGGTCGGATTGGCGCCGAGTGCGTTGAAGGTCTCGATATACAGCGGCGAGCCCACCACACGCAGCTTCATGCCCTTCAGGTCTTCCGGCTTGCGGACTTCGCGCTTGGAGTTGGAGACTTCGCGGAAGCCGTTCTCGCCCCAGGCCAGCGGCACCACGCCGGACTTGTCCAGCGTCGCGAAGATCGATTTGCCGACCTCACCCTGGGTGAGCGCGTCCAGCGCCTTGTAGTCCGGCATCAGGAACGGCAGCGAGAACAGGTTCAGTTCCTTGACCTGCGGCGACCAGTTGATGGTCGAGCCGACCGCCATGTCGATCACGCCCTGGCGGATCGCCGAGAACTCGCGGGTCTGGTCGCCCGCCACCAGCGAGGTGCCGGGGTAGAGCTTGATATTGATGCGGCCGCTGGTGCGCTGGCGCACCAGGTCAGCCCAGATCTCGCCGCCCTTGCCCCACGGGAAGGCCGGGCCGAGCACCAGCGACATCTTGTACTCGGCTTTGTAGGCCTGCGCCATGGCGCCAGCGGGCGCGAGGGCGGCAGCGGCGATGGTGGCTGCCAGCGACAGCATCAAGGCACGACGTTTCATGGATTCTCTCCTCTCAGGATGTGTTGTGTGTTTCTTATGCACTGCGTTGAGCGTGGCTCATTGCGCGATCCCGCAGGCGAGCCGCGAAGCCCGTCCATGGGATCAACTTCCGATTCAGCTTCAATAACCGAGATAGTCCGGGAGCCACGTCGCCAGTGGCGGATAGGCCAGCACCATCAGCATGGCGACGAACATGGCCAGCAGCATCCAGATCACCCAGGGTACGGTCTCTTCCATCCGCACGCGCGCGATCCGGCACGAGACCATCAGGTTCACCGCCAGCGGCGGCGTAAATTGGCCAAGCGCGACCTTGAGCGTCAACACCACGCCGAACCACACCGGATTCCAGTGGAAGGCGTTGGCGATCGGCAGCAGCAGCGGCACGAAGATCAGGAAGATCGAAATGCCGTCGAGGAACATCCCCACCGTCATCAACAAGGCCACGATCAGCGCCAGCACGCCGTACTCGCCCAGCCCCGAATGCGCGATGGCATTGGCCAGCGGATCGATCACGCCCAGCGTGGACAGCGCATAGGCAAAGATGCCGGCCAGCGCCACCACTAGCAGGATGACTGCGGAAGTCTCCGCCGCTTCCTGAAAGATCACGAACAGGTCGCGCAGGCCGATGCTGCGATAGATCACCATGCCGACGAACAAGCCGTACACGACTGCCACCACGGCAGCCTCGGTCGGCGTGAACCAGCCCGCGCGCATGCCGCCCAGGATCAGGAACGGCGCGACCAGCCCCCAGGCCGCTTCGCGCAGGCTCTTCCAGAACGGCGGACGCGGCAGCCCGGCCTCGATGGCGCCCATATTGTGCTTGCGTGCCAGCCAGACGGCCGGCACGATCAGCGCCACACCGGCCAGGATGCCGGGGATCATGCCGGCGGCGAACAGCGCCGGCACCGACGCGCCGGGCACCAGCACGCTATAGATGATGAAGGCAACCGAGGGCGGGATCAGGATGTCGGTGGCGGCGGCGGCGCCAACCACGGCCGCGCTGTACGCGCCGGGATAACCGGCCCGCGACATGGCCGCGATCATCACGCCGCCCACCGCGGCCGCGTTGGCCGGGCCGGAGCCGGAGATCCCGCCCAGGAACATGGCCACCAGGATGGCCACCAGCGGCAGCATGCCGGGGCCGCGCCCGACGATGGCAATGGCGAAGGTCACGAGACGCTGCGCCACGCCGGAACGATCGAAGATCGAACCGACCAGCACGAACATCGGGATGGCCAGCAGCGGGTATTTGCCGAGGCCGGCGTAGAAGTTCTGCGGCACGGCCAGCAGGCCGAACATCTGCGTATCCAGGTTGGACAGGCCGATCGCCACCAGGCCACCGAGGCCCAGCGACACGCCGATCGGCACGCCAAGCATCATCAGGCCAAGAAAAACCACAAACAGAATGATCGCAACGAGGGTCATGGCGCGGACTCCGAAGCAGGTACGCCATCCGCGCTCCCGGCATGCATGGCCTTGAGCGCGCGCAGGTTGCGTACCGCCACGCCGAACGCCCGCAGCGCGATGGCGGCCGACAGCACCGGCAGCCAGACCGAGTACCACCAGCTTGGCACGCCGATGCCCGGCGAGGTCTCGCCAAACGTGTATTCGTCCCAGGCGATGCGCCCGCCCAGTACCGCCAGCGCGATGAACATCACCGCGACGGCCAGCGCCGACAATACTGCCAGGCGCCGCTGCCGAGCCGCGCTGCCGCGCTCGAAGAAAAACTCGATGCGGATATTGCGGTCGCGCGCCACCGCGGCGCTGCCTGCCACCAGGGCCAGCACGATCATCAGGAAGACCGAGAATTCCTCGGTCCAGGCAAAGGACTCATCGGTGAAGTAACGGACCACCACATTGGCGAAGGTGATGCACACCAACAGCACCATGACGACCACGCCGACCCAGTCTTCGAGCCGCGGCGAAACCCTGAAGCTGCTGTCCCCTTGCTGGCTGGCGCCAGTCTCGTCCGGCATGGCCGTGACGTCTTGCGGGTCGGCATCGCGCCGTCCCTCCCTATCTGCTTGCATCTCCCCGGCCTCCGGTCCGGTCCGCGCGGCGCTCCTGGCCGCAGGCGGATATTCTTTGAATTATGTAAAGACTTAATCTCAAGACATGGCGGATTATGCCAAGACTGTGGAGCGTGCGGGAACTTTTGCTTGGTCCCGCAACCCGGCATCGGCTGGACATGGCGCCCATGTGCCCGGCCGGGGCTCGCGCGGCCTGTCGGTAACGGGCAATCCGGCAAGCCGCCGATGCGCGTCGCGCCCAAGGGGACCGGATAAGCCCAGGGACAGCGAACCGCATGCCTGCCCGCACTTATGGTGCGTGGCAGAACCAGTTTGCCGGGGCGAGCGGGCGTGTAGCCCGCCGCCGTTGACCTCGGTTACACCATGCCGTCGTCGGCCGTGATGATCGCGCCGTTGATGAATGCGGACTGGTCGGACGCCAGCAGCAGCAGCAGGCCGTCCAGGTCCTCGGGCTTGCCCACGCGCTTGCGCGGCAGCATCTGGATCAGTTTCTGGCCCGCATCGGTGTCCCAGTGGTGGTGATTGATGTCGGTATCGATATAGCCGGGGCAGATCGCATTGACGTTGATGCCGTGGCGCGCCCATTCCAGCGCCATCGCCTTGGTCATATGCACCACCGAGGCCTTGCTCATGCAGTACACGCCGATCTGCGACAGCACCTTGAGCCCGGCCACCGATGCAATGTTGACGATGCGCGACTGCGGCAGCGGATTGCCGTTTTTCTCGGCTCCCTTGGAGCGCGCGATCATACGCTTGGCCACTTCCTGGGCCACGAAAAAGGCACCCCGGGTATTGGTATCGAAGACAAAATCGAAATCGTCAGGGGTTACGTCGGTGAGGCGCTGCGTGGTGGAAACCCCCGAGTTATTGACCAGGATATCGATCGCACCCGCCTCGGTCTCGGCATGCGCCACCGCGGAGCGGATGCTGTCGTGGTCGGTCACGTCCAGCTGCACCACATGGGCGCTGCCCCCCTCGGCTTCGATCGCGGCACGCAGTTCCTTGAGCCGCTCGGTCCGCCGCGACGCCAGTATAACCTTGGCGCCAGCCGAGGCCAGGACGTGGGCAAACCGCGTGCCCAGACCGCTCGAAGCGCCTGTTACCAGCGCGACCTTGCCTTCCAGATTGATCGACAAACCCATATTGACCTCGATGTTCGGGAGCCCCCCGCGCCGCCTGCCATGGCCACGGCTACGGGGTGCTCCTCACGAAACTGCCTGGCTCAAATGGAAGGCAGCATATCAAAAAAAAGAACGGTCGTTCCAAAAAAAATCTTGCCTGACCGTGGCGAGTCCCGGACAATGCCGGAGATTCTAAGAACTCGGGCTATAAAGGGAAAGAGGAAAAACACGCAGGCCGGCACGATCGGCGCCTTCTGCGCCCCGCCCTTGCCCCCCGGTTTCCCCCGATCATCGCATCCCCGGTACCACCGAACACGGCATTTCCCACAATTGCGCGCAAGTTGCCAAGAATAGAGGGTTAGAGACAATGAATCAGCAACAGCTCCTGGAGCAGTACGGCCCCCGCGAGGCCATGGAATACGACGTTGTCATCGTCGGCGGCGGCCCCGCCGGCCTGGCAACCGCCATCCGCCTGAAGCAGCTCGCGCAGGAGAAAGGCAACGAAGTCAACGTATGCGTGCTGGAAAAAGGCTCCGAACCCGGCGCCCACATCCTGTCCGGCGCCATCATGGACCCGCGTGCACTGAATGAGTTGTTCCCGAACTGGAAGGAACTTGGCGCGCCGCTGAACCAGCCGGTCGCTGAAGACAAATTCCTGTTCCTCAACGAAACCGGTTCCAAGGCAACCCCGTCCGCCCTGCTGCCGGAATGCTTCCACAACCACGGCAACTACATCATCAGCCTGTCCAACTTCACGCGCTGGCTGAGCCAGCAGGCCGAAGCGCTGGGCGTGGAAATCTTCCCCGGCTTCCCGGCCGCCGAAGTGCTCTACAACGACGATGGCTCGGTCAAGGGCGTGGCCACCGGCAATATGGGCATCAACAAGGAAGGCGAGCCCACCGAGAACTTCCAGCTCGGCATGGAACTGCATGCCAAGTACACCATCTTCGCCGAGGGCTCGCGCGGACACCTGGGCAAGCAGGTGATTTCGCAGTTCAGGCTCGATGCGGGCAAGGATCCGCAGAGCTACGGCATCGGCCTCAAAGAATTGTGGGAGATCGATCCCGCCAAGCACCAGCCCGGCCTGGTGGTGCACACGGCCGGCTGGCCGCTGGACCCGGCCACCTACGGTGGCTCCTTCCTGTACCACATGGAAGACAACAAGGTCGCGGTGGGCTTCGTGGTCGGCCTGGACTACACCAACCCGTGGCTGTCGCCCTTCGAGGAATTCCAGCGCTTCAAGACCCACCCTGAGATCCGCAAGTATTTTGAAGGCGGCAAGCGCATCAGCTACGGCGCCCGCGCCATCACGGCCGGCGGCCTGCTGTCGCTGCCCAAGACCGTATTCCCGGGCGGCGCCCTGGTAGGCTGCGACGCGGGCTACCTGAACGCCTCGCGCATCAAGGGCAGCCATGCCGCCATCAAGACCGGCATGATGGCCGCCGAGGCCGCGTACGACGCCTTGCAGGCCGGCCGCCAGCATGACGAACTGACGGCATACCCGACCGCCTTCGAAAACAGCTGGCTGCACAAGGAACTGCTGCAGGCGAAGAACTTCAAGCAGTGGTTCAAGAAGGGGCGCACCACCGCCACCCTGATGACCGGTATCGAGCAATGGCTGCTGCCCAAGCTCGGCATCCGCAACCCGCCCTGGACCATCCACCGCGAGAAGCCGGACCACGTCTACCTCAAGCCGGCCGCCGAGTGCCAGCAGATCGTCTATCCCAAGCCGGACGGCAAGCTGACCTTCGACCGCCTCAGTTCGGTGTTCATCAGCAACACCAATCACGAGGAAAACCAGCCGGCCCACCTGACGCTGAAAGACGCCAGCGTGCCCGTCAACGTCAACTGGGACAAGTTTGCCGGCCCCGAAAGCCGTTACTGCCCGGCTGGCGTCTACGAGTTCGTGCAGAACGACGATGGCAAGGAACGCCTGCAGATCAATGCGCAGAACTGCGTGCACTGCAAGACCTGCGACATCAAGGATCCCACGCAGAATATCGTATGGGTGACACCGGAAGGCGGTGGCGGCCCGAACTACGTAGGCATGTAAGCTCGACCCAAGGGCAATAGGAAACGGCACCCGATTCGGTGCCGTTTTTTTTGCCTGTTCAGGCTTGCGGGCTCGATGTCGCGGGCAATGCCAGCGAATCGTGATAATGCGGCTTGCTGTCTGGCACGTCCTGACACCAACCGATCACGTCGGCCACGCCGGCGATCAAGGTAATCAGCGCCGGGCCGGCGAGCGGCACCTGCCCGATGCCGTCGATCAACGCCAGCACCACGCCCGATACGCCACCATCGGGACCTGGCTTGCCGATAGCGGTGACCGAGGCGACTTCCAGGGGAGACATCGCCAGCAGGCCCACTCCGGCCCCGTCCGGATCAGGACGGAACTCGCTGCCGCGGGCGAGGCTGTTATCCGGTCTTTCGCTAGACCGGACGTCTAACCCAAGCAAACGTTCTTCCGCCGAGAATGCACGGGACTGGCCAAGTCCATTCATGGCATTGGCCGTGGCGGGCACGGCAACCGCAAGCAGGCAAGCCAAAATGGACGCGCAAAGGCTGGCGCCGAAGCGAGGGCTCCGCTTCATGATGTCTCCTCGTCATCGTGATGGGTCTGATCGGGACAAGCGGCCGCAATAACCGCTTTTCATTGCAGGGGACAGTAGAGACGGCCCGAGCGCGCGGGGCAAGGCTGGCGCTAGAAGATTAGCTCCAAACGCCGGAATGAGCGCGACCGTCACGGCAGCGTCCTTCCCCCCGCTGCCGATAGCAAGCAGGCACAGGACATCAGGTAGAAACCTGCATGCTGGCACTTGCCAGCAACTGTTCGTAGATAAAGCACTGAAGCAGCGTCAACTCCCGCTCACCGAGCACATCGAAAGCAACGCCGAATGAGGGGAACTCTGTATCGCTCTCGGCGGGCAACGGGTTGCGCACCAGGCCGTCGACCATGATCTCGCTGTCCAGCGCCGCAGTGCGCAGATGAAAGCACAAGCGTACCGATGTACCTGGCGCCGGCACCGGCCCGGCAATCTGGATCTGCGCGCCGCCGGTACTCAGGTCGGTCAGCAGCACCAGCCTGGCCGGCAGGCGGGGGCTCGGTCCTGCCTGCGGGGCAGCCCCGTCGGCCTGCAGCGTGTCGTTCGCCGTGCTCCCGGGATCGACCAGGTAGGCGGCCAGGCGGGTCGGCACGCGGGTGGCTGTGCGCACTGGAAGCTGCTGCGACTCGGCCGGCGCAGACAACACCAGATAGCGGAAGGGACTGCGACAGATCGCAGTCACGGTCGATTCGAAGCTGAGGATCGCATGGCCGGAAAAGCCGCGCAATAGCACTGTGGCGCCGGCCTGGACCTGCAATTCCTTGCCGCCGAGCTGTGGCCACGTCACAAACAGGCCCTGCTCGACAAAGCCGATCAACCGGCTGGCGGCGGCGCGGCCTGTCTGGCCCGGCGCCTTGACCTGCAACAGCGTGCCAACCTGTAGGCCAAGCGGCCCGGCAGTGGCGGGCCGGCCGCCATCTTCCAGTTCGCCCGGCTCGCTATCGGGCCGGCACACCGTGCCGTGCCGGAAGACCAGGGCGACATCGCGATCCTCGGGGATCACGCTACCGCTGCCGAGCACGAGGTTTCCCGCCTCGTCCAACAAGGACCAGGGCAAGGGCTGCCCGACCGGGAGATCGTTAGGGGTAAGTGCAATCATGGCAGGCAGCAGTGACGCCCAGGCTACAGGCGTGGCAGATCCAACGGTGGCCACGGGAACGTGTCCCGCAGCCACCACCCGGCGAGGCGCTCAGCGCATATCGCGTCGCCTGGCCTCGCCGAAACGCCCCAGGGGGCGGACGGCAACGCGCGTACCCATGTCCAGGCCGACGTTCACCGCGATGTCCAAGGTGAATAGCGCTTCTCACCTGGCTTTTTATCGGCCAGTTCCGTAAAACCTTAAGGTCGATTCCTGACATCGCGATCCGGCGATCCTTGACGCCATCCCGCTTTCCTCGCAAACTCTCCCCACAATCTGTCTGACAGCCTTACAGATTTACTGATGACCATTCTGACCCGCCCCGCCTCGCTTGCCGCCCGCATCGCCGACGCCCTGCGCGCCGACATTGCGGCTGGCCGCTTCGCCGCCGGCGCCCGCCTCCCGGCCGAAGCGGCCTTGGGCGAGACCTTTGGCGTGAGCCGCCCGATCGTCCGCGAGGCCATCGCGCAACTGAAGGCGGAAGGCCTGCTGATCACGCGCAAGGGCTCGGGTGCGTACGTATCGGAAACGCCAGGCGGCCAGGTGTGGCGCTTGGCCACGGCGCCGCAGGGCGGCCCGACCCCGGCCCAGCTATTCGAACTGCGCATGGTGGTGGAATGCGCCTGCGCCGAAATGGCCGCCCGGCGCCGCACGGGGGAAGACTTGCAAGCCATTCAGGCCGCACTGGCCGCCATGGGCCGACATGCGGACGATTTCGCCAGCGCCGCGGCGGCCGATGTGGCGTTCCACCATGCGATTGCGCAGGCCGCGCACAACCCGTGCTTTACCGGCCTGACCGATTTCGTCGGCCAGCACATGCTGGCGGCGCGTCAAACGGCCTGGGAAAACGCCGCGCGCTTTCGCGGCGGCTCGCAAGGCGCGGACGGCGAACACGCCGCGCTGGTCGAAGCCATTGCCGCCGGCAACCCCGGCGCCGCACGCCAGGCGGCACGCCGGCATCTCAGCGCGGCAGCGAGGCGCATGGGGCTGGCCTTGAACTGAAGCTTGCGCGGCAAGCGCACGCCGCCAAGCGGCACGACACTATCCGGGAACCGCGGCTCGCATGACATGGCAGGCGTCAGCCGCAGCAGCAGAGGAACACAATGGAACAAGTAGATTGCGTGGTAATCGGCGCCGGCGTGGTCGGCTTGGCAGTGGCGCGGCAGTTGGCCTTGCAGGGCCGCGAGGTCATCATCCTGGAAGCGGAAAATGCCTTCGGCACCATTACCAGCGCGCGCAACAGCGAAGTGATCCATGCCGGTATCTACTATCCGGCCGGATCGCTCAAGGCAGAGATGTGCGTCCGCGGCAAATCCATGCTGTACGAGTACTGCGCCTCGCACCATATCAACCACCAGCGCTGCGGCAAGCTGATCGTCGCCACCACCGAGGCCCAGGTGGCCACGCTGGAAGGCATCCGGGCCAAGGCCGCGGCCAATGGCGTGCACGACCTGCAGCTGCTCAGCCAGGCCGAGGCACAGGCGCTGGAGCCGAACCTGCAATTCCGTGCCGCCCTGCTTTCGCCCTCGACCGGCATTGTCGACAGCCACGGCCTGATGCTGGCCCTGCTGGGTGATGCGGAGAATGCCGGCGCCATGCTGGCGGTGCAATCGCCGGTGGCGCGCGGCGCCGTCACGGCGAATGGCATCCGGCTTGACGTAGGCGGCCAGGGCGAAGCGGCCGGCACCACGCTGCTGGCCCGTACCGTGATCAACTCGGCCGGGCTCACGGCACCGGCGCTGGCGCGCAGCATCGCGGGCATGCCCGCCGCGCACATCCCGCCGCAGTATTACGCCAAGGGCTGCTATTTCACGCTGGCCGGGCGCGCGCCCTTCTCCCGGCTGATCTACCCGGTGCCGGAGGCCGCCGGACTGGGCGTGCACCTGACCATCGACCTGGGCGGCCAGGCGCGCTTCGGCCCCAACGTGCGATGGATCGACGAGATCGAGTACGGCGTGGATCCCGCGGATGCCGACAGCTTCTACGGCGAAGTCCGGAATTACTGGCCGGGACTGGCCGACGGCGCACTGCAGCCGGGCTATGCGGGCATCCGCCCCAAGATCAGCGGACCCGGCGAGCCGGCGGCGGATTTCCGCATCGATGGTCCGGCTACGCATGGCGTACCCGGGCTGGTCAACCTGTTCGGCATCGAGTCGCCAGGGCTGACCTCGTCGCTGGCGCTGGCCGAGCGCGTCGCAAGCCTGCTCTGAGGCGAGCGCGTGCGCAATCCGGCCTGCGTCACCGCGCGGCAGCGTCGGAGGCAGCTTCCGTGCGGAACGTCATGAACGCGCACAGCGCACCGCCGGCCGCCGCCAGCGCGGCCAGCCCGAAGGTGTGGGCCGGACCCAGCGCCTTCCAGGTCCAGCCCATCGCCAACCCGCCGCAGGTGCCGCCAAGACCATAGGAAAGGCCGGTGTAAAGCGCCTGTCCGCGGCCCTGCAGCGGGCCGGCGAACCAGCGTTGCAGGCGCTTGAGGCTGGCGCTGTGATGCGCGCCGAAGGTGGCCGCGTGCAGTACCTGCACCAGCGCCATCAGCCACGACAGCTCCGCCAGGTAGCCGGTCAGGCCGAAGCGCACCGCGGCCAGCACGAAGGTACCGGTCAGGATGGTCCGCAGCGGGACGCTGCCGAACATCCGGCCCTGGTAGAAAAAGAAGACAATCTCGGCGACCACGCCGATGGTCCACATCACGCCGATGGCGAACTTGCTGTAGCCAAGCTGCTCCAGGTACAGCGAATAGAACACATACAGCGCGGCGTGGGCGAACATCATCAGGAAGGCCGAGCCGAAGAACCAGACCACGTCGGGACGGCGCAGCAAGGGCAGCGCCGGCGGCGGCTTGACGCGCGGCCCATCGTCCGGCGCATCGCGCATGCCGAACACCACCACCAGGAACAGCGCCAGCATGGTGCTCGCCAGCCACGGGAACGCCTCCATGCCGAAACGCTCGAACAGCGCCCCGCCCAGCAGCACGGCCGCAATGAAGCCGGCCGAGCCGAACATGCGGATGCGCCCGTAGCGGTGATCGAAGGCGCCATGGCGGCGCAGCGTGGAAATCGTGAGCGCGTCGCCCAGCGGCGACATGGCGCTGGTGATCAGGTTCAGCCCGATCATCATCGCCATCATCCCGCCGTAGCTGGTCACGCCAGGCACCATCAGGAAAGCGAGCAAGGCCGTGACGGCGGCCAGGCGCAGCAGGCGCACCCGCGTATGCATCACGTCCGACAGCCAGCCCCAGAAATACGGGCCGACGATGCGGCTGACCTGGAAGCAGGCCATCAGTACGCCGATCTGTACCGGGGAAAAACCGCGCCCGGCGAAAAACAGGCTTACATAGGGCGAGATAACGCCGACATAGCCGTAGTAGCCGAGGTAAAAGAGGCCAAAACGCGTCTCGGCGACGCGCCCGCCGCCGAGGGCGTGGGCGTGTGGTTCCGCCTGCGCCAACTCAGCGCGACTGGCCGGACTGCGGTGACTGGGCGGGGATGCGCGGAGTATCGACCTTGACATCGCCGCACTGGGCGCGATGGCGCAGCGCGTGATCGATCAGCACCAGCGCCAGCATGGCTTCGGCGATCGGGGTGGCGCGGATGCCCACGCAGGGATCGTGGCGGCCGAAGGTCTCCACCGTGGCGGGCTGGCCGGCCTTGTCGATGGATTCGCGCGGCGTGCGGATACTGGAGGTCGGCTTGATCGCCAGCGAGACTGTCACGTCCTGCCCGGTCGAAATGCCGCCCAGCACGCCGCCGGCGTTGTTGCCGCGGAATCCTTCCGCGCTGAGTGAATCGCCATGCACGCTGCCGCGCTGGCTGACGCTTTCAAATCCCGCGCCGATCTCCACGCCCTTGACGGCATTGATGCCCATCATCGCGTGCGCGATGTCGGCATCGAGCTTGTCGAACAGCGGCTCGCCCAGGCCCACCGGCACGTTGCTGGCCACTACCTCGATCCGCGCGCCGACGGAATCGCCGTCGCGCCGCAGCGTGTCCATATAGGTTTCCAGTTCCGGCACGATCTCCGCGTTGGGGGCGAAGAAGGGATTCCGCGGTACTTCCGCCCAGTCCACGAACGGCACGCGAATCTCGCCCAGTTGCGACATATAGCCCCGGATTTCGGTGCCGTATTGCTCGCGCAGCCATTTCTTGGCGACCGCCGCCGCCGCCACCACCGGCGCCGTCAGGCGCGCCGACGAACGGCCGCCGCCACGATAGTCGCGGATGCCGTACTTCTGCCAGTAGGTGTAATCGGCGTGGCCGGGCCGGAAGGTCTCGACGATATTGCCGTAGTCCTTGCTGCGCTGGTCGGTATTGCGGATCAGCAGGCAGATTGGCGTGCCGGTGGTCTTGCCCTCGAACACGCCGGACAGGATCTCGACCTGGTCGGCTTCCTGGCGCTGCGTGACATGGCGCGAGGTGCCGGGCTTGCGGCGGTCCAGGTCGATCTGGATATCGGCTTCGGTGAGTTCCATGCCCGGCGGGCAGCCGTCCACCACCGCGCCGATGGCCGGCCCGTGCGATTCGCCGAAAGTGGTGACAGTGAAGAGCAGGCCGAGAGTGTTGCCGGACATGATGGAGACCGCGGAGGGCGTGAGAATTGGGGAACGGGCTACATTGTAAGGCTTTTGCGGCCCGTCCGGCCCCGCCAGGCCGCACCGGGATGCGTCGCCCGGTCTTCAGGTGGTGCCCTCAGGCCCGCATCAGGCCGTCCGTACAGGAGCCAGGTCCGGGTAGTACCGCTCCCGCATGCGTGCCACGTAGGCCACCAGGTTGGGATGGGACTCGGCGGCCGTGCGGATCGGTGTCTCGAACAAGGGGCACAGCGCACCCGCCATGAACGCAAAGACGGTGGCATCGGCGCCGCATGGCTTGTCGCCCATCAGGAAGGGTTGCTCGCCCAGCACGTCGGCCACCGCCGCCACGTCCCGGCTGGCGATGGCGGCCAGGTCGGCCGGGCTGTGGCGGCCAAGCCCCTGCGTCCACAGGATGCGACGGATCTTGGAGCGCACAAAACGGATCGCCAGCCCGCGCAGCGGCCAGGGCACGGACCGGAAGAAAGTTGCCGGACCCCGCGCGAAATTGGCGTCATGGTTCCAGCGCGCGTCGGCCACTGCCCAGTAGAAGTTGTCTTCCAGCATCTTTTCCACCGCCCAGGCGGTGCCACGCTGGGCGGGCGTCAGCCCTTCATTGAAGTCGATGTGGTAGGTCTTCTCCAGGTGCCACCGGATCAGCGTGGAATCGGCCACCACGCGGCCCGCGTCGTCGAGATAGGGCAGCTTGCCCTTGGGCGCGCGCCGCAGGCCGCCACGCTCGGCACGGTACGGCAGGCCCGCGAGCCTGAGCAGCAGGTCGGCCTTGGTGACAAAGGGGCTGGCATCGGGCAGGCCGAATGCCGGCCCAAAGGTGTAGAGCGTGATCATGGTTGCCGACTCCTTTGGCTCGGCGACATCGGGGATACCCGCCGCTGCGGGCACTACGCTAGCGCCCTAGCGCCACTCGCCACGCAAGCCCTGCACCACCTGCTGCAGGCTCTCCGGCGTAGCCAGCTCCGGCGCGATCGGCTCACCCACCACCAGCTCGAGCCGGTTGAGAATGCCGCGCCGGAACGGGCGGGACATGGCCGAGCCACCCTTGCGGGAGAAGAAGCTGCCCCACAGCCCGCGCAGCGCCATCGGCACGACCGGCACCGGCGTACGCCGGATGATCTGCTGAACGCCCTGCTTGAAGGGGTTGATGTCGCCGGTGGCGGTGATCTTGCCTTCAGGGAAGATACAGACTAGGTCGCCCTCCGAAAGCGCGCGCGCGACTTCGTCGTAGGCACGCTCCAGCATCTGCGGGTCTTCGTACGCGGGCGCGATCGGGATCGCCTTGGCCTGGCGGAAGAACCACGACATCAGCGGCACCTTGAAGATGTTGTGGTCCATCAGGAAACGCACCGGCCGCGGGCTCGCGGCCATCAGCACTACCGCATCGGCAAAGCTCACGTGATTGCACACCAGCACCGCGGGGCCTTCGGCCGGGATGCGGTCGGAATTCACGCGCTGCAGGCGGTACACCGTGTGCACCAGGATCCAGGCGATGAAGCGCAGCAGGAATTCCGGCACCAGGCTGTAGATGTAGATGGCCACCAGCGCGTTCAGCAGCCCGACCACCAGGAACAATTGCGGAATGCTGAAGCCGGCCTGGGTCAGCACCACCGCCAGCAGCGAGGAGCCGATCATGAAAAAGCTGTTGAGGATGTTGTTGGCGGCAATGATGCGGGCCCGGTGGGTGGGCGCGCAGCGGCTCTGGATCAGCGCGTACAGCGGCACACTGTAGAAGCCGCCGAACATCGCCAGCAGGAACAGGTCGGCCAGCACGCGCCAATGGCGCGGGTCGGCGGCAAAGCCGGCGAGCCCGGACAGTTCGGCGTGCTGCTCGCCGTTGCTGGCCAGGAAGAGATCGACCGCGAACACTGTCATGCCGATGGAGCCGAACGGCACCAGGCCGATCTCGACGTGGCGCCCGGACAGCCGCTCGCACAGCAGCGAGCCGGTGCCGATGCCGAGCGAGAACACCGCCAGCAGCAGCGTCACCACATTCTGGTCGCCGCCCAGCACGTCCTTGGCAAAGCCGAAAAAGGAGGTCAGGAACGTGGCGCCAAGGAACCAGAGCCACGAAATGCCCAGCAGGCTCAGGAATACTGTACGGTTGCCATGGGCCAGCTTGAGGTTGCGCCAGGTCTCCGTGAACGGATTCCAGTTGATGCGCAGGTCCGGCTGCGGCGCCGGCGAATGCGGCACCCGCGCCGACACCAGCCGCCCGGCCAGCGCCAGCACCACGCACGCGGCCCCGACGTAGAACGGCCCGACGATCTTTTCGCCGTGCGTAAGGCCGGCCAGCTCGCCGCCCAGCAGGGTGCCAAGCAGGATGGCGACGAAAGTGCCCATTTCCACCAGCCCGTTGCCGCCTACCAGCTCGGTCTCGTCCAGGTGCTGCGGGAGGTAGGCGAACTTGACCGGGCCGAACACCGTCGAGTGCAGCCCCATCAGGAAAGTGCCAAGGTAGAGCAATGGCGCGCTGTGCATGGCAAAGCCGGCCATACCCAGCAGCATGATGCCGATTTCCAGGGTCTTCACCAGCCGGATCAGCCGCGACTTCTCGATCTTGTCGGCAATCTGGCCGCTGGTGGCGGAGAACAGCACGAATGGCGCGATGAAGATGGCGGAGATCAGGAACGCCGCGCTCTTGGCGTCAACGCCCTCGAACAGCGCGGTGTGGTAAGTAACCAGCGAAGTGAAGGCGACCTTGAAGAGGTTGTCGTTCATCGCGCCCAGGAACTGGGTCCAGAAGAACGGGCCGAAGCGGCGTGCACTGAGCAGGCGAAATTGGTTTTGTTGGCTCATGTAGGCAGGAAAGAGGTGACCCCGGCGAACCGGGCGGCCCGGTGGGCGCCCGGCGACGTCGCTGACAATGCTCGCACGGCGGCGGGCATGCCATTGCAAGGGATGCTTGCGGTACCGTGCAATACGCATCTCGACCGCGCCCCGCCCTGCCGGGGCCCACCAAGCCTCAACCGCCGTACGGCATCGCCCCCCCGGAAGCACTCCGATCCTCGCGCCGGCGCGGAGGCTCAATCGGTCTTTTCTTCCGGCCAGTCGCGGATATAAGCCTTGAGCATGCGGTTTTCGAAGCTTTGCTCCTCCACCACGGCCTTGGCGACGTCATAGAAGGAAATCACACCCATCAGGGTGCGGTTGTCCAGCACCGGCAGGTAGCGCGTGTGGCGCTCCAGCATCATGCGGCGGACTTCGTTGACGTCGGTCTCCATGGTGCAGGTGAGCGGCGCATCGTCCATGACCTTGCGCAGGCTGGTGGTGCCGACGCTGCCGCCATTGGCGGAAAGGGTCTTGATGATCTCGCGGAAGGTCAGCATGCCCACCAGGTCGCCGTACTCCATCACCACCAGCGAGCCGATATCGTGCTCGGCCATGATATTGACCGCCAGCAGCAGTGACGTCTCCGGCTTCACCGTATAGAGCGTGTTGCCCTTGATTTGCAGGATGTCGCTGACTTTCATGATGGTCTCCGCTTGCTGAAACTACTGTTTTGCTGTGTATTGCCTGCCGCGCCCGGCACGGCCTGATGCGCCGATCCTAGCCGAAACCGGCCGCCCAAGTAAAGCACGGGGTGCCGCCAGCGCCGCCAGGGCTATTTGCCGTGCTCGCCGGCGGCAGCGGATGCTACGATGCGCACCGGAGACAACTCTAGCCTTTAACGCCATGTCCGGTACCCGTTTCGACACCCTCGCGCTGCATGCAGGCGCCGCCCCCGACCCCGCCACGGGGGCACGGGCCACGCCCATCCACCTGACGACATCCTTCGTCTTCCGCGACAGCGAGCATGCCGCCTCGCTGTTCAATATGGAGCGCGCGGGCCATGTCTACTCCCGCATCTCCAACCCGACCGTAGCCGTCTTCGAAGAGCGCGTCGCCGCCCTCGAGAACGGCGCCGGCGCGATCGGCGTGGCCTCGGGCCAGGCTGCGCTGCACCTGGCGGTGGCCACCCTGATGGGCGCGGGCTCGCACGTAGTGGCGTCCAGCGCCCTGTACGGCGGCTCGCACAACCTGCTGCACTACACGCTGCGCCGCTTCGGCATCGAGACCACCTTCGTGCAGGCGCGCGATATCGACGCCTGGCGCGCGGCGATCCGGCCGGAGACGAAACTGCTGTTCGGCGAGACCCTGGGCAATCCCGGGCTGGACGTGCTGGACATCCCGACCCTGGCCCAGCTCGGCCAGGACAATGGCATCCCGCTGCTGGTCGACTCCACGTTCACCACGCCCTACCTGCTCAAGCCCTTCGACCACGGCGCCGGCCTGCTCTACCACTCGGCCACCAAGTTCCTGGGCGGCCACGGCACCACCATCGGCGGCGTGCTGGTGGAAGGCGGCACGTTCGACTTCGAGGCCTCCGGGCGCTTCCCGGAACTGTCCGAGCCCTATGCCGGTTTCCACAATATGGTGTTCACCGAGGAAAGCACGGTGGCGCCCTTCCTGCTGCGCGCGCGGCGCGAGGGCCTGCGCGACTTCGGCGCCTGCCTGAGCCCGATGGCCGCCTGGCAACTGCTGCAGGGCATCGAGACGCTGCCGCTGCGCATGGCCCGCCACGTGGAAAACGCGCGCCGCGTGGTGCAGTTCCTGGTGTCGCATCCGATGGTCGAGTCGGTGGCCTATCCGGAACTGGAATCCCACCCGGACTACGAACTCGCCAAGCGCCTGCTGCCGCGCGGCGCGGGCGCCGTGTTCAGCTTCAACCTCAAGGGCAACCGCGCCGCGGGCCAGCGCTTCATCGAGAGCCTGGCGCTGTTCTCCCACCTTGCCAATGTGGGCGACGCCCGCTCGCTGGTGATCCACCCCGCCTCCACCACCCACTTCCGCATGGACGCCGCGGCGCTGCAGGCGGCCGGCATCGGCGAAGGCACCATCCGCCTGTCGGTCGGCCTGGAAGACCCGGACGACCTGATCGACGACCTCAAGCGCGGCCTCAAGGCCGCGGAGAAAGCCATGAGCGGCAAGGGAGGCCAAGCCTGATGGAACTGACAATCGCAGGCCGCAAGGCCTATGCCTACACCGGCGGCAAACCCTTCGACCCCGCCCTGCCCTGCGCCGTATTCGTGCACGGCGCACAGAACGACCATAGCGTCTGGGCCCTGCAGACGCGCTGGTTCGCGCACCACGGCTTCAGCGTGCTGGCGGTCGACCTGCCCGGCCACAACCGCAGCGAAGGCGAGCCGCTCAAGACAGTCGAAGCCATGGCCGACTGGGTGATCGAACTGGTGCGCGCGGCCGGCGTGAGCGCCCCCGCCCTGGTGTTCGGGCACAGCATGGGTTCGCTGATCGCGCTGGAAACGGCCGCCCGCCACCCTGACGCGGTGCGCGGCATCGCCCTGCTCGCCACGGCCTACCCGATGAAGGTTGCCGACGCCCTGCTCGACGCCTCGCTCAACCGCGTGGACCAGGCCATCGCCATGGTCAATGCGTGGTCGCACTCCAGCCTCGCCAACAAGCCCTCCTCGCCGGGACCGGGCTCGTGGATGCAAGGCGGCAGCCAGCGCCTGATGGAACGCGTGGCACAACGCAACCCCGAAGGCCACGTCTTCCACAACGACTTCTCCGCCTGCAACGCCTACGCCAACGGCGACGCCGCGGTGGCCGCCGTGCGCTGCCCCACCCTGTTCATCAACGGCAGCAAGGACATGATGACCTCGCCCAAGGCCGCCCAGGCGCTCGCCGCCAGGATGGCATCGGCCAGCACGGTCACGGTGCCCTGCGGGCACGCGCTGATGGGGGAAAGGCCGGATGAGGTACTGGACGCGCTGGCGGCGTTTGCGCGCAAAGTGGTCGCCGCTGGTTGAAGGCGGCGGCATCGCGAGCGCCTGCCGCTCCGCCGGTTGCTCTCTCGCCTGCGGGAGAGCAACCGGCACGCCGCGCCGTGCCGACTTGCGCCTAGGAACCAGTCGCAGGGTAGTAGGCTCTCGGCGTTGGTGCGCAGCTTGGCCGTGTCCCCTCCGGTGTGCCTACGGGCTACCTCTGCGAGAGACTGGCTTCGGCAGACAACATTGGGCTTGATGGGTGAGCTTTGCTTCCCGCTGGGTAAGTTTGTTCCCTTGAAAGTCTGCTCGGCATATCGGCACCACGCTTTCTGACAGGAGGCGAAAATGGGGAGTTTACCGAGGTCGGACAAGCGAGGATGGGCATTGACGTAGGTAGCGAGCATCTACCAACTCGATCCGACCAATGCTCGGGCCATGGAAGCTAAAACCAGATCTCTCCGAGAGTGCTCTGATCCGCGATCATTGGTAGCTATCGGTCGTGTTCGCTGAAGTCAGTGATATCAATCACGCGATCGGCCATCGCAATGGTCTCCCGACGGTGTGCAATCGTGATGCGTGTTACAGTCAGGGTGCGGATAGCTTCATTGACTGCTCTCTCTGTTTCCACATCCAGATGGCTTGTAGCCTCGTCGAGCACCAGAATCCTGGCTTGCCGATATAGTGCACGAGCCAGAAGCACCCGCTGTTTCTGTCCGCCAGAAAGACTACTGCCCATATCGCCTGTTAGGGAGTGATATGCCATCGGCATGGCCAACACCTCGTCATGGATCTTTGCCGCTTTCGCCGCGGCATAAACGCGTTCGCGGTCAATGTGCTCGTCAAATCCGGAGATGTTATCCTGCAGGCTACCGGAAAAAAGTTGATCATCCTGCATTACAGCAGCAACCTTTTTTCGCCAATTCCTAAGGCCGAATTGATGTACTGGAATTCCATTTATTCGCAAAGATCCTTCCGTTGGTTCCAGTAGACCCAAAATGATCTTTGCAAGCGTTGTCTTTCCGCAGCCGGTGGCTCCAACAATTGCAACGTGTTCTCCCGGAACGAACTCGATGCTCAAATCCCGAAGCACCCAATTACTCCCGCTGCCATAGCGAAAGCCTATGTTTTCCAGCTTCAGAGAGAGAGGCGTGTGATCGTTGAACTCTCCAAGCTGCTCGGGCATGACGCCAGTCGTCTCTTCCTGCTCAGTTAGCACGATATCCGAAAGCCGCTCGACGTGAAGGCGAAGCATCCGAACCGACATGATGTTATCGATGAAACGCTGCATTCTGGAAGAAAATGCGTCCTTATAGGAAATGAATGCCATTAGCATACCAACTGTAAGTACACCGTTTATAACCATACCCGCCCCCCAACCCAATACCGCAATGCTCTCGATCCCGAAAACCAAGTTATACCCGGCGTTAAACGACAGGGCGAGTTCTTGATTTTTTGCGCGCCGATTGGCTGCCAAAGTGATAGCATTAAACCATTTAGAAATACGTACATCCTCAAGGCTCATCAGATTTATCACCTGAATCCCCCGGATGCTCTCGAGGAAATGAGTCTGTGCCTTTGCCTCATGGGTCATCACTTCATCGCTTGACCGATGATATGCTCCATGCGGAAGAATTCGTATTGCGGCGTATGCAATGACAGCGCCAATAGCTATGACACCTAGTTCTGGGCTGTAAACGAGAATAACAACGAGTGTCACTAGCGCGAACAGGCCGTCTAAAATGATCTCAACCAGCTTGCCTGTCACTGTCTGCTGGATGCTCTGCGTCGATTGGAAGCGCGAAATGATATCACCTGAATGACGCACCTCGAACCACTGGGTTGGCAGGTGGAGCAAATGCTTCATGACACGAGCAGCCCACTGTGTGCCGAATTGCACGGAAATCACGATACCCAACCAGCCGCGAGCCAGTTCTAGCCCCACCTTTATAAGGGTAGTGAGTACGGCCCCGATAACGAGCACCCATAACAACCCCATGTCCCCAGAAACAATGGAACCATCGACGATCCATTGGGTAAATAAGGGGGAAATAAGTAATGCAAGCTGAAGACTAGCCGCAAGCAGGAAAATCTGCCCCAAACTACGTCACAGCCCATTGAGACGTCCAACTAGTTGACGCCATCCAATCGCGGGATGGGGCAGTCTTGGCTCGAAGTCCGGAGCCGGAGACAGTTCTAATGCAATGCCGGTGAAATGTTTACTCACCACACTCATTGGTAGCTGCTGCTCGCCGCAAGCGGGATCGAAGATAGTCAGTTTCCCGCGCGAAAGACGCTTTAGGACAACAAAGTGACTCATGTCCCAGTGAAGCACACACGGCAAAGTGAGCTCCGTCAGCTCATGCATTTCTAGCCGCAACGGTCTGGCTATTAGCCCGATTGCGCTGCCGAGCCGTGCGAGGTCTGCCAAACTCATGCCTCGCATCGAGACGACAAACCTAGCGCGCAGCTCGTTCATCGAGAGAACTCGCCCATGGTGGGCAGCAACGTAGCCTAGGCACGCTAGCCCGCATTCAGTTGCGGTGGTTTGGAGATATGTAGACATGAGGAAAAAGTAGTCTGATCGGCCTCGGCGCAAAACCCGCATCTAGCGCTGTGAAGTCGCTTTCTATGTTCGCCTGGAATGCCATCGTCCCACGAACCCTGAGATGTCTATCCCCGATGCACTGAGTTTCTCGCCGGAGACGGACCTCATGAAGCGCGTCCAGTTTTCCTCGCTCCTCATTTCGCTCGCCAGAACAGAGAGCAATTCTCCTGTTACCGGCGAAGAAAGTGCATTACTCCGCACAGACGAGCGCATTTCCTCTCTATCCATTAAGGAGTTTTCTGAAATCCATTTTATGTAGTCGATCAGTTTTATGGTGTGAACTCCAGCGGCAATATGAAACGTTGGCTCACCGAGGGGGGTCGCGGAGCAATCCACCCAAGTTAAGCATCAACAATTAGGCATCAACAGGCCTTATAAGCAGCATGTCGATGAGGTTTGTGGCGAGGCGGACGAGGCTTGGCGCGATCCGGCCGCACGCGATGGATACGTGTTGCGATCACGGCCAAGGTCTCATT